>JAACFF010000606.1 GCA_009937635.1 Chloroflexota bacterium
ACTCGGGGAAGGATTCTCCAAGAAGCAAAGGCCGGGAGTAATGTTCCGGATAGGCTGACGTGGAGACGCTGGACAGGAAGGTATGGACGCGAGTAGGAGTGCACAGGTTATGAACACGGCGGAAAGGCCGATGTATAGATGGCAAGACCTACCCTGGAAGAAAGTCGAGCGGTCGGTCTTCAAGCTCCAAAAACGTATTTACCAAGCTTCACAACGAGGTGACACAACATCAGTTCACAGACTTCAAAGACTCTTGATAAGTTCCTGGTCGGCAAGATGTTTGGCCGTACGGCGGGTGACGCAAGACAATCGAGGCAAGAAGACAGCCGGGGTCGATGGAATAAAGTCCTTGAATCCCCAACAACGATTGCACTTAGCGCAAACGCTAACACTTCCCCAAACAGCGAGTCCGACCCGCCGCGTCTGGATTCCCAAGCCGGGGAAAGAGGAAAAGCGTCCATTAAGCATTCCTACGATCCATAGTCGGGCGCAGCAAGCTCTAGCCAAGCTAGCTCTGGAGCCAGAATGGGAGGCACGATTTGAGCCCAACAGTTACGGATTCAGACCGGGTCGCGGATGCCATGACGCCATCGCCGCCATCTTCCACGCCATCTGTCAAAAGCCGAAGTACGTCCTTGATGCCGACATCGCCAAATGCTTTGATCGGATCAATCATCAAGCCCTGTTGGATAAGCTGCAAACCTTCCCCAAAATGGATCGGGCTATTCGAGCCTGGCTCAAAGCAGGGGTTTTAGATGGTGAGGAGCTCTACCCAACCGACGAAGGGGTGCCGCAGGGAGGTCCGATCTCTCTTCCTACAAAGTTGCAAATTTGCGTTATCAGCATCTAAATCGAGCGGATCAGGAGGCACTCTGAAAACAACCTTGACCTCTTCTTTGTCAATTTCAACCTGCTTTACAAGCGTGCGAATAAGGTCACGTCGGGTGTGCCAATCTGCTTCGGCCAGGCTACCTTTGACTTGAGTGGCAAAATCTTCAAGACGGCTAACGACCAAGCGTAGTTCTTCTTGTAAGACCAATTCATCAGCGATTTCCTCTTCCTGTTGTTCCAGGTTGCTTAAGCGTTGGCGCAAGCGGGTGATTCGTGGTTCAAACTCAAGCTTCTCAATGTAGCCGGCAGCGTAACTGTCAATCAACCTGGCAATGCCTTGGCGCACTTTAGCAATCTGGGCCTGGGTTAAAGACAATTCGTCTCGTTCTTGATGCGGAGTACGCAACCGCCGCTCATACTCCTCTTGTAGACGGCGGCCATTCTGCAAGAGACCACACACTTCGTCCCAAACGAGCTGGTCGAGTTTGTCGGTACGCACCTGCAAGTTGTCACAAATTCTTTCACCACCAAAGCGATAAGCGTCGGTTCCCAGACAGCGGTAATAAGCATAACGACGCTTCCCTTTTGCAGTTGAATTGCTCACGCGTTTACCATAATAAGCATAGCCACATCGCGAACAAACGAGCAGGCCTTGCAGGAGATAACTGGCCCCGCGCTTGCCTTGGCGCGCGCGCTGGCGGTTTTCAGCCAATTGTTCCTGGACAGCGGCGAAGAGGTCAGCGTCAATCAAGGAAGGAACTGGGATATAAATCCACTCTTCAGATGGCTGGTCCTGGACATAAATCGGCCGCCGTGGTTGCCTGGAGCCGTTGCGTTGTGGTCGCAGCCGGGGTCGCATTGGCTCACTGCGTGTCTTACCGAAAGCGGCCATACCTTTGTAGGCCGGATTCTTGAGCATGCCCCAAATTACAGAACGGTCCCAAGTTGTTTTCCCCGAGCGCGTCTTGACACCGGCCTGCTGTAAACGGCGACAAACTTGACCCATGGATAACCGTTCTATCCCTACCCATTTGAAGATTTGTTGCACAACTTGGGCTTCTTCAGGCACAACCTCATACCGTGCTTGGCCCCCGCCGGCCTGTTTGCTCACATAGTAGAAGCCATAGGGTGCGCCAGACAGAACCGCCACATCGCCGGACCGCGCCGCGTATCGTTTACCTCGTCGACTCCTTTCCATCATCTTGGCTCTTTCGTACTCAGCGATCATCCCTTGGACTTGCAATAGCAGGTCATCCTCCGGTGACTTCCCTAATTCCCGATTCAGAAAAACCACCTCTACACCTGCCTGTTGCAGCTCATCTACCAGTAGCGCTTGATAGGCATATTTACGCGCCAGCCTATCTGGCGAAAGCACATACAGACGGTCGATGCCGCTCATCGCTGCCAGATCGCGCACTCTTTCCAGGGCTGGTCGTATCAGCGTGGCCCCGCTGTAGCCCTCATCAACAAAAGTCAGTTCATCGGCCAACCGGCATCCATCTTGAACGACACGCTCACTTAAGGCTGCTAATTGGCTGGCGATCGTGCCCGCCTCAGCTTGTTGGTCGCTGGAGACCCGAGCATAGATAGCAACTTGTAACTGTTTCATGCCGGCACCCTTTCCTTTTGTAGCTTACTTTCACCACACCCTTTTTTGACCGGAATGCTGTAGACAATATCAGCATATTTCGGGGCGATTCTTTCGTAAGCTGCAATTAAGCTGGCTTGTGATAAATGACCTGGCTCAAACGTTCGTTTCACTCTCAGAATTCTCCTCTTTTTTCGCCCTTGACCCATCTCCCTTTACTCCTCGATTGCGTCTATCACTGCTTTCACGAATCGAGATTATCCGTAATGGCGCCCCTTGAAAACCATCACCATAGCTGGGCTTTAGTCGGGCTCGTGGGATCGCAATCGAGAACTCTATTACTTTTTTTGCAACATTGTTGGTATTGTAAT
>JAACFF010000607.1 GCA_009937635.1 Chloroflexota bacterium
CAAATTCGGCTGCACCTTGTTTGGATGTTGTTTCCCTTCAGTGTGGCTATCTTTCAAGTTTCCGCGTTTCTTCAGAAGCGTCGACACCAAGCAGACCAACCAGGGAATCCATCAGTCGATGCAGGAATAACGACGCTTCACGCCCCTTGAATGCCTTCGGCTGTCGCGCATGCTGGGCCATGGACAGGGAGGCAAATCGCACCGCGCCATCCAGTCGCGATGCCAGCGCATTTGCGGAAAGCTGAGGCAACTCACTTCGCAGCCGCCGGGGTATCTCCTGGGCGCCCCGCTCTCTGAGCATCGCGTTTATCGCCGGTAACTCTGAGAGCACGACTTCCGGCCCGAAAGCGCGAATGTAACGTCGAAAATCCGGATTCGTGCGCCCCAGATCAAAGGGTGGCGTGACCATGAACGCGACGATATCGCGCAGACCAGCGTCTTCGGGCAATGACTCAAGCATAACGCCACGAAGCCGGCCAATCTCGTCGGCCCAATGCGCGTGTATCTCCCGGATCAGACCCTCGCGGTTCCCAAAATGGTACTGCAAGGCCGACTCATTCTTCTGGCCTGACGCCTCGACAATGGCACGACTTGTCACATTTTGAAGCCCCTGCGCCGCAAACAAGCGCTCTGCCGAGCGCATCAGCGCCTGCCGCGTATTTTCGCTTCTTGAAGGGCGCCTGGCGTCACTCATAATCAACTGCCGCCTTGCTGAATAAGCCATAGACCAATCGGATCAGTGGTTTCGATGTTCAATTGTCCCGCGAGGCCTGCGATCCGATGTATGGCAACTTCCTGATACTCAGGTGATGCAAGCATGTCATACATGGCCCTTCTGTTAGGGTACATGGCTATCACAATCGCATCCCAGAGTTCCTCTACCTCTCCCAGCCACAGACTTTCGACACCTGCACTGAACATCGGTCCTCCACCCAGCCCCATCAGGATCCTGGCGACAGCCTCACCATAGAGCGCAAATGCCTGTGCTCCGGTGAGATCTGTTTCCCTACCATCAGGGTATTCTGCTTTGTCTTTGAACTTGAGCAGGTTGACCATGTAAATGGGTTTATCGTGCCCGGGCGCGATAAGTGCTTGCATCTGCTGGTCGGTGGGATGGATCTGATTATTAACTTCCATTTGCCGGGCCCTGGCGTTGACGAATAAAGCGAAGATACTATGGGACTAAATTAATGACAAACATTAAACAATTGGATATGCTTCTTCGAAGCCAAGAAAACAACGATGTAAAGGCAGGCGATGAGCACCGCCGAACAGCGACCATCCACGGCTGTTCGGTGGTAGGGAATAGAGAGTAGCTGAATGCAAGACATTGACAGCATACCTGGCCACCTGGCGCCAGCGGCGCGCGCTGCGCTGTCGTGGGTCAATGACACCCGAGGTTCGAACTACCAGCTGACTGGCCTGGTCGGTGTTGACGGGGTCGATAACGCCAGCCAGCCTTTTGAAATGGGACTGGTTCTTTGTGATGGTGAGATATGCGCGCGGGAGCAAGTACGCGTCATTCCCGAAGACGATGCTTTTCACTTCGACTTTGTTAATGAGTCGGAACCTGATATCCCGCCCCTACTCGACCCGCCGGTGGGTGTCCGCCGTGACTGGTTAGACAGACAGTTGGAGAAGTTCGAGTTTGTACTGCTTCTGTATTATCGCGGCCTGTGGTGACCTCCCTGTCGCTTCGAGTTACGAAGCTATGTGAAGTCCGGTGTCCTTGATGAGATTCATGCGGCAGGTGGAGAGGTGTTCGGTATTACCAGCGAGCCCCAGACCCTGGCGACCGCGGCCGAATCAGAGTGGGAGACTGGTTTCCCTGCCGCCGGCGACCCCCACCATGAGATTCGCGAGGAATGCAGCAACCGTGGCTGGCTCGATGTCTTCTATAACGATGACACCGGTCATCTGCGTGAGCGCAAATGGGCATCCCATCCCAAGGGGTACTACCAGCCAGCCGTCGTTGCGGTGCATAAATCCGGCCGGATACTGTACCGCTGGCGCTGTGTACCGAAGTTCAGCAATATGAACGGTGCTGGAGCTCGACCGGGGGCGTCGTACATTTGGGAGAAGATTCAGGCATCGCTTGAGCGCACCGAGGATGCAGCTCTCGATATCAACCCGGTAATGGGTTCAAAGGAATTCGGCGGGTTCCGCTTTATACTGATGGCAACCGTACATGGTTGGTTTATCAGGCCGAAGGCGTTCCCATTGGCGCGAGAGGGAGATAAACCCTCAGCGGACCCCGCGAAGATGATGCCCCGTGTTTATGGTTTTGTAGCGCTGTGGCTGTTTCTGCTTCTTCTTCTGCCGCTTAAGTGGTTTGGGATTACCGTGTTGGCGTGGCTCGCAGTACTGGCTCCGGGTCTGGTTAGGTTTTATCGCCAGTTCCAGCACGAATCAGATCCCTACTAACGCCAGCTATGCAAAAGAAACCAAGCGCTCCTCTATCCGGAATAAAAGTTGTCGACTTTGGTCATTATATCGCGGGGCCATTGGCCGGTATGCTTCTCGCCGATCAAGGCGCAGATGTAATTAAAGTTCAACGACCAGGTTCGGAGGAACCTACTCAAACCTCTGATGCAGTCTATAAAAATGCTGATGATCTTTCAAGCGCCAAAAAACTCATCGCCTGCGCAGATGTGGTAATTGAAAACTTCAGGCCTGGGGTGATGGACAAGCTGGGTCTGGGTGCCACAGCAATGACAGCTGAAAATCGCAAGCTGATATATGTTTCTTTGCCGGGTTTTGCCTCAAGTGATCAAGAAAATGCCAATGTTCGGGCCTTTGAAGGTGTACTGGGTGGGGCAACGGGACTTTTTACAGACATCCATCAGATTCGCAGTATTCTGCATGTTGATCCCTTGTACACGCCGATTCCATTGGCATCCGTTTATGGGGCAGTCCATGCCGTAAATGCTATTACCATGGCATTGGTGGCCAGAGCCTCATCGGGTGAGGGTGACGTTGTTGAAGTACCCTTGGCAAGCGCAGCGATGTCCACTCTGGCGGGGATCATTTTTGACGCCAGGAATAAACCCAGGCGTTACGAGCTCCCTCCCGCCCCATTTCTTGTCCGCTCCGTCTTGTTTCCTTTTATCCGGTTTGTCGTTAAAGCTACGGGTAGAAATTTCCAACGGAAACTTCTCTCTGGGTTTTCCAGGATGGTGCCCCCTCTTTTTGACTCTTTCCCGTGCAAGGATGGGAGGTGGTTGTTTATTGCGGCTGGAGAACACGAGCGTTTTGGCAGGATCGCACTCAAAGAGCTGGGGATATATGACACCTTGATCGGGGAAGGTCTTCTTGACCAGGATCCATACAAAGTTGGCATGCTAAACAATAATCTCAGTGACTCTTCCCTGATGACATCCAGGTGGAAGTCCCGTATCAGGCAACTCATGGCCGAGAAGCTTTCCACAGAGAGTGCATTGTTCTGGGAAGAAAGACTGAGCAAGGCCGGCGTTCCCTGTAGCGTACAGAGAACAACGCTTGAATGGCTGGGCTCTAAGGAAGCCATGGATGCAGGCCTGGTGCTTGAAATTGAAGATCCTTTTCAAGGCCCTGTACAACAATTTTCTACACAGGTATATCTTGAAAAAACAGCAGAATCAGAGCGCGTTCCCGTTGCTGCTGATTACGGGAATCTCAATCTGGACAGTGTGATTAGCGCCTGGGGAGAAACAACGACTTTTAAAGGAGGAAGCAAGGGTGGTCATCAAGATGGATCGCAAATTCTACAGGGCTGTAGAGTTCTAGACCTGTCCACTGTGGTCGCCGCACCGAGTTGCACCAGGATTCTCTCTGAGTATGGTGCTGACGTGATTAAGATCGAAGCCCCCAATCCCTATACAGGTCCCCGGCTTTCCTGTTGGTTTGCACTTGAGGTGAGCCAGGGCAAACGCTCAATTCTGATTGACCTGACAAGAGATGAAGGAAAAGAAATTCTTTGGTGCCTAATTGAGTCCGCAGATGTACTGGTACAAAATTTTAGAAAAGGGGTCGCAGAAAAACTGGGCATAGCATACGAACAGGTCAAGGCGCGTTGCCAAGGACTGATTTATTGTCATATCACGTCCTATTATGGATTGAAGGATCATGACTGGGCCGATCGACCGGGCTATGACCCAATCTTACAATCCACAACGGGCATCATGCGCCGCTATGGTGGTGAGGGCAAACCCGAACTACATGGTTTGGCATCCTGTGTTGACTATGTCACGGGCTTCTGTGCTGCCTATGCGATCGCATTGGCCTTGTACCGCAAAAAGGTATCAGGTTCTGATCAGGGGGAATTGGTGAGGACCTCTTTGGCCCAGGGTGCCCAATTGGTTCAGGCGCCCTTTATGAATGCATCGGATGGCAAAAAACCGGGCCATGAACCCAGTGGTCAGGAAACACTGGGAGAGCACGCCTTGAATCGCATTTACAAGGCAAAAGACGGTTGGATATTTCTGGCAGGCACTCGTAATGAAGCCTCTTTGTTGAATCAGGTCTCTTTTATCGATGAGTTGCCTTCTGAAGAAGTCAGTGATGAGGCACTTGTCAGCATGCTGGAAGGCAGCATTGCAGATCAAAATGCATCTTTCGCAATTGATGAATTCAGGAAGGCAGGTCTAGGGTGTCATCGCGTAAATAGGGTTGATCAAATACGAGAGAATTTCCTGAAATCGGTGCAAGCCGCCAAGTGTGAATCCTTCCAGCCGGGTTCGGAATCCATTGTGATTGCGAGGATCGACCACCAGGATTTGGGTTATATAGACATTGTTCCTCCAGTTCATGCCCGTTTTAAGAACAATGCATCCCTCAAGCTAGGCAAACCCGCTCCCAAGGTTGGGCAGGATACCGTAGGGGTTCTTAAAGAACACGGCTATTCAGAGCAAGAGATTGCGGACTTGCTCAAGAAGAAATGTGTCTCGGAATCGCTGCATGCGGACTATTTGCCAGGGTAATAGATGAAAGTTTTCGGGTTTACCTACAGCTGCCGGAGCTTGATCTGAATCTAGCCAGTTTGGCTATCACTCTATTTTGGATAGTGACTAGAGGACACTCTAACCTATTGGCCGAGAATGATCGGATGGTCGTTCTATCGCTAACTGCTTGAAAAATATAAGAAGATGGTGGGCCCAGAAGGACTTGAACGGCAGCGGCCGCCGATACGTCGGACCGCCGCCTTCGACCTGCCGATTATGAGGAGCAGGTACAGCGGTCATTCTACTGAGTAAGCCGAAGAAAGCTAGGCACTTTTTCCAGGCGAGTAG
>JAACFF010000608.1 GCA_009937635.1 Chloroflexota bacterium
TCGCCCACAGAATTAGCAATCCGCCAGCCGGTGACAGGAATTAATTCCGCGGAAGCAAAGATCGGATTGATCCAGGTGAACGTCTCGCCGGAAACGGTCGTACCTGGAGATTGGGTGACCATAGACCTCGATTGGGGCAGCGAAACGGCCGTTAATAGCGACTACACTACGTGCTTGTACCTTGCAAACGAGAGTGAAACCGTTACAGAAAGGTGTGAACCGCTTGCCCCGGATTGGCCGACCTCCCGCTGGCAAGCCGGTGAAATAGTACATCGTCGCCACGCCTTGCAAATAGATCCCTTCTGGCCTGCAGGATCCTATACCCTTTCCATCTCACTCCACAGCCCAGATGGAGAAATTCCAGCCATTCCGGTTGCTTCCCTTGCCCTGGACAGTCGCAAGCGCCAATTTGCAGCGCCGCAGCCGGCACAGGAAACGACCGTGACGTGGGACAACTTGATTCGGCTCGTAGGATATGATACGGCCGTCGGCGAAGCGCTGGATCTTACCCTTTACTGGCAGGCGCAAGATCGCATAGAACAATCGTACAAAGTATTTGTCCACCTGATCGACAGCTCAGACAATAGCCTGGTCAGCCAAACGGACTTCATCCCTCAGGAGTGGACCTATCCCACGAATTGGTGGGAAGCCGGTGAGTTCATCCCCGATGCCGTGCAATTGTCGCTGGAGGGGATACCGCCAGGAGACTACGAAATACGAGTAGGTTTATATGACCCCGCAACCGGCGAGCGTCTATCTCCCTACTCCGCAGATGCCATAAACTATACCGGTGATATCGTCCCGCTCCACACAGTCACAATACCATAAGGCTTCGCATTTTTGATTATTTAGCGTACTCTGGTATCATAACCCGCCTGTTTATCATTCAATATTAGCCGCTGCAGAGAGCGTTATTCAAGCCAGCATCCTCATACACGACTGCTGACTGCTGATCAAAAGGAAAAAACAATATGGCAACAATTTACAGCATCGTTTATCAACCTGAAGACAAAAAGTACGACGGACGAAATCATGATTTTATTCGCGAGCCCTTGCAGCAAGCCACACTGGTATCTGATCACGGCATAAACGGAGACGCCAAGGCAGGCCGGAATCGCAATCGCCAACTGAACGTACTCTCCCTTGAATGGCTTGAAGGTCTGAAGACATTCGGATACCGCACAAAACCAGGCGAATTTGGCGAGCAAGTCATTGTCCAGGGATTGGAAGTTGAACGTTTGCAACCAGGTGACCAGCTGCAGATCGGCGAATCAGCCATGATCGAGATTACAAAAGCACGCACCGGCTGCGTACGTTTAGAAGCGGCTCAAGGCCGGTCGAATGAGGCTTTTGGCGGCCTAGTGGGTATGATGGCTAAAGTGGTTGTGGGGGGCGATATTCAAGTAGGCGATGAAGTAAATCGTGCGTAACCTGACTCTGGACGAATCAATTCGGCTCCATGGGTCTTTTGTAGTTGAGTAAACACTAATCGAGGATGCATAATAGGATCAGGGTACGATGTGAGCGTGAAGTAGGAGTTAATAAATGGTCAATGCAATCGTCCTACTAAAAGTCAAATTCCTTAGCCATTTTATTCAGACGTATGAGTGAGGTATCCAAGGATTGATAGAGTAGGACAACCGTTAATCTACACTCGCTTCCTTGGTTAGCGGCCCTGTTCGTAACGGAAAGCCGCTGCGATCGGCGCGCGACAGACTGATCAGGTAGAAAGCAAGCCACATGAGTGCCATGACGACGCCGGCTCCCGCCATGGCAACAGCCACCTGGCGCACATCCATTCCCCATGTATCCATCATGTAGCCGGCCGCGAAGATGGAAATCGATTGGGTCAGCGTCAACATAGCAAACTCAAAGGCAAACACACGCCCGCGGAACGCATCGGGCACGATCATCTGCAACAATGCCGCCGAGAATACCCAAATGGTGCCCGAGCCCACCGTGCGCACCAAAGTACCCGTCAGGTACCAAGGTAGCGTCGGCGCGATTCCCAAACCAAATATCCCAATCGCCAGCATACCGAAACCGAGGGTAATACCGAACATCAACCGCCTGGGAGCATCGCCCAGTCTACGGCGCATGAATATCGGCCCCAGCCCCGTCCCCAACCCGGTCACGACATACATAGCGCCTAAGGTCGCAGCCGCCGTATCCGCCAGGTTGAGAGTCTTTGCCAGAGGGCCAAGGTTCAAGCTGAAAACCTCTTCAGCAAAAGCTATCTCCAGCACATTAATTGCGCCCCATACCAGGGAACCGCCAGCTTTGGCCAGGCTGACGCCAAGAATAAAAGGTTCGTGCCGCAGGTATCGCATGCCATCCAGAAAATCCAACCAGCCGCCAGATCTTGCTCGCTTCTTGCGGTCAAAGGGTGGCAAGACAATACGACTAATAAACCAGGCCGAAAGAAGAAAGGTAGCGGCATCAGCCACAAAGGCAACAGTCGCGCCGAATAGAGCGGCGACTACGCCACCCACAAAGGCTCCCAGGGCCAGCATCGAACTCCAGGTTAAAGCATCCAGCGCATTGGCCTTCACCAGATCCTCTTTAACTACGACATTCGCCAGAACGGCCGAACGCGCTGGTGTGAATAGCGCGCTCAGAGTAAACTGCAAGACCGTCAGAACATAGAACAGCCAGACCTGATCAGGTGATCGGATCAGTAAAAATGCTGCCACTGTAACGGCCCGCAATAGATCCGATACGATCATAATCTTGCGCCGATCATACCGGTCAGCCAATACACCTGCTAGCGGGCTGAAAAGAAAAAGA
>JAACFF010000609.1 GCA_009937635.1 Chloroflexota bacterium
CTACTGCGTTTGATAGCTGATCCGGCGAATCGTCCTCTCGTTTTTCACTGCTCTCACGGCGTACATCGCACCGGCACAGGCGCCGCGATCTTGCTCTCCGCTCTGGACGTGCCATGGGAAACAGTACGGCAGGATTACCTGCTTTCCAACCAATACCGGCATGACGAAGTCAACAGACGCCTGGCCCAGCTACGCCAGATGGCAGCGGAAAATCAAGGGGTTTCGCTTGAACAAGTAGATATGACCAACATGAACGCTTTCTTAATTCAAGATGGCTCCTACATTGACGCCAGCCAGGATGAAATTGTGCAAGATTTTGGTTCAACAGCCGGTTATTTGCAGAATGGTCTGGGCCTTAGCCAGCATGAGATATCACGACTAAGAGAAGAACTATACCATTGACGGTTTTGGCGATTATGCGCGGCATGTATAGAATAATAAGCGCAAGCAAAGAACCTCCCACCCTAACTATGTAGCGGGAGCGCTTCCCGCATGAAAAGGAAAATACAAATTAATACTGAATCTGTAACCAAGCCGGCCACGCGGCCGGAGCAAGCTCCTCCTTATATTCACGTGATGGCCAAGCCCACGGGGGCCATTTGCAACCTGGACTGCAAGTATTGTTTCTTCTTATCTAAGGAAGCGCTCTACCCCGGGAGTCCCTTCCGCATGACCGACGATGTCATGGAGGCGTATGTCAGACAGATAATTGAGTCGCAGCGGGGTCCGCAAGTGACTCTTGCCTGGCAAGGCGGCGAACCAACACTGATGGGCCTTGATTTTTTCCAGCATGTGATGGATGTTGTCCAGAAATATACCCGCCCAGGGATGACGGTAAACCATACGATCCAGACCAATGGCACCAAGTTGGACGACGCCTGGTGTACTTTCTTTCACCAACATGACTTCCTAGTCGGTCTTTCCCTGGACGGCCCAAAAGAGATGCATGACGCCTACCGCGTGGACAAGCGCGGTGATGGCACCTTCGATCAGGTGATCAATGCTGCCCGTATCCTCAAGAAAAACAAGGTGGAATTCAACATCCTCTGCACGGTACACGCCGCTAACGCCGACCATCCATTGCAGGTTTATCGCTTCTTTCGCGATGAAGTGGGCACAGATTTCATCCAGTTCATCCCTATCATCGAGCGCGCGACGCCGGAATTATTGCCCATCGCCAATATCGGCTGGGGTGACTATGAAGGTGGGGCAGACAAGCCAAGTAGTGAGTCTGATCTCCTTCCGGTATTGCAGGATTTTCCCGTGGCTAAAAGTTCCAAACGGCCGCTTTACACCACTCAGGGCAGCCTGGTCACCGAACGTTCAGTCACAGCCAAGCAATGGGGCAGCTTCTTGATCGCCATCTTCGATGAATGGGTGCGCAACGACGTCGGCCAGGTCTTCGTCCAACTCTTTGATTCTTCCCTGGGATCCTGGGTGGGACAAGGCGCTTCACTCTGTATCCATCGCCAGACCTGCGGTGATGCCCTGGCCCTGGAACATAACGGCGATCTGTACTCGTGCGACCACTTTGTAGAGCCCGATTATTTCCTGGGCAATATCAAGGAAGAGCACATGCTGACCATGGTGGGTTCGGAGCAACAGCGCAAATTCGGCAATGACAAGCGGGACACGCTGCCTCGCTACTGCCTGGAGTGCCCGGTACGCTTCGCCTGCCATGGTGGTTGTCCAAGGAATCGCTTCATCCGCACGCCAGATGGTGAGGAAGGCCTCAACTATCTATGCGCCGGCTACAAAGCCTTTTTCACCCATGTTGACCGGCCCATGCGTTTAATGGCCGGGCTGCTGAGGCAAAGACGATACGCCGAAGAAGTCATGGGCATCCTGGCGGAAGAGGAAAATACGGCTAAAGCAGAGGTGCCAATCGCCGGTCGTAACGAGCCATGCCCTTGTGGCAGCGGGAAAAAGTACAAACATTGTCATGGGCGCAAGGCAATAAGTTAGGGACCGCTTTTCGCCTTCCGTCATTAGTCAATCGATCAGAGCAAATCATTAAGAAGCATAATATGGCTGAATTGTGGACAAACTTGCTCCCCATCCTGGCCGTGATGTTCATCTCACCGGCGCGAACGTTAGCCGTTATCTTGCTGTTGCACACGCCAAAGAAAACGGTAACCGCGTTTGCTTACGTGGTAGGCATGATCGGCGCCATGATGATCCAAGGGGTTGCGTTGGGGTTTCTGATGAGTGTGGTGGGATTAACCGTCGAAAGACGCGGCGGCGATTTAATGACGGTCGTCTCCATATTGTTCGTTGTCACCGGCATCATTTTGTTAGTGGGAGCCTCAAAATTCATTTTCCGCGACGATGACGACAAAGCGCCACCCGCTTGGTTTGCAAAAATTGAGACGATGTCACCTGGGCAAGCATTAAAGCTGGGTTTTGGCTGGTTGATGGTCAGTCCTAAGCAGTGGGTTTTGGTGCTAACGGCCGTTGCCGTCATCTTTGCCGCTTATCTACCCCCTGCTACCAGCATTGTAAATTTCTTTATCTTTACCCTATTGGTGCAAACCGTCTTCTTCATCATCATTGCGCTTCAAATAGTGATGCCTGACCAATCACAAAAAATATTGGACGCACTGTTTGTATGGCTTAAGAAACACCTAATAACCCTAGCAATCGCCATTTTCGGATTCTTCGGCCTATTCTTCCTTATCAAGGGATTCGTAGGGCTAGCTGGCTAAGCTTCGTGCTGATCGCCTAGGTAGAAAGCATCATTAATAATTCATCAATGCACAATTCACCAATTAAGAATTCTCTGATG
>JAACFF010000610.1 GCA_009937635.1 Chloroflexota bacterium
ATGGGTACAGCTTATCTCGTGTATTACCGGCCCGAGAATGGTCCCGAGCAACCGGCTGTCATTGTGAGGTTATCAAAGGTTAGCGTGGATAGCGTTGCCACGGCCGAGGTTTTTGATACGCCACCGGGAGACGATCATATTACACTTGAGTTTGTAAATGGTTTCCCTGTAGTCCCGGATGGTGTTCATCCGGTTGTCACCTTAACCGCGCCTGATGGGTGGTGGGTACGTGATGGATTGGTCAATTACAACCTCGATATAACTGTGTACGGTCCAATCATGTCAATGTGGAAATCGGGTGGTGAGACAGGCTGGTCGGGATTGCTCGAGCGTGTGGATGAGAATGCCCGCATTATCGTGCGTGATCCAGATGGCGATGGCCTGCCGGATTGGGACTGGAGAACGATGACGCCAGAGTTTTGGTATCGGGGCGACTATCGTACAACCTATGCAGAGCAGAAATGCAGTACACCTTTGAGCGTTCAACGTGGGATTTCGCCTGAGTGGCCATTTTTCGCCGAGGACTTAGGCTATGGCTTTGAACAGGATACAGGTATCCTGCGCCCACCCATTGTTGTGGATTGGGACGTGGGGCGTGTCAGTATCTTCTCAGAGATAGTAACACTTCGTAACCAAAACTGCAGCTATGGGATGTATTCGATTGCGCGTGTGCTTCCCGGGCGACAGAACAGGCCAAATTTCGAGACGCCATTCGCATTTTATGATATTTCCAGTGAAGGTAAAGGTTACCCAAACCTGTTGTTACGAACACAAAGGGCAGTCGATGACGACGAGACCCTGTTCATAGGCGAAAACCCGGAAACCCAAAGCATTCGCTATTCTTGGCGGAACCAGGTAGGAGATTGGAATTGGGATTACAAGGTTGATGTCTTGGGGCAGCATCACTACGATTACGAAACGCCGATCGCCGGGGGCGCTGCATTCATAGACGCGCCGCCTTATGAAGCTTTCCCGACGTGGGTTGTCGACCGCGACTGGCCTGCTACATCCTTTGTGGCAGCAGAGGGCGTATCTTACCGATCAAGTGAGGGTATCTACGAGTGGTCTATGCTAAATCTGGCGCGAGATTACTTCTTTGGCTGGCAGAAAGAACCGTACTTGAGCCCATTTGAGGACATTCGCGCCGGTCTCCGCGGCGAATACCGCATAGCCTCAGTCCGACCTCCGGAGACTTACTTTAGCCCTATTGATAACCGCTTACATCTCAAATGGGCCGAGCATGGCATCTGGCGGCTAGACGAGGAGCAGATTGTTCGCGTTGGCAACCTAGATAATGATGAAACCATCGACACCTGGTCGCGTGAGGTGCTACCCGTTCCAAGTGCACACGATGCGGATGGCGGAGCTTTGAACGAGTCAATAAAGGTGGTATTGCCGGAAATTATTGAGGAACTATATGCGCTGAATGGGTACTTAATCCACTACGAAAATTCCATAGTGACCCTCACAAATGCAGATTACAATCCAGTGCTCTTCGAATCTCTGCCACCTACAAACCATGAAACCTGGGAAGCCCATCGGGCCCAACTAGCACCATACGAAAATGAGCGCCGCGACCCGGCCGACTTGCTCGCTTGGCTGGACGCCAACAGTTCCAGCAAGCGCGCTGAGATTGCTGGTGCGTCCGTGACCAACATGCGCAAGAACGCGGACGGATTCAGCTTTGCACTGACTTTGGAACCTGGATATCGTGCCACTGGCCTTGACCTCTTTGATTTGGCAGGGCTCGCTTCTGGAAAATACTTGGTTGAGAATAATGGCCATGCCTTTGTCGTTACCAACCTTGGCCCTGCGCAGGTGAGCCTGGATACTCAACTACTCGGCGAGGTCTGGGCGACTGACGCTATCAAGGTTAACGTCCACAATTATGGGATGACTGGTGCCTTGGGTTTGACGCTGGTCATGGCGATTGCTGATTGGGATGACGCAATAAAGGAAACCGGACGTACCGCTCTGGATGTTGTGGAAGGTGAAACCGTGGGCATGTTACTAGAGTTACCATCGAATCTTGGAGAGGCCCGCGAGCTACAATTCTGGATAGAAGATAGCCGGGGCGAGCAATTAACGGTACCCATTGTGGTTCCGATTGAAGGTTCAGACATCGATGAACATAGCAACGTGTCCATAGGTATCGTGTCTATACATCAAACCATCGCTTTCTCTTTCCTGATCTTGAGTCTGTTTTTTTTGATGGGAACGGGTTTGAAGTTTGTTCTCGCGGGTGATGACTAGAGCCTGATGAAATGAATATAGTAGACCTTCGCTATGAGATCGTATCTCAAGTACGATTACATGAAAGAATCTTCTTTCCTCTAATGGGAGCAAGCAAACGGTTGCGCCATCTTAGAGGGGTTCCACTTGTCCATTCCAAAACCGAATTCGTGATTGAGGGGTATTTTCGCTGTGCCAATACATTTGCGGCACTTGCATTCGTGCAAGCGCAGCCCAGGAAAATCAGGATAGCCAATCATACACATGCTCCCGCGAGTATTGATCGTAGCGTTCGGCTCAGGATCCCAACTTTGGTTCTTATCCGCAAGCCTTCTGATGTAGCACTCTCTCATGTATTGAAATACCCGGGACTAAGCCTCAAACAGAGTTTGAAATGGTATGCCAAGTTCTATGACCATATCTGGCGTCATAAAGAGTCAATTGTCGTGGCTGATTTTGGCAAAGTGACTTCCGATTTTGGATATATTATTGGGAAGGTGAATCAACATTTCGACACAAACTTTGTGCCTTTCAGAGACTCTGAGCAGAAT
>JAACFF010000611.1 GCA_009937635.1 Chloroflexota bacterium
CAGTTTGCGCAACTTCTCCTCTTGATACGAGCGACGCAGGGACTCGTCTATCGAGGTCCGGTATTCCCGATAAGCTGCCGGGTAGTAGCCTTTCATCTCTGCTGGCGACGGGCGGGGGTTAAGATAGCGCATACCGCAATCCTGACATTGCACCAGATTGAATTCGCCGGGCGGGCCGAAACGTTGGACGGGCACCACTTGCAAGACCTGCCACCTATCCGAGGCGCACAAGTTGCACACTACTTCTTCCACGCATTCCTCCATTTCTCTGCGTCCAGGTCAGCCATCCGTTCACTTTGTTGATCGCTGACGAGAGAGTATAGTTGAGGTCGCTGGCGGCGTCAAACGAAATGCAAAGGGGAACGTAGGCCCGGTTTTTGACAATGGGTAATGACCACGATACAATCAGCCCAGATTGCCCTACTACCCAAATGCAAAGTTGGAATAAGACCAATCGTGTTACACGACCTCGGAACCATTCTTGTGGCAGGTCTCCTTTTCCTGATTCCCGGTCTTGCACTTCTCCTCTGGTTGTTGCCTGACCTGGACGAGGATTGGTTTGGATGGCTGTCACTATCGGCCGGCCTCAGCTTGGCCGTATTTCCTCTTATTCTCCTCTGGGCCCGCACGTTGGGAGGGATACGTTTGGGCTCCCTCTCGCTCTGGGGGATTTTGGGAACTTGTGTCCTGCTCATCGCCTGGCGAATTAAGCGCCGCCCCGAAGTCCTAGGTGCTGTGCGTCGTGCGTCGCGCGGGATCAACCTTTTGTTAGTTCTGTTGATAGTAGGTGTGATTGGCCTCCGCCTGTGGACCATACGTGGCCTGACCGTTCCTTTGTGGGCCGACTCGTACCATCATACGATGATGGCACAACTCATCGCCGAAAACGGCGGTCTGTTTGACTCGTGGCTGCCCTATGCGCCGCTCAAGTCATTTACCTATCATTACGGATTTCATACAAGCGTCGCTTTCCTTCACTGGCTGTCTGAGGTGGACATGCCGCAGTCTGTGCTCATTGTTGGGCAATTGCTTAATGCGCTGGCGGCCTTTACCATTTATCCTCTGGCAGTGCGCGTGACTGGAAATCGCATGGTGGGAGTGGTGGCTGTGCTGACGGCTGCTGTTCTCTCGCCGATGCCGGGTTTTTACGTCAACTGGGGCCGCTATACACAGTTGGCGGGGCAAGTCATTCTGCCTGTCGCCCTGTGGTTCACTTGGGAAATGGCTGAGTTTCCTCGCCTCAATTGGCAAAGGTTAAGCCTGGCGGTACTTGCTGTGGGCGGGCTGGCGCTTACACACTATCGGGTGATGATCTTTTATGTCGTCATCCTTCCTGGCTGGTGGTTTGTCTATTTTGTCTTCGATAAGCAGAGGCGATCAAACTGGTTGCACAGCCTGGGGCGACTGACTTTGCTAATGGGTCTGGCCCTGCTTATCATTTCTCCTTGGATTGCTAATGTCGTGTCAAGTCGTCTGGCGCACCAACAGCTGGGCATTGTTGCCCAGGGAGGGGACAAACGCGACCTTTACCGGACTGATTACAGTCGGTTCCGCAACATAAGAAACATTATACCAACCGAGATGCTAGCCGTGATCGGGGTGGGCGCCCTGTTCAGCCTTGTTCATAAGCGAACTCTGGCCTTTTTTATTGGCGTGTGGGTAGGTGTCTTGTTCTTATTGGCCAACCCTGATCTACTACGCCTGCCGGGAAAAGGTGTTATTGATAACTTCGCCGTCTTAATTTCGCTTTACATACCCGCGTCAATCATAATAGGCTTTGGTGTGGTATCGGTGTCTCGATTTGGCCAACGCTATTGGCAGGGGGCATCGTACGTGGTTGGCTTGTTGGTGTTCGGTGTATCGCTGTGGGCTGCGCGCGTTCATGTAGAAATGGTGGATCCGGTGGATTTCATGTTGGTCACGCCAGCCGATGAACGAGCCATGACCTGGATCAAGAATAATACACCATCCGACGCCAGGTTCTTGATCAACGGCACCTTCGTTTACGGCGGATCCGGTGTGGTGGGTACCGACGCTGGCTGGTGGATCCCGTTATTGGCCGGGCGGGAGAATACGATACCGCCTCTTACCTATGTTAGTGAGACCCCCTTATTGCCTGATTATCCACGGCAGGTGCACCGCCTAATGGCTCAAATTCAAGCTAGCGACCTTGCCGCTTCAGAGGGTCTGGCGTTGATGAAACGAAGCGGCGTAACTCACATCTACATCGGTCAAAGAGAAGGGGCGGTGTGGAATCCGGACGCGCCGCTCTTGTCGGCCGAAACTTTGCTTGCCGCTCCCTACTATGAGCCTGTTTATCACGAGGATCAAGTGTGGGTTTTCAGGGTTCGTGACGAATTGGCCGAAGATGAATGATGCACTCACGATGGCCGAAAAAGTCACTATTGTCATCCCAAGCTGGAATGGTAGACAGCACTTGCGTCGCTGCTTGCCGGCTGTTCTTGCTCAGACCTATTCTCATTTCGAGGTCGTAGTTGTCGATAATGCCTCTACTGATGGCTCCATTGATCTGGTGCGGGATCAGTTTTCCCAGGTACATTTAATCGTAAACGAGTCCAATCTGGGTTTTGCTGAGGCTAATAATATCGCCATTCGCGCCACATTCGCTCCTTTTATCGCTACCCTCAACAACGATACGCAAGTCGAGGCTGGCTGGTTGAGCGAATTGATGAGGGGTATAGCTTCAGACCCTAAGCTAGGCATGGCTGCCTCTAAGATTCTCTATATGAAGCCGCCGCATCTGATTGACTCGTCCGG
>JAACFF010000187.1 GCA_009937635.1 Chloroflexota bacterium
TTTCTTGAAAAAGCCCATATCTCTTTTCCCTTTCTAAAGCGCCGCTATCACCTCGGCTAGCTGATGCCGCCACGTTGGTTGGTCAAATTCCTGCCAGACTGGCCAGAACGTACCCACTAGGCGCTGAATCTCATCTTGCTGGAATCTACGGTATTGGTCCACAGAACTCTCTAAACCAGAAACCTCATCTAATAACTGCAAGGCTACCGTCGCGTCATTTAAATCGCCAAGATGTTCCTGCGAACGCTTCAAACTCACCAGCACAGCTTGTACGTCAGCGCCCAGCAACGGTTCAAAGAATTGTAACGTGTATCGTAATTCTTTGAATTGGATTCGCAAGCGGTGCAGTTGCTCAACCGTCGCATTCCGCAAGGCATCACCAAAGGCTCGCACGGCTGCCACACGCTGATAGATCAACACAGGAGCCAAATGACTTATCTTTTCCGCCGCCCAGGGATCGGCCTTGCTTAAAGCACCCATTTCAGGCGTTTTCGTAAATCTACCGTACTCCGCGAGGAAAGCTTGTTGTTTCCGTTCGTCCAAATACCTCATGATAGTGTCATCCGCATTTACCTGTTCCGCTCGCCAGTACGTTGCCAAATCTTCTAACGGCCGTTGAACAGACTCATTGTAGGCATCCAGTTTAAGCCGAATGACAGCCAGATCGCGGCTGCATCCTAGCCGTCGCATAATCCTACGCAAACCACGGCGGTACGATTTAATTGTCCCTCGTTTGAAATAGGGTCTAAAAAGCTTGAAACTCGTAAAGGTACGCCGTATCGCCTTACGCATCTCATGCACTGCGGTCATTTCGGCATCAGCTTGGACTTGTTGTCCATACTTCAAGATTTTGGCCAGTTGCTGAGCCATCATAAGTCGCCCTGCTTCAGCCACGCGCAAGTCAGTTGTTAAATCCTGCGTATCCATAAACGGTATTATAGCAGGTACTTTGCGAAAACTGCACGGCGCAATGCTTGTTTTTCTCAATGCTCAACCGTACAATTCATCGTTGAGAGGCGCGCAAATCGTTGATTAGCGCCCTGATGAACAAACTAACGGGATGTTCCTCCTTTGATGAGGGACAACCTGTGGCAGGAGCGATCTAAGTGGATAGACAGGCTGAACAAAAAGCTGCGCTGGAGAAAATTCGTGCCGGACTGGCAACCAAAGTGCGTATTCTGGCTAATCGTGATGGCTGCCCCTACTGTGAGGCGATGGAAGGGGTCTATGAATTTGACAATGTGCCTGAATTGCCTCATGAAGGATGCTCCCACCCGCACGGTTGTCGTTGTTTTTACGCGCCTGTATTGGATCAATTTGGCCCCTAAGACAACTATCCTTAACCTACTCTCCGCTGCTTGAGCAGTACAGCCGCGGCACGCGCGTATTGATATTTGTCAACACCTCATACGGGATCGTACCCGCCCATTCTGCAATGTCCTCGCAACTGATAGCCGCACCCGTTTCGCCGTCTTCCCCGAGCAAAACCACCTCATCATTATTGTAAGCCGTCTCCCAACCAATATTAACCATGAGTTGGTCCATGCAGATACGGCCGACAACCGGGTAGCGCTTGCCGCGAATAATCACCTCCGCCCTGCCCGACGCCGTTCGGAAATAGCCGTCACCATATCCTACCGGTATCGTTACAACACGGGTCATCTTGTCACTTTGCCAGGTCGACCCATAACTTACAGGATGGTTGGGTTGCACGACCTTAAAGTACACCACTCGTGATTTCCAGGCTAAAGCCGGTTGTACCTGAATAGTTTGTCGCACTTCATTCGAGGGATAAACGCCATAGAGCATAATGCCGGCGCGCACCATATCAAAATGGCTCTCCGGCAGCTGCAAAATGGCGCCTGAATTAGCCATATGGCGCAGTGAAGGTTGTGACAGGCCACGTTGTTCATAGAAGGCCAGCACCTGGTTAAATCGTTCCAATTGCAGCTTGGCCGAGCTTAAATCAGCCGCATCGGCGTTAGCGAAATGGGAGTAGATGCCTTCCACTTCAACACTGTTACATTGCAGCACTGTTTCCAATAGTGTGTGCGCGCTGTAATAATGCACGCCAATGCGCTCCATCCCTGTATCAATCTTCAGATGTACTTTGGCTTTAACGCCCAACTGTTGCGCCGCTTGATTGATTTGCTGCAGTTTCTCGATCGAAGAAGCAGTGAGCGTTAGATCATGTTGCAAGAACAGCGGTACTTGATTGCCAATGATGCCGCCTAAAACCAAAACAGGGGCCTTGATCCCCGCTTCGCGCAGCAAAATCCCTTCTTCCAGAAAAGCAACACCCAGGTAGGCCACACCAAGAGTGACCATATGCTGCGCCACAGGAACAAGTCCATGCCCATAAGCATTCGCCTTCAGTATGGCCATCACCCTTGACGGAGCAACAGCCCGCTCGATGGCCCGAAAGTTTTCCGTCAGGCGATCCAGATAAACTTCCACATTAGTCGGGCGAACAGCGCCATTCTCGCTAATAGTTGACTGATTGATGTGCATAAAGCTATTGTAACCTAAGCATTCCCTATCCTGGTAATTGTCAAAGGCTGTGTTCTAAATGAGTTGGAGCGAGATCTTGATAAACGAAACGGGACGCGGACAAGACCGATGAACACGGAGATAAATGCGGCAAAATCAGTTCTCGTCCGTGCTCGTCAGCATCCGGTCATAACTGAAATGAAACACACCCATTGTCAAATCTGCGAGTCGAGAGACAAGGCATCCCATTCTACAGAAATAAACGCATTGCAGCCGCTGCCATGGAGATGAGTCAGTCTTCGCAAAATACTCTGACAACTTGTTCGTGGACATCGAGAAAGAAACCCCCTTGCCTTATCGCCCAACACCCTTTAGAATTATGAGTGTTAATCACAATTCGTAACAATTAAATAGGAACGGCCGTTCGGGAGAGAACGTCTGCCACGTTGGGCAGAGGTCGCCGAAGGGGCAAACCAGGAACTTCCTGGTGAATCTCTCAGGCAAAAGGACCGGACGGACAGGTGCCTTCTGGAAAGCGCCGCACCTCCATTTGGAGTACGACGCACCGAAGGGGCAAGTCAGGCTTTCAGTCTGGTGAAACTCTCAGGTATACGACAGAGGACGCTGGCACGTTACTGTGTCATGCGTCCTTTTTTTATTACCCGGTAAGATCAAGGAGATAACAATGAGCACAAAAATCCTGCCCGACCTGCGTTATACCAAGGAAGATGAGTGGATTAGCGTTGAAGGCGATGAAGCCGCTATCGGTATCACCGATCACGCACAAGACTCACTTTCCGACATCGTATACTTGGAACTACCCCCTGAAGGTGATTCCTTTGAAATGGGCGACAGCTTTGGCGTCGTTGAATCAGTCAAAGCTGCCGCCGACCTGATGATGCCTGTTGGCGGCGAAGTGATGGCCGTCAACGAAGATTTGATGGATGAGCCAGAAGCGTTAAACGACGATCCCTACGGATCCTGGTTGATCAAGATCAAAATGAGCGATCCATCAGAACTAGAGCAACTAATGGACGCTGCTGCATATGAAACCTACTGTGAAGAACGTGAATAACGATTTGAGTGAGGGCCGCCTTACCTATCGTCTGGTGAAACTGACATGACAATTTCTGCTTACCCCCGCACGAACTGGCAAGATATTATCGAGGCCAACCGCGCCGACACTGGCAATGGCACCGGCTTTCGCAATCGCGATCTTTTGAAACCCGCCGATCGTTTCGTCAAACGCCACATTGGCCCACGCAGCCATGACGTGACCAATATGCTCGACTATCTCGGCCTTTCCTCATTGGAAGCCCTGATCAATGAAGCCATTCCTACCGCCATTCGCCTCGAAAAACCACTCAATCTTGAGTCGCCGCGTAGTGAATCGGCCGTTCTAGAAGACCTGCGCCAGCTAGCTGAGCAGAACAAAGTGTTCCGTTCCTTTATTGGCCAGGGCTATTATGACACCATCACCCCTCCCGTGATCCAGCGCAATATTCTGGAGAATCCCGGCTGGTACACGCAGTACACTCCTTACCAGCCCGAGATAGCTCAGGGGCGAATGGAAGCGCTAATTAACTTCCAAACTATGATCAGCGATCTGACCGGCATGGAAATCGCCAACTCATCCCTCCTCGATGAAGGGACAGCCGCGGCCGAAGCCATGACCCTTTGCCAGCGCGCTCAACCACGAAAATCAACTGCAAACACATTTTTTATCTCCGAACTGTGTCACCCACAAACCATCGCCGTCGTGCAAACACGAGCGGAACCACTAGGGATCAATATCGTCGTTGGCGACCACGAGACATATGATTTTAGCGAACCAACCTTTGGCATCCTCCTCCAGTATCCGGCGACCACCGGTGATGTGCTTGATTACAGCTCCGTGGCTCAAAAAGCCCACGAAACCGGCGCCTTGGTCGTCATGGCGACCGATTTACTCGCCCTCGTCCTTTTGCGCGCCCCCGTTGAATTTGGCGCCGATGTCGTCGTTGGCAACAGTCAGCGTTTTGGCGTGCCCATAGGCTACGGTGGCCCGCACGCCGCCTTCATGGCTACCCAAGATAAATACAAGCGCATTATGCCTGGTCGTTTGATTGGTGTCTCGCTGGACAGTTCCGGCAAACCAGCCTACCGCCTGGCCTTACAAACTCGCGAACAACATATCCGCCGCGACAGGGCGACCAGTAACATCTGCACCGCCCAGGTGCTCCTGGCCATTATGGCCTCCATGTATGCTGTTTACCACGGACCGGAAGGCTTACGCCGCATAGCCAAACGAGTGCGCTTGCTGACTGCCGTGTTCGCCGCCGGCCTTGAGCAGCTGGGCTACCAACTGAACCAGGCCCCACAGTTTGACACAGTACAAATCAGCGGTGGACCTCATTCATTAGAAGAAATTCGAGCCGCGGCGCTTAAGCACGAGGTAAATCTCCGTTACTATGGAGACGAAGCCGTCGGTGTGTCGCTGGACGAAGGTGTGACAACCGGGGATATTCATAAATTGTTCCTTATTTTTGGCGCAGAGCCGGGCCAGTTCGACTTAGGAACACTGGCTGATAATGTAGAGATGGCATATGACGAACCGTTAGCGCGCAAAAGCGATTTCCTGACGCATCCCGTCTTCAATAGTTACCTCTCAGAGACGGAAATGCTGCGCTATATCCATCGTTTGCAGAAACGCGATCTCTCCTTGACTCATTCCATGATTCCCTTGGGCTCCTGCACAATGAAGCTAAATGCGACGGCCGAAATGCTGCTCATCACGCTACCTGAATTTGGGCACCTGCATCCCTTTGTCCCTCTTGATCAAACCATAGGGTACCAGGAACTATTTCGCCGCCTTGAGGCCTGGCTGGCAGAGATCACTGGTTTTGCAGCCATTTCATTGCAGCCCAATTCCGGCGCGCAAGGAGAATATGCAGGCATGCTCGTTATCCGTGCTTATCATCATGCGCGGGGAGACGCACATCGCAATATCTGCCTCATCCCCAGTTCAGCCCACGGCACCAACCCCGCCAGCGCGGTATTGGCCGGTATGAAGGTCGTCGTCGTCAAATGCGACGATAATGGCAACATTGATGTTGCAGACATGCGCGCCAAAGCCGAAAAGTATCGTGACAACCTGGCCGCTACCATGATTACCTACCCATCAACCCATGGCGTCTTCGAAAAAGAGATCAAAGAAATCTGCCAGATCGTTCACGACAATGGCGGGCAAGTCTACCTGGATGGCGCCAACATGAACGCCCAGGTAGGATACACCTCCCCAGGCATTATCGGGGCCGACGTCTGCCACCTCAATCTGCACAAAACTTTCTCCATACCCCATGGTGGCGGCGGCCCAGGAGTGGGCCCCATTGGCGTTGCCAAACACCTCGCTCCCTTCCTGCCTGACAACCCTGTTGTGCCCGGAACGGGAGGCACGCAGCCGATTGGAGCCGTTTCCTCGGCCCCCTGGGGCAGCGCCAGCGTTTTACCCATCTCCTACGCCTACATCGCCATGATGGGCGACTGGGGGCTTAGCGTGGCCACGCAGATCGCCATCTTGAACGCCAACTACATCGCCGAGAAGCTGGAACCACACTTCCCGGTGCTCTACCGTGGCATTAACGGCCGCGTCGCCCATGAATGCATCATTGAACTACGCCATCTGAAAGATTTTGCCAGCGTGGATGACGTAGCCAAGCGGCTCATGGATTTTGGCTTCCATGCCCCGACCATGTCATTCCCCGTTCCAGGCACCCTGATGATCGAGCCCACTGAGAGCGAATCGAAAGCCGAGTTGGACCGATTTTGCGAGGCTATGATTACAATTCGCCAGGAAATTGCGGCCATCGAAAATGGAGAGGCGGACTCTGAAAACAACGTGCTTAGAAACGCGCCGCATACGGCCGAAGCCATCTCTAGCAATGAGTGGGATCACCCCTACTCGCGCCAGCAGGCAGCCTATCCCTTACCCTGGATAAAAGAGAGTAAATTCTGGCCCTATGTCGGCCGAGTTGATAACGTTTACGGCGATCGCAATCTCTTCTGCATGTGCGTGCCCATCGAGGAATACGCATAGAAGTGGTTTCACGCCAATTCAAAATCAAAAATGCCCGGTCAAACAGTGACCGGGCATTTTTCACAAGACGCCTTACAATTTTCGCGCTACTCCATTCTAATAGCTTTTACAAAATCAACCGGGATAGGTCCATTAGACCATATGGCAATGGAATCCACAGGAATATCCTCAAGTCCCTCGACAAACGTCACACAGTTAGGCATATTAGGGCATCGTTGGTGCATGATCTGTACATGAAAAGTGAAGTCGTCTACGCCCACTTCACGTGCCAGGCGCAAATAGCGATCTCTGCTACGCATCACGGCCGTTAACCGCGAATCAGCGCCCTGCGTTTCAATGAATTTTTGCTCCTGCATAGCCAGCCCGCTAACCCCGGCGGAGATCATCGTGCGAACTGCCTCATCACTTAAACTATCGACCGTTCTTCGCACAGGACCCCACATCATCTCGAAGCCGTTCCCCGTAGCCAGCTTCGCCGCGCGGGCCACGACATTAACCTCAGGATCAGGACTATTCAGCGTTTGCATCTCATTACCCGGCGTCATTCCCGTTCCATTTTCGCTATTAAATCCTATCGTGGTAATACCTGCAGCCTGTAGTTCATTAGCCCGCTCTACCGCTCGCTGTACCTCCGCATAGGAGGTGACCATCAACATTTTCTCAACCGGCGCATCGAGGGCCAACATACCGCTCAAATCTCTTTCGCGTGCATATACATAGGATGGACCAAATTCAGGACGCCAGTTAGACCAGCGAATCATCAGCGGCAAATGATCGCCAGAAGGTTGAGACGACAATGGTTCCACCCCTGAATCATCAATAAAAGAAGGCAATTGAGCCGCATCTGAAACAGTAATTATTTGCTGCTCCTGATCATCCGCTGCCAGCGAAGACAAAGCTACAATGAAAACGCCCGTAGCAACAATAACCAGAATCGCAAACGCTTTGAAATTAACCATCCTCTAGCCAACCATATTCCAAAACCAGAATCACCACAGGCTAATTATAGCACGGATGTTCGTAGTCCTAATGTAATTATTCACACATACTTAACCAGAACTCATAAGCAAAAAGGCTTTCCACAGTATACACCTTACCACGTACTGCAAAAAGCCCTACTTATTGACACAGTCTCACTCTACTTGCCGTTGACTGTTTACTGTTGGTTACTGCATCGGTTCCGTTTGGCCGTACACATTTGGGCTGATCTCGTAGGCCCGTGCCTCTAACTTAAGCGCCGACTCACGGGCATCAGCCATCGCTTCCTGATCGAGTTCAACTCTATCAACCAACTCCAATATCTCTGGCACGATATCGCTACCCCTAAAGCCGACTCGCACTTGGCCCACATCTGGCGCGTAGAATTTGAGTTGAATAGCGCCAGGTTCTTCTGCGTTGAATTCGTCCATTATCAAAACATCGTCGTAGCAGTCGAAAGGCACACACGTATGTTGATCCATCCTGTAAATCTCCCCTCGATCCGTCCATTGTACCATCGGTGCCAATCCCTGGGAGACGCTAGGCATCCCCAATTGTGGCTCTGCCGGCATCTTGATCCCCGCTCTGGCATTCTCCAGACCGGCGATCCAGGCCGGGGCGTCTACAAACTGGCCTCTCTCATACTCCTCCGGGTACTCGCCAAAATACCAGACGTTGCCGTCGTCGTCTTGTGCATAAAACGCAATCTCCGCTTCCACAAGCTCTTCATTGGAATAATCCTCGATCCAGGCCACGGCCGTGTGCACACCGTCGATCTCTTTGATTAGGTCCGTGACAGTAAATACCAGGAGATGAGGTATCAAGTCGCCATCTTCGATTGTGTAACCCTCAAAGGTCCACTGCGTCCCCGGCTGCATGGGCAGCCATTTATTGTCGATATTGGTCGAATCCTCAAAATTATCGCGATCGAGTTCCTCGTACAGTTTCTCGGCTCTCTCGCTGGCCTCCACAGCGCCTGCTGGCGCCTCGCTCGGCGGCGTCTGTCCATAGACATCTGGGCTGATTTCGTAAGCCCTGGCTTCAAGCGCAAGCGCTGCTTTGCGCACCTCTCCCATGTCCCCCGGATCAAGAAGCGTCATTTCCACCAGTTCAAGTTCCTCTTGCTGGGCGTCCTCACCTCTCCAGCCAACTTGAACATTACCTACACCCCTGGCGTAGTACTTCTGTTGGAAAGCGTTGGGCTCCTCCTGGTTAAATTCATCAACTACCAAAACGTCTGAATAACAGTCGAAAGCGACACAGGTTTGCTGGCCCAACTTGTATACTTGTCCACGGTCCGTCCATTCCACTTCAGGCCCCCAGCCTTGGGAATAACTGTCCGTCCCCAGTCGTGGCTCAGCCATCATCTTTATACCCGGCTTGGCACCTTCTAAACCGGCGATCCAGGCTGGGGCTTCAATAAACTCCCCATCCTCGTATTCCTCCGGGTACTCGCCCAGATACCAAACATTGCCGTCGTTGTCCTGGGCGTAGAAGGCGAGCTCCGCCTCTACCAGTTCATCATCTGCGTAGTCTTCGATAAAGGCTACAACGGTTGAAACGTCATCTATCTCCTTGGTCAGATCCGTGACCGTAAACTCGATGCGATGAGGAATCTGCTCACCATCTTCGTCGGTGGTGCCTTCAAAGATCCATTGCGTTCCCGCTATCAGGGGTAACCATTGGTTGTCAATAACTGCCGGCTGGTCGAAGTTACCCCGATCGAATTCCTCCAGGTCCTCGAAATTTACTTCGGCAGTTTCATCTTCGGCAGTTTCATCTTCGGTAATTTCATCATCTTCACTGATCTCAGCCTCGGCATTCCCAGCCTCGACCTTCTCGTCGCTAGAGCTCTCGGTGGCCGGATCTCCGCCACTGCATGCAACAATCAGAAACAATAAGAGCAATGATACAAGTACTATAAAATAACGGTATCGCATATTGTCAACCTCCTGAAAACAAGAAGAGCAACACGCTCTTTATTCTATTTACTATGAAGAATAATTAGCGTATTGCCCTTCGATATGGCACATATTCATTTATTTGTTTTGGTTCGTCATTGAGGCGCGATGTGCCACCTTTCTTACTCACGCCTTTATCGTCTTAGGCGGGCGCGCCGGCTTCGCCATACTCAACAGTACGTAACTGACCTTTACCAAAACGCAGATACAGTGGTGGTAAAACATACAGGTTGAGCAGTGTTGAACTGACCAGGCCGCCCAGAATGACGATAGCCATCGGGTGCTCGATCTCGTGACCAGGGATATTTCCGGCAACTACCAATGGTACAAGAGCCAGTCCCGCCGTCAAAGCCGTCATCATGATCGGTGAAACCCGCTCTTTCGAACCACGCAGAACCAGATCGCGACCAAATGGCTCGCCTTCCTCTTCTTCTAGGTGCTGGTAATGATTGATCATCATGATCCCATTTCGGGCCGCAACGCCTAGGATGGTGAGGAAACCAACCATCGATCCCAGTGAAATAACCCCACCACTAAAGAACCAGGCCGCAAGCAAGCCGCCCACCAATGCCGCGGGCAAGCTCAAGAAAGAAAGCAGCGCCATTAGCCAGCTCCCGACTGAGATGCGCAAGAGGAGGAAGATCACCAGCGCGGCTACAAGTGCAGCTGTCATTAGGCGACCCGACGCTGCCTGTCGCTCGGCGAACTCTCCCAGCATCACCGCGTTGTAGCCGAGAGGATAGTCGACAGATTCAAGAGCCTGCTCGACTTCAGCCACAACCGAGCCTAGATCACGTCCCTCGACATCCGCTTCTACATGCAAGCGTCGTGCCAGGTCCTCATGATAAATAGCATTGGGAACTGGCTCAATGCGCACATCCGCCACCTCTTGTAGGCGGACCTGCTCGCCTGAAGGGGTGTCTATTAACAGATTTTCCACGCTGGTTACGCTGTCGCGGTTTTCGATTGTGCTCCAAACATTGACGTCATAGGTTCGATTGGCAACATGGATGTCGCCGACCTCTTCACCCGCTATCATATAGGCTGCAGCACGGCGCACATCGCCCGGTTTGAGTCCATACTCCTGGGCCCTATCCAGGTCCACTTCAACCTGAATTTGAGGTATATCTACCAGTAGTTCCGTATGCAATTCCGTCAATCCTTCAATATCGGCAAGTTTTCCCTCGATTTCGTCTGCTTTCGATCGCAGCACATCCATATCTTCGCCATAAATTCGGATCACAATCGGATGGCTTGAACCCGTTAACACCTCCCTGATTCGCTCTTTCAGATAGGTCTGCACATCGCGGTAAAGTCCGGGATAACCATCTACCAGGGACTGAATGGCGTCAAGCGTTTCATCATAGTCAACCGAGGGATCGACACTGACCCAATTCTCGCCGAAATAGATACCGTATACCTCGTCCATTAACAGAGCCTGGCCGATATGTGAGCCACAGTTCCGCACACCCGGAATCGTTCGTAACTCCTGACAGGCCGCTTGTGAGATGCGCACCATTTCCGGATGGGACGTGCCCGGCTTGCCTAACCAGTGCATCAGGAAATCCCTTTCCTTGAACGATGGCAGCAGTTCCGATCCCATCAACGGATAGAT
>JAACFF010000188.1 GCA_009937635.1 Chloroflexota bacterium
GAAAGCTTGTCCCAATGCTGTCCTTTTCCGTTTAGCCACTTTGTTGGCTTTGTCGGCGTCATACTGTATTTGGCGTACGGCCGTCGTTGGCGCCAGATCCTTGCGATGCAGGTATCGAATACCCATTTCTGCCAGCCGTGCTTGCAACCGTTTGCTATTGCAAAAGGCGTAAGTGGCTCCGCGCACGCCACGGCGCTGGCGAATGTCGCAAAAAGTATCCACACTTGCCATCTGCAAAGCCTGGAAGAATTCTTCTTCAGAGAAGCCGAAAACGCCGATAGTCACGATTTTTAAGCTCATATACTATGCTTCACCATCTCCGCGATACTTCTTGCGTGACGTGTACTTGTAAAAATCGTCAAAAAGGCTTGGTTGACCCTTGATGTGTCGCAATATTACGTCTTCCTGGCTGATGCACTGATTGTTTTCATCGATGTGGACCAGGTCGATGCCCTGGTCGACCAGTGACCGTCCGATTAGTTTGCTGCGGTGGCACATTTCCGGTTTGCCTTCGCTGCACATCAAGACGACGCTCACCTGGTTCTGCCACGCCTGGCGCAAACGGCCGATTCCCTTCTCGTAAAACTCTTTTTCCTGAATCTTGTCGTAATCTACCTTGTCATCTTCATCGTAACAATCGGGATCCTCAGGCTGCCCGCCCAGCGCGTCACCCATGAAGACGTAGCGGATACCTTGGGCCTGGAGATTCCTTTGCAGGGCATGTTTGGAAAAATCCGGCTTATAACGGGAATAGGGCTTGGAGCGTACGTCGATCAGAAAATCGATCTGCTGCCCTTTGAGAACGGCGATGAAATCATCCATCTCTCGCGCGCCGTAACCGATGGTATAGATTGGAACCTGGCTCATACCTTGTAATTGTACGGTAAATTTGATCCCGGGACAGGTATAGTTGAATTAGATGCGCAGTTCAATAATATCGCCTTCCCACAACTCATGATCGCGGCTGACTACTTGCCCCTGAAAAGCACCACTGCCCCAAATTCGCGCTGACTTTAGCTGATTAAAAAAGTCATGATGTACCTTGGCAGCGAAATCTTCAACCGTACTGCCTTTGGCAAGCACAAAAGGTTTGGTGCGATCCGGATCAGCTCCAGGCGGTTTAGAGTAGACGCGAATGAGTTCCAGGCGTTCGAAAACTGTGTTTCTTAATTCATCCAGATTGCGGCCCGTGGTCGCTGAAACGGGAATCAAAGGCCACTTGCCTTCCAGCAGTTCTTGCAAAATTTCAAAATCTTCGTCAAACTGTTCGTCGTCATATTTGTTGACCACGACCAATACAGGCAAGAAAGTGATGCGAGCTTCCTGGTCATTTTCATACTGGAGATGGATAGGTCTAATCCGATGTTCCGCCAGCAGCGCAAGGGTTTCCTCAAGCTGTTCAATAGGATCTGCTTGCAGATCGACCACCAAGAGCAGTAGATCTGAGCGGCGGATAAGATCCATCAAAGCCGGTTCGATATACTCCTTGTGTAGTGGCGGTGTGTCCACGAGTTGGATGGGCGCGTGATCGACCAGCATCATACCAGGGGTCACTGTCCAGGTTGTATGCGGGAAGATTGCCACTTCTGGGGAAGCATTGGTCAATGCGGTGACCAATGCTGATTTGCCTACGTTGGGCGCACCGATTAGCGGAACTTGCCCTGCTCCTTCCTTATCAACGTGAAAGGCGGATACATGCCTGCTGGCGCCTTTCTTGGATTGCGCAGCAGTCTTTAGCTTGGAGAGCCGCTTGCGCAGGTCGGCGCGCAGTTTGTCCGTCCCTTTGTGTTTAGGGACGGTGCTGATCAGTTCCTCAAGCCGCTTGATTTTCTCCTCAGGAGAGGAAGCGGCCTTGTACTGATCCTCAGCATCATAATATTCTGGCGGAAGATTTGTCGGCATAGAAAACCACCTCCTGCGTCCACCATCCTATCCACACGCTTACATTATACACCGCCAGCAGGGGAAAGTTAGATCAATTTGCTTGACCAAAGATATCATGCAAAGCTGCCAAGCTTGTCAAGACTTCTTTGCGTCTGTGCCCCTTGGCGTCTTTTCGCGAACCCATTTTCAAACGAGTCGCACAATATCCCCAGTGGCGAAGATGGGGCCTACGTTCAGCGCAAGCGCCGGCTCTGAATACAATTGCGGCGGGACACTGATATCGGCCAGGTACAGCTCTCCTACCTTGGCCTCTACGCCTGTGGCGACCAGCCCTTCCTTGGGTAATGCCAGCGTCATGGTTGCTTTGGCCTTGATGGCCGGATCAAAAACTGTCCCGCTTGTCGTATCGACGCCCGAAGGAGCATCTAAAGCCAGGATGGGTGCATCCTGGGCGTTGGCCCAGCGAATCAGTTCCGCCGCGGCACCACGCGGGCTACCTTTTAAGCTATAGCCGATAATGCCGTCGACAACAAGATCCAGGTTTGCGAAGGAGATTTCGCGAAGGGATTCGGCCACGGCAATGGGCACAGACATGCGACGTAAGATGTTCAACTGGTGCGCTGGCACTGGCGTGAACTTCTTTCCTGGTTTGGTGACAATAACCTGCACGTCTGCACCATAATTACTTAAACGCCGCGCACAGACCAATGCTCCGCCACCATTCCCGCCTGTTCCGGCCAGCACCACAACCCTTTTCCCGCGCGGGTCTCCATCCAAGAAACGGCCGCGCGCCAAATGGGCTAGATTACGGCCGGCGTTTTCCATCATTTGTATCAATTTGATCTCGTACGTTTCGATCATGGCCCGATCCACTTCTATCATCTGGTCTGTAGTAAGGTAAGGGACGTCACCGCCAATAGTAGACACGTCCATATTTCCTGGCATTGTCTCGTACAGGTATTTTTCAACCAGATAATTGGCGTAGAAACGGGACCAATGACAATTGGGTGCTTCACGTGCATATTTCTTTTCCAAGAGCAAAAGCAAATAGATCAAGTCGCTTTTCGTTAAATCAGCCTCCAGTAGGGGAGGCAACTTGTCTAGTAGGTAATCCGCGTACCAGATGGGCCAGTCTAGATCGAAGCCGTCAGTGTCGAGATAGGCGTGGTGATGGGCACGCTGCGTCTTTTCCAGAAGTTTGTCGATGGTTTCTACGATATCTGTTTTCATTTTCCTCTTCTTTGATTGTTTTGATTATGCCTGCAAAGGCTAATGCGGTCTCTCCAGCGTGGTCTGCAACAAGTTGGCCACAAGGCCTGTCCAACCAGTCTGGTGGCTGGCACCTAAACCAGCACCGTTGTCACCATTGAAATACTCATAGAAGAGTATATAGTCGCGCCACAATGGATCTTCATGAAACTGGGTTAATCCACCATAAACCGGCCGGCGACCTTCATCGTCCGGCAGGAATAATTGCACCAGCCTGCGAGATAGTTCTTGCGCTACTTCTTCCAGCGTCATCATGGTACCCGACCCAGTTGGACATTCCACTTTTAATTGGTCACCATAGTAACTGTGGAATTCCCTCAAGGATTCAATGATCAGGTAATTGATCGGAAACCAAATGGGTCCGCGCCAGTTGGAATTGCCGCCAAACAAACCCCCGCGTGATTCAGCCGGCTCATAATGAATGCTAAAGGTCTCGCTGCCAATGTGCAAGATATATGGATGCTGTTCATGGTATTTAGAGATAGAACGGATGCCGAATGGGGACAGGAATTCTTCTTCGTCCAGCATGTAATGTAGAACCCGGACCAACCGTTCAGGCGTCAGAATCGAGGTAATGATGCGTTTACCGGTCCCTGGCACGTCGATGCTGGCCATATTGCCGCTTAGGTCGGGCCGTTTATCGGTGAACCAATGCATACGGCGGGTGAAATCGGGCATGGCTTGCAGCAATTCCGGCTCCAAGGTTTCTACGGCAAGCAGGGGGATCAGGCCCACGAGAGAACGCACTCTCAGGTGAAGAATGGATTCGTCAGGCAGATGCAATACATCGTAAAAGAAGCCATCTTCCTCGTCCCACAAGCAAAATCCTTTTCCGCCAACATTGGTCATGGCGTGGGCAATGCGCAGAAAGTGTTCGTAGAATTTTGTGGCCAGGTTTTGATAGACAGGGTTCTCGCGAGCCAGTTCAAGAGCAATCTTCATCATGCCTAAACTGTAAAATCCCATCCATGAAGTGCCGTCTGACTGATCGATGTGACCACCGGTGGGTAATGAGGCGCTACGATCGAAAAGACTGATGTTGTCCAGGCCCAGGAACCCACCTTGAAAGATGTTGCGGTCATCCGCGTCCTTGCGGTTCACCCACCAGGTGAAGTTTAGCGCCAATTTGTGATAGATTCCTTCCAGAAAGGTCCGGTCGAGACGGCCGTTTAAAGCGCCATCCATACAATAGACTTGCCAGGTTGCCCAGGCGTGCACCGGCGGATTGACATCGCCAAAGGCCCATTCGTAGGCTGGAAACTGGCCATTGGGGTGCATGTACCATACGCGACCCATCAATTCCAACTGCCTCTTGGCGAAATCAGCATCGACTAGCGTGAGAGGAAGGCAGTGAAAGGCGAGATCCCAGGCTGCATACCAGGGATACTCCCACTTGTCCGGCATGGAGATGATGTCGAAGTTGTTAAGATGGTCCCAATTATGGTTACGGCCCTGACGCCGGTTGTCCGGTGGTGGCGGCGTGCCGGGATCGCCGTCAAGCCATTGGTTTACGTCGAAATAATACATTTGCTTTGTCCACAGCATGCCGGCTAAAGCCTGGCGTTGGACATTCTTTTCCTCTTGAGTCAGACTCTCACCCTGAAGTTCGCCATAAAACGCATCCGCCTCGGCCAATCTTTCTGCAAAGATGGCTTCAAAGTCAGAAAAAGGTTGTGCATGGTCGCCATCGGCCAAACGTAGCCGCACAGTGTACGTTTCACCAGGCTGTACGGTATTGTGGTAGATCACGGCCGTTTTCGTCCCTTCTTGATCTGGGTTGACCGCTCCCTTCTCATCTTGGATGAGATAGCGGTGAAAGGCATCTTTGACAAAAGGTGAAGCGTTGGCCACGCCAAACAGCCGTTCATTGTTCGTTTCGTTTTCGGTGAAAAGAAATCCGCCTGGATCATCGGCAAATAAGAAATATTTACCCTGGCTTGTATGGGTGGCTTCAATGACCGTATTGCTTAAGCGTTTGATGTTGGGCTTACCTGTTACGTCGCCCATGGGCCCGGTCGGGTAGCCCCATGACCAGGTATTGCGATACCAGAGCGTGGGCAGGAGGGTGATAGGAGCCGGTTCGGCTGCGTGGTTGGTAGCGCTGATTCTGACTAGCATATCATTTTCGCCCGCTTTAGCGTATTCGACCAGGACGTCGAAGTAGCGATTTTCCTCAAAAATGCCGCTGTCTAGCAACTCATACTCGAAGTCCTCAAAACCGCGACGGCCGTTTTCTGCAACCAGCTCTGCATATGGGTAGGCGCGTTGAGGATACTTGTATAACATCTTCATGTAACAATGGGTAGGTATGTTGTCTAGATAAAAGTATTGTTCCTTAACATCCTCCCCGTGATTACCTTCGTGGCCATTCAGACCAAATAGACGCTCTTTCAGGATAGGGTCACGGCCGTTCCAGAGTGCTAAAGCAAAACAAAGATACTGGAAACGATCGCTGATTCCGGCCAGGCCATCCTCGTTCCAGCGATAGGTGCGACTACGGGCATGATCGTGCGGCAAATAGTCCCAGGCCGTGCCATAGGCGCTGTAATCTTCGCGAACCGTGCCCCAGGCGCGTTCACTTAGATAAGGTCCCCAGTTTTTCCAGTTGGCCTTCCGTTCATGGTAAGCCAGCAATCGTTTCCTTTCGACCGAATGTTCCATAAGCGACTCTGTATCAAAAGAAACCCGGTTTTGATGTGCAAATATTCAGGAAGGTCCTCTTGACAGTCAACATCTAGGTAAGCTAAAACCGGGTTTCTGAACCGCGTCAACAAGAATCAAGGTTTATGTATTATAGCAGAAACTAACTGCACCCTGATTGTTATGGGCTATAATCTGCGCTCAGGATTCTTATGCTTGCAGGAAATAAAAAAGGAAACCGGGTAAAAACACCCTGGTGTTGGGGAGTAAATCGGCCGTGAACCGTCCTGAAGCGGATCGAACGCTGGCAATTATCCTTAATTGGCGCCAGCCAGACGTAACCTTGGAGTGTGTGCAAGCCTTGCAAGCGATGCATGAACCACACCTGGACATCCTGGTCATTGACAATGGATCTGGTGACAATTCGGCGATCTTGCTCGCAGAGCGACAAGAGGGATTCAGGTTATTGCCCCTGGCAGATAATCTCGGATTTGCGGCAGGCAACAATCAGGGATTGCGCATGGCGCTGGAAGAGGGGTACGACTATGCCCTGTTGGTTAACAATGACGCTTTTGCTGCCCCAGACATGTTGGCTCATCTATTTGAGGAAACGGCTTCAGATATCGGCTTGCTTGCGCCAAAGATTTATTATGAAGCAGAACCCGAGCGTATTTGGTTTGCCAACGGCCGTTCACACCCCCTCACGCTTGACCTGCGTGACACAGGCCAGGGTGAACTTGACGGGCCACAGTGGGCTTTCAGCCGCGATGTGGATTACCTGCTGGGCACGTGTTTATTGGTCAACCTATCGCTGGCGAGCGAAGTCGGTTTGCTTGATGAGCGTTATTTCTTTTACTTCGAGGATCTAGACTGGTCGCTCCGCTTTCGCCAGGCGGGATACCGGTTACGCTTGGCAGCCGGCGCTCATCTGGCGCATCGGGTTGGCCTGAGTACAGGAGGCGAGGAAGATTCGCCCTTGCGCCGCTATTATCTGGCATACGGCAGCGTTCTCTTTTGGCGGCAGCACGCCCGCCTGGGCAGCCCGCTTATTATCTTCGCTTTCCGATTGCTGAGTGGCCTTAAGATAGTGGCGCGCTTGACCCTAACCGGCCGGCTTGCAGTGGCGACCGCCTATCTGCGCGGCTTGCGCCATGGTTGGCAAGACAGCAATCAAGGAGAGGTAGGACCTAATCAAAAGCGCAGGCTAGGGCCTACTAGCTGACACCTGTTCACTGCCTACTGATCAAGGGATGCAGAGGTAATCCCCGGCGTAGATAAGGTCAAGATTATGAATGCCGTTGGCCTGGGCGATGGCGTATGGGTTGACCCGGTAGAACAAGGCAATTTCCCCCAGAGTCTGTCCTCTAGCGACGTAATGCATGCGGCTGCACCGGCCACCAGTGCCCGGATCGCCGGGCCCGCACGGAATATACAAAAAGGTGCCGGCATAGATCCGATTTGGATCTCTAATGACGGGATTGGCTCGCATTATCGCGGCCATCGAAACACCATATTGCCGGCTGATGGAAAACAATGTTTCACCACGCTGTACGTGGTGATAAGTGCCGCATGCGCTCTGTGGTGCTGCGTAGCTTGTCGCTGCCGATAACAGAAGCAGCGCCATGACGCACAGCAGTACAATCCAGACCATCTTGAAACGAGATAGTGAGTGCAGAAGATTCTTCATCATTCCCTCCGCCCGCTTGTCTGGAAAGCATGCGCTTTCCGTACAAGCCAGAACAAATTTTTAAGGGCCACAAGGCTGCACGCCACGACCGACCCTTGCCATTACAGCGAGCATGAATTTACTATAGCATATTCCTTGTCTCGCTTTCAAGCTGCCTGGCGTAAACTTCCAGTGAAAGGATAAAAAAAGCGCCTCTCTCAGGGAAGGCGCTAAATTTCGTCATGGGCCAGAATTGGCGGCAAATCGATTGCGATTGGAGTTGCAACTACGATAGGTTCAAACCCGGGTAATATAGGTGCCGCTTTCTGTGTTGACCTTAATGTGATCGCCGACTTGGACAAATAGGGGAGTGCGAACTTTGAGACCCGTATCTGTTACCACCTCTTTGGTCGCACCGGTCGCCGTATCGCCGGCTACGGCATTTTCGGCATCGACAACCTCGAACTCCAATGACTTGGGCAAATCATAATCGATGATTTCGCCTTCATAATCGAGCAGGTCGAGTTCCATATTGTCACGCAAGTATTGAACCTGGCTCGCAAAAATGGCGTGAGGCACCTGCTTCTGCTCATAAGTCTCGACGTTCATGAAAACGTAAAAGCGACCATCATCATAAAGATATTGGTAGGTGTGATTTTCCAAACGCACATCCTCGACACGATCGCCTGAATTAAATGTCATTTGCAGATTGGACCCCTTGCGTAGATCACGTACATGAACACGAATGGTTGCTTTGCCCCTTCCGGGCTTGCTATGACTATACTCAGTTACTTTAAAAAGGTTGCCGTTGTATAAAAAGGTAACGCCACGGCGTAGCTGGTTGACATCAATCATTTTTTATGATCTCCTTTATGCAATGTAACACAAACTTTCCAGTTTGTGACTGCAAGCTAGAAAGCTTGCGTTACGATGCAATGCACCACCGCCCATTTCGTAACACAAACTTTCCAGTTTGTGACTGAGAAGTTACTTTCAAAGTTAAAGTCGGGAGTGGCTCACTGGACGAATGGGTCAGAGCGAGTACGACGATTCCGCCACAATATCACTGCGGAGGAACCGGCAAGAATCAGAAGGCCGGCAATATACCAGAGTACATCGGCGAGCGGTGTCACGCTGCGCAAGGTAAAATCACCTAACTCAAGCACTAAAGGTTCTGTTTCTTGCAGTGCAATGATCATAACAAAAGTGTATCATAAACGAGATATCCTTGACAATGAACCTTAAGGGAGTAACACGATGAGCAAAGAGATAATCCAAACCCAGCATGCTCCGGCTGCTGTAGGTCCATATTCACAGGCAATTCGCATTGGTCAATTTGTCTATACGGCCGGACAGATTCCCCTCGATCCAGCCAACGGCAAAATGGTTGAAGACGATATCACGACCCAGGCTGAGCGCGCCTTACGCAACTTGCAGGCTGTGCTCAATGCGGCAGGGGGCAGCTTGGATGATGTGGTTAAGACGACGGTTTTCCTGCAGGATATGGCAGAATTTGGCGCGATGAACGCAGTATACGCGCAATTCTTCGGCCAGAACCCTCCGGCAAGATCGGCGGTCCAGGTCGCGGCTTTGCCGCTGGGCGCCCGCGTAGAAATTGAAGCGGTTGCCTTCTTGCCCGAATAAAATCTAGTATTGGCCGCGATACTTGTAGTAGTGTGCTACACCTACTTGTACAATCAGAAGATTTAGCAACGGAGTGACAATGAGCAATAGAAAACCATGGCACGAGATGGCGAAGGATCTCGTCGATGTGGCAATGGGACGCAAGACGGCCGATCTGGTGATTAGAAACGGCCGTTGGGTTAACGTACACAGCGGCGAGATCCTTCCTGGCACCGATGTGGCTGTGAGCGGCTGTCGTATCGCTTATGTAGGTGAGGATGCCGGCCATACTATTGGGCTGCAAACGGAGGTGATAAATGCGCACGGCCGTTATTTAATTCCTGGTCTCTGTGATGCACATATGCACGTCGAAAGTGGCATGGTCACGGTGACGGAATTTGCCAGGGCTGTCATACCGCATGGCACCACCAGTATGTTTATCGATCCCCATGAAATTGCTAATGTGCTGGGCCTGCCTGGCGTTAAGCTTATGCATGATGAAGCTGAAACCCTGCCCATTAACATTTATGTTCAAATGCCCAGTTGCGTGCCCAGCGCGCCAGGCCTGGAGACGCCCGGTGCATCAATAGGTCCGGCGGAAGTGGCCGAAGCAATGTCCTGGAAGGGGATAGTTGGGCTAGGCGAAATGATGAACTTCCCCGGCGTTGCTAACGGAGTTGACAAGATGCATGCCATCATGGCTGAAACCATGAAGGCGGGAAAGGTCATTGGCGGTCATTATGCTTCACTCGATTTAGGATTGCCATTTCATGGCTATGTAGCTGGTGGCCCGGCGGACGACCATGAGGGGACACGGGCAGAAGATGCTGTGGCCCGCGTTCGCCAGGGCATGAAAGTGATGCTGCGCCAGGGATCTGCCTGGCATGATGTGGCCACGCAGGTAAAGGCCATTACGGAGCAAGGCCTGGAGAGCCGTAATTTTATTCTGTGCACCGATGATAGCCACTCTGGCACGCTGGTCCACGATGGCCATATGAACCGCGTCGTGCGCCACGCCATCTCCGAAGGTCTCAAGCCGGTGACGGCAATACAGATGGCGACCCTCAACACGGCCGAACATTTTGGTTTGGAAAAGGATCTGGGCAGCATCACGCCTGGTCGTTACGCAGACATCATTATCAGTAGCGATCTGGTGCAACTACCTATCGAAATGGTGATCGCCGGCGGCAAAATATTGGCCTCAAATGGGCAATTGGTAGTCGATTTGCCCGCATACGACTACCCAGATCTAGCCAAAGATACGGTTAAGCTTGGAAAGCGACTACAAGCAGCAGACTTCGACGTGATGGCTCCAGATGGCGTCGCACAGGTTAATGTGCGCACAATTGGCGTGGTTGAGAACCAGGCGCCCACGCGCGCATTGGAACATCTGCTGCCTGTACGGGACGGACGAGTACAGATGGAATTGGCGCAAGATGTATGCCAGATCGCCTTGGTCGAACGTCACCGGGCCACCGGGGGTGTGACCAATGGTTTTGTATCTGGGTTTGGATTAACGGTGCCGTGCGCCATCGGCAGTACAGTAGCTCATGACAGCCACCACATGATCGTCGTGGGTACGGATAAGGAGGATATGGCCACGGCGGCAAATCGCCTAGGTGAAGTGGGGGGCGGCATGGTTGTCTTCCGCGAAGGGAAAGAAATAGCCCTGGTTGAATTGCCTATTGCGGGATTGATGTCAGATGAGCGGGCAGAAAAGGTAGCCGCGAAAGCTGCCCGATTGGTTGACGCTTTTCAAGCCTGCGGCTGCGGTCTTAATAACGCCAACATGCAGCTCAGTTTACTGGCCCTGGTGGTCATTCCTGAACTGCGTATATCTGATCTAGGAATTGTAGATGTGATGCAGTTTGAAATGGTGCCTTTACTTGTCGCCTGAGCGCGGTTGCTATTCGAAAAGTCAAGCGCGCACAAAAAGCGTCCATTACAGCACAGTCCGTGCTTTATTCATCGAACGGACTGTGCTGCTCTGATTTGATAAAAGCGGCATTATTTTGACTTCATG
>JAACFF010000612.1 GCA_009937635.1 Chloroflexota bacterium
AGATGTCATATGTAATTGTATTTGGTGGTATCCGGCGTGCTCTTGCTACGGGAGCGCTCTATGCCGCGCCTGACAGATGACTTCCAGGGACCACCCTGCAAGAGAAGAATTCTCTACCCGTCTAGCCGGCATATTCGACATGAAGAATGGGCTCTAACCCGGTGAAGACAGTGCCAAGATTGGGCGTGTGTCCGAAAACCTTGAAGATGTTGAGCAACATTTCAAAACGATCTTCCGCGCGATCATAAAATTCATTTGCTTCCGGGGAAGCTTGCTCGCGTTCAACATAAGAAACGGTCATCGTTTACCTCCGCTGGTTTGGGATTTATATTTCTGGGCCAGTCTTTACCATGGCTCGTGACCTACTCATGTTGGTAGCGAGATAGTTGGCGAGTTGGCCGGGGTTTATTGCTATGATATTAGGACTGTTCGGTACAAAAGTCAGTAATGTATATTACTCCCCCGAAAATGGCTGACAGCTAGCAGGAAATCGATTTCCATTCATGGTGGTGGGCGCTAGGCCATGTCATCTCTTGCAGGATCAGAATGTATGAAGGCACACGAACATTTGGTCGGCTATTTGTTATGCTGTTAATCAGTATGGGTTGGTTACATCGTATCAGAAATCAAGTGAGCGCAGCGAAGCTGGCTGGGGTGGTGGCAGGAGTGATAGGCATCATCATCTCGTTTATGGGGCGTGGCTTGACGCCTGGACGCGTTTTAGGGGACCCGCTGCCCCTGGTATTAACGATTCAACATTTGATTGGCGGCAGTTTCCTCTATCTCAATTGGCGAGGGTTTCTGATGCCGCTTCTGTTTTTGGCATTTATGGCAATCCTAACGACGATCTTGCTTGCCTTTCTTAGGTCTAATCAGAGCTGGGAAGTTGACGACGCACGAGGGGCAGGGCGATTGGCGGCGGGGGTTGTTGTCGGTATTACGGCCGTTATACAAGTGGATGCCATCGTCGTCGCATTTTGGTACTTGCTGGCCGGTGTTGTCGCCGTTTTTTTAACCGGTTTTATGGCAGGGCAAATAGCCCGCATTTTTCTGAAATTCAGATAATTTGTAAATGGCTATGCCAACCGGTGACACATATGAGCGGACAACAAACCCATTTCATTTCAGCTTTACCTTACTTTGATTCAATTAACCATTGTTTCTTACTGAAAAGAGGCACGGAGGCGTCGCACTGTGAGCTTCAGCGCTTTCTGAACTCAAATCTTCATCGATATTTGATCCATCCAAGAGCCTTGCCAGGGGTGGTGGATATCGAAAGCGATCATTTAATTCTGAAGAACCGAGATCGTTTATTAGGGTACTGTGACGATATGCAAAAACATCCAGATTAGAATATCTCCTATCCTGCTCAGTTTCGTTGACAATTCGCGCCTTGATGCGTACAAATGTCGGTAGTTTGGGAAAAAGGCGGTCAGCATCAAGACGGGAGAGATTTTTATGCAGCAGGATCATCAAAACAAGACAGCCGAAACAGCAGTCCCGGAGACGGAGTGGACGATTCGCTCCCCCCTGGCCATGGTGGGCATCTTCTTCAGGGGCGTTTTTATGGGTGCGGCCGATATCGTTCCCGGCGTCTCCGGCGGGACGATGGCCTTCATCTTCGGCATCTACGAGGAGCTGATCAACTCCATCAAAACGATCGGGCAGCGAGACTTTATTGATGCGGCCGTCCATTTTCGCCTGCGCGAGGCGATTGCGCTTATTAACTGGACTTTCCTAATGCCGTTGGGCCTGGGTGTTGTAGCCGCCATTTTCACGCTGGCAGGCCTGCTCGAATATTTTCTATCCCACCAGCCGGTCTTCCTCTGGAGCTTCTTCTTTGGGCTGATCATCGCCTCCGTCATCGTCATTGCCGGGCGCATCCAGCGCTGGACCTGGGGCCTGGTATCAGCCATGCTGCTGGGGACGGTGGGCACTTACCTGCTAGTCAATCTTGTGCCGTCGCAAACGCCCGATACCTGGTGGTTCTATATCCTCACCGGCGCCCTGGCCAGCGCAGCCATGATCTTGCCCGGAATTTCCGGCGCCTACATCCTGGTCATGCTGGGTAAATACCAGACGGTGCTGGGCGCGGTGAACCAGCGGGATTTCATCACGCTGGGCCTGATCGCCTTGGGCGCGGCCATCGGCCTGGTGACTTTCGCCCAGATCCTGGGCTGGCTTTTCAAGCGGTATCATGATTACACGGTCGCCGTACTGATGGGGCTGCTCTTGGGCAGCCTGCGCAAGGTGTGGCCCTGGAAAGTGGATGTGAGCTGGTTGACGGACGATGCGGGCCAATACGTCCTTGAACATGGGGAGCGGATCGTGACCGAGCAGATCAATATCTTGCCCGATCTCTCCACCCCGGCGGGCATGATGGAACTACTGGTGGCTCTCGCTTTGGCAGGGCTGGGTATTGGCGTGGTTCTGATTCTGGAACGCGTGGCCAGCCGCGGCGGGAGTGGGGTGACGGCCGTTAACGCGGAAACCGGATCCGCATCGGGCTAGATAGCAGCACAAGTAATCAACCCTGGGCGCCGCCATAGGAGACCATCAAAAACCGGGGCTAACCAACAAGTGGCAACCTCTCTACCGTCTGCGTCATATTAGGATACCAACTGCGGAAGGCTTCCCGCAGTTCGCCGTTGAGGGGGTAAATACGCAATACGTCCTTTTTTTCACACTACTCGAGAGAATTGGTACTCACAGAAGAGTAATTCCGACTGATTTCCATTGTGTCTCTCTCGAGAGATGTGAATTTTCC
>JAACFF010000613.1 GCA_009937635.1 Chloroflexota bacterium
AGAAGATCGTCTGATGATACTTGACGGCCCAATGAAATCTTCAAAGGTTGACATTATCCGAGAGGCGGACGGCTCAATCGGCTGGTTGAGAGCAGGGCGCATCCACAAACGGGTCGCATAGACGCTTGTGTGATAGTTTAGGTGTTGGATTTTGACGGCTTAGTATGAATCAGTAGACGACCAGGAGTCAGCGATGGCCATTCAGGCAATTAATCATTTCCGACAGCAAAGATAGACACCTTCGGGCTGGAGTCAGATGATGCTCAGTATGTGTCAGGCGCTCAGGTCCGCTTCGCTGCCCCAGCGTATTCCAATAGACGCGCCAACTGCTCATAAGGTTGGGCCCCGATAACACCCGTCATAGCCACGGCAAAAGTGGGCACGCTGGTTACGCCCACGTCGCGGGCGTAGCGCCAATCCTCATCAACGGCCGTCCGCATCAACCGCCCCTCCAGCACCTCCCGCGCTTCCTCTAGCGGCAGCCCAACCTTTTCAACAACGCCCATCAACACATCTAAATCGCCGATATTTAGCCCGTCGACAAAGTAGGCTTGATAAAGGGCCATATTCAGTTCATCACTTTCCGCCTTGCTCTCGCCCCATTTCGCCAGTTCTTGCGCCAGGCGGGAATTGAAAGTCATGTGCCGGCCGCCGTCAAAAGGCAGCCCCTCCTGATCCATTAACAACTTGAGACGGCCGACCATCCCCGCAATATCTGCCCGTGGCCCGAACATCGCTTGCAAACTTTGTCCCTCCTGCGGCGTTTCCGGGTGCAGCGGAAAGTAAATGTAGTTGACTTTGATATCGTAATTTTGTTGCAGCTTTTCAATACGCCCGGTACTGAGATAGCACCAGGGTCAAACAAAATCCGTGTAAATATCAAGGATGATTGATTCGGCCATTAGTTCTCCTTTTTGGGCTCAATAATATTGTAACCATATCTCAATCTATGCTCGATTCAAGTAATCCGTCCTCCAGAACGGACCTAAAACACAAAATTGCGAGAAATAAGTCCGCCGGAATCATCGTAGGCAACACCCTTCCTGGCCGATTAGTTTATCGTTTGCCTTAGATCAAATTTCGTGAGAAAAATGGTAGCATTCCTGTCTTGAGGTGAACTCTTATGCTATTTTTGACAAAGCTTCAGCATCACGGCCGTACCCATGCCCATAAAACCGCCATTGACTATCTACTGCCCGATCGCCAGGAATGTGTGACTTACGGGCAATTGGAAGCGCATGTGCAGCAGACCATGGCCTATTTACTATCACTTGGCCTGCAACGTGGTGATAGAGTAGCGTTGCAGCTGCCCAAATGTTTGCCTTTTGTCTATCTGCACCTGGCCATTATGCGTCTGGGGGCGATCACCTTACCGTTAAATCCAGGCTATCCGCACAGTGAACTGAGCTATTTTCTAGCGGATTCCGGGGCCAGTTTGTTATTTGTCGATGCGGTGGCGAAAGAAAAATTAGAATCCATTTTGTCCGATTCCCCCTCCTTAAACAAGGTAATTTATCTGCAAACAGAGAAGCTGGACCATTTCCTTGATCTGAGCGCCAATATAGATGCCAGCGATCTGCCAAGCCCACCGACTGATCCCCATCGGACCGCTCTGATGATCTATACCAGCGGCACAACGGGGCGGCCCAAGGGCGCTCAAATCACCCATGGCAACTTAACGGCCAACCTAAACAGTCTGCACCAGGCGTGGGGATGGCAGGAAGATGATATCTTGCTGCATGTGCTACCCATTTTTCATGTGCACGGCCTGGTAGTCGCTCTACATGGCGCGTTGAACGCGGCAGCCACGGCCGTTCTCCTGCCCAAATTCACGCCCGAGCAGGCACTGGCCACCATGGTGCAAAGGCAATGTACCGTCTTCATGGCCGTGCCCACCATCCACAAACGCCTGGTCGATTTTCCTGATGCCGGCCAATACAATTTATGCCACATGCGCTTGCTCACCTCTGGCTCCGATCGCTTGCCCGATGACCTCTTTCTCAAATTTCAAGAAACCTTTGGCCACACCCTTCTGGAAAGGTATGGCATGACCGAAACCGGCATGAATCTTTCGAATCCGTTGCATGGCGAACGGCGCATCGGATCGGTAGGCCTACCCCTGCCTGGCGTAGAAGCACGCATCGCCAACCCGATAACAGATGAACCGCTACCCGATGGTCAGGTGGGTGAGGTGCAAATTCGAGGACAACATGTGTTCAAAGGATATTGGCAAATGCCCAATAAAACGGCCGACTCCTTCAGCGAGGACGGCTGGCTGCGCACGGGTGATTTGGGTTTGCGCGAGGCGGACGGCTATTTTACGTTGAAAGGGCGTTCCAAGGATTTGATTATCACCGGCGGTCTGAACGTCTATCCCCCGGAAGTGGAACTTGTCTTGGTGGAGCATCCTTCCGTGGCCGCGTGCGCGGTGATTGGCTGTTTGGATGATGAGTGGGGGGAACGGGTAACGGCCGTTATCGTCCTTAAGTGCGGTCAAACCGCGACGGCCGAAGCGATCATCTCTTACTGCAGGCAGCACCTCGCCAGCTACAAAGCGCCGCGAAAAGTCATATTTGCCGAAGAACTGCCCAGCAATGCCCTGGGCAAGGTGCAGAAGGCGCAACTAAGAGCAACTTTATGCAGCCAGTAAGGATCGTAGGCACTGGGTATCTTGCGATCAATCGACCGTGCCATGATCTCTGAAAAAGTTCGAATCTCCTTAGTACCTTAACAATCAAATCCTTGTACACAAAGCAAGAAGTTTAG
>JAACFF010000189.1 GCA_009937635.1 Chloroflexota bacterium
TTGGCTGAGGCAGCGGTCGGATTTACAACGGTGACAGAACTTGCCGATATCCTGGTTCGTGAAGCGGGATTGCCGTTCCGCACAGCGCATCACATTGTTTCCGCCCTGGTACAAGAAGCAGTCGCCAACGGCCTCGATACGGCCGATATCACCGCCGAGATGCTGGCCCGTGTTTCGGCCTCCATCCTTGACCAGCCGCTGTACTTGGACGCAGACCTAGTGGCCCGCGCTTTGGACCCGGTTGCCTTTGTGGAGATCAGAACTGTCCTGGGCGGCGCTGCACCATCGGCGACAACGGCCGTACTAAACTCGCAATCGCAAGCGCTTGCCAAAGACAAAGGTTGGCTCGAAGATGAAAATGAAAGACTTGCCGCTGCTTCGAAGTTATTGCAGCAGCAAGTTGAAGCGCTCCTGACTTAGCCGGGTCGGCTCCATTGATTTTCTAGGCAGCAACAACGTAGAACCACATCATGCAGTAATGTGTGGCTGCAGTTCGAATCTCTTGCTGTCGCCACACGGATACCCTCTCATAGTCTGACGGCACTCACTCACGCATTGCCTCGAAGCTGACCCGAGCTGCTCCCAACCAGCTAGGTTCGGCTTCGAAGGACGCCAGAACTCGGCCAGCACGGTGCGAGTTGGGTCGATCAAGAAACCACAATGGTCGCGGCCACGTTCTGAATGGTGCGCGTACGACCGTTTTCTGGGGCAGCTCAAACATGAACGTGTTTCCAAAAAGACCGTCACCGCTCTGGATATCATCACCTCGTTGTTCAGGGTAGGCGCCCCAAAACGTGGTGTTGAGAAGCGCTGCGATACCTGGCCAAAAATTCAGGGCCACGGTGCCGTATCGTAAATTGTCAACTGCGCGCTCCAACGCAGAAGCGAGTTCAGGGTCTGCCAAAGAAGAGGGATGAACGATAAGCGTGATGCTCAAATTGCCCCACACATGCTCATTACAGAATTCTACGGCTTCATCGAGAAACGCGGCAGGATCACTCGCCCGTAGTGTACTCTCCCCAAGTACTCCTCCCCACACCTCTGATTTAAACAACGGTGTCTCGATTTCAGAAGAGTCAAGGTCAGGCAAAAAATTCCAGCACATGGTGCGGTCATTAAGCTCCTCTCCGTAACGTTCGCTCGTTTCATGAGCTTCGGCAAATGCACGCGTCAACTTTGGAGCTTCCGGGTAGTAACTCTCGCGGGAAGGAAGTGCGGCCAGCTGATCACGAACGTTATCAATAAACACGCTGCGCTGAGACCATTGATCGTGCGTGATCATGAGTCGGTGAGAGCAACAATTGAAGCCCATGCTGATCAAAGATCCTGTAACCGCCTGCAGCGCCCCGTACTCCAAATCCTTGTCGCTCCATTGGCCAGGTACTACAATTACAGGGCTAACATTGCCAAGTTCGCTGGTCACTAGCTTGCCACCTGTCCGCCGACCAACCGGATCCTCCTTGCGCTCATCACCTCCCAGGCTGGCGACGATCGCGTCATAAGTGGCGTTAGAGCCCGTGACGTGGATATCCGTGATATCTTTGTGGCGGCAAAGCCATTGTCCTTCCTCGGCTCCCCCTTGCACCACACGTAGAAAACCCTGTTCAATGAGCGGCTGGAATGCTTCGGAGATTATCGGTCCTGTGTAGGCGCTAAGCGGATTGGGTTTGAAGAGAACAACGCGGTTTTCAACAAATAGCTTGCGCAACACATCCCCAACGGCAATAGTCGCGCAGTTGCCCCCGCCGAGGACCAGGGCGACACCCGGCATGGACTCGCGGTAGGCGCGTGCCTGCCCAGGAGTTACATCTTCGAGCTGTACACCGGGGCGCATGCGTATCTCTGCCTTCACGCCTGAGAAGAACATGCTATCCCAGCGGTCAACAGGGAACACGTCTACAGCCACCTGGTCATTAGGCAGTACGTGTGGCTCACCTGGAGGGATCGGCCTTCCCTTGCGTTCAATGTCATACATCGCCTGCTCAAGGCGCCGCAGGTGTAGAAGGTTGCCCCACGGTCCTGTGAACCACTCCTCAGTCTCGGACGGTCCTCCAGGTTTCGCACCTTTTGACCGCAATCCATCTGACACCCAGCGATCAGCCAACCCTGCGACTCTATGGCGCATCGTGGCCAGCAATTCGGCACGTTCGCGAGGTGGAACCTTGAGCCAATCCGCTGCGCTCTCCGACAGTTCAGCAACTGCATCAGCTAGATCTGGGAACTCAACACTTCTGCCGTTCTCTACGAAAACACCGCTGGCAAAATCCTCTTCTTTCCCCGACATTTTTTCACCTCATCTGCAAATAGCCAACAACAACTTCCGAATGGATAAACTCGTTGATACGTAAAGCTTGCTGCTGTGCATATTTCAATAATAGATGCTCTTGTTTATCCGAATCTTATTTGTCGCTGCTAACCCGAGTATAGGCGAGGACCTTTATAGTAATTCGAATCACCTGTTGAAAACAAAATAGTGCTTCTGGAATTTATTTTTATCACAACCAAAAATAAGATTCAACCTTATCTGTTGATCAATCCGTTTTTAACAAAAGATCATCAGATTCCTTCCTGAAACGACGTCATTGGAACCCGCACCCATTGAACCCGCAGAAATCGTTGCTCCTATTTTCGAGCCTACAGAATCGCCCGTGCCACCTGCTGAGAACCAAAACCTACAGAGGCACCTCTTCAACCAGTGGTCACACCGGCACACGAAACAACGAGTGTTTGTGCAAAATTTAACAATCTTTGCATTAATGCAAAGTATTGCGTTCTTATTTCCTGTAACCTATAGATTGTTAAATTTTTCACATAGTGCAACGGACACAACAAGATGTCTGGGGCCTCGTTATCGTAAGGAGATGGAGATGGAGCATCAAAGAAGCTTTTTTTATAGATATAAGTTCGCAGTTATTGGCCTTGTGATTGCTGTATTAGCGGTGATCTTGATGGTTAGCTGTGACGATCAAGGCACATCTGAAGAAGAAGTAACTTCTGGCGAATCGGTAGCTGATACATCCGCACTTTCGGGTGATGCCGGCGCCATCGCCGAAGCTCGTGGGCTTACCCCGGACGATGTGCTTGCAGCACTTAAGACTTATACACCGACCGGTGTCCATGATGAATACATCATGTTCGCCTCCGGTGGGCACGGTGGACAGATTTATGTCATCGGCATGCCGTCCATGCGTATCATCAAGCAGATTGCCGTTTTCACACCGGAACCGTGGCAGGGATATGGTTATGGGGCCGAAGGCACGATGGAAGTCCTGGCCGGCGGTAACGCCGACGGTAGCGACATCACCTGGGGCGACACCCACCACCCCGCTTTGAGTGAGACCGCCGGGGATTATGACGGTGAATTCCTCTTCATCAACGATAAAGCCAACGGCCGTGTCGCCGTTGTTGATCTGAAAGACTTTGAGACCAAACAGCTTGTGAAAAATCCTATCGCGTTGGGCGACCATGGTGGTACATTTGCCACGCCTGATACCGATTGGATTATTGAGGGCGGCCAATATGGCTCGCCCCTAGGCTGGGAATATAGCTCTATTGAGGATTATGAAGAAGATTATCGCGGTATGATCACCTTCTGGAAATTTGACCGTGACGCCGGCCGCATTCTGGAAGATGAATCCTTTGCGATTGAGTTGCCGCCTTACTGGCAAGATCTATGCGACGCAGGCAAGCTGGCCAGTGATGGCTGGATATTCTGCAACTCCTTCAATACGGAAATGGCGACAGGTGGTATCGAAGATGGCAACCCACCATTTGAAGCGGGTGCATCACAAAATGACATGGATTACATGCATATCTTCGATAAGAATAAGGCCATCGAAGTGGCCGCAGCCGGACAAACAATCGACGTGCAGGGCTTCCCTGTCATACCATTGGGTACGGCTATTGAAGAGGGAATACTCTACTTCACCCCTGAACCGAAGAGCCCGCACGGTGTTGATGTAACACCAGACGGCAAATTCCTGACCGTTTCCGGTAAACTGGATCCCCATGTCAGCATTTACAGCTTCGAAAAGATCCAGGCCGCCATTGCCGCCGGTGGTCATGAAACTGATGTTTATGGCGTGCCGATCCTGCCTTTTGACGATGTCGTGGAAGCGCAGATCGAAGTTGGTTTAGGCCCGCTGCATACGCAATATGATGACAAGGGCTATGCTTATACCAGCCTCTTCCTGGAACCATCGGTAGCACGCTGGACGCTAGGTGGCGATTTCTCGGACTTACATGAGGAAGAAGATTGGACATTGGTTACCAAGACCCCGGTACATTATAATGTCGGTCACATTGCTGCTGCAGAAGGGGACACGGTTAGCCCCGATGGCAAATATCTGGTTTCGATGAACAAATGGGCCATTGATCGCTTCGCCAATGTTGGACCTTTGCTGCCCCAGAATTTCCAATTGCTGGACATCAATGAACCAGGCACCAATATGCCTTTGCTTTACGATATGCCGATTCCTGATGGCGAGCCGCATTACGCGCAAATCATCAAGGCTGATAAGTTGGATCCGTGGGAAGTTTATCCGGAAATCGGCTGGAATCCGCATACAAATTCGGTTGATGAAAACGCAGTACAGATTGGCGAAGAGCGTATTGAGCGCAATGGCAATGAGGTGGAGATTTGGATGACGGCCGTGCGCAGCCACTTCACGCCAGAACGGGTGAATATCAAGAAGGGCGATCACGTCATCTGGCACATTACCAACGTAGAACGCGCCTATGATGCGACCCACGGCTTCTCGCTGCCTTACTACAACATCAACGTGAGCATTGAGCCAGGCGAAGCGGTGACCATGGAGTTTGATGCCACTGAAGATGGTGTCTTCTCCTATTACTGCACCGAATTCTGCTCCGCCCTGCATCTGGAAATGACCGGTTATTTGATGGTTGAACCATAGGTAGACGAGCGCCAACAATTCAAGCAATCGAGAAAAATGGGATTCAAATTTGTTCTCGATTTAGTTAATAAGTAGCTATATAGCCTCTTTGGCTGGAGTCTGGCCCATGGGTTAAGATGCGACCAGAGGCTATATAGTTTTTTTGTAGAGTATAGAGTCATTGAGATGAGTACCATGAGCATTTTCCAAAGATTTGTCGGCCCACGTGTGCCGGAGGGCAGTTCAAAGACAGGCCAGCAAAGTTATCGTCTGCCTACGTTTTTGTTCGTAGCCGCGGCCCTTCTACTGCTGGTTTCTATATTTCTTCCTTATTGGGAGATGACCCTTCTGGCGCCGCAGTACCCAGGTGGATTACACATAACTGCCTACGTCAACGAATTAACTGGGGATGTAGCTGAAATTGATGGGCTTAACCATTACATAGGTATGCGGCCGTTGAACGAAGCTGCCAAGTTGGAGCGATCCATCAGCGTTTTTGCTATTGGCGCTCTGGCATTACTTGTTTTGGCTGCCATTTTCGTGCATACAAAATGGGTTGTACTCTTTGTGCTGCCGGCAATATTGATGCCGGTCGTGTTTCTGTTGGATTTGCAATACTGGTTGCGCGATTTCGGTTTGAATCTGGACGAGACGGCCGCCTTAAGCAGCGCCATAGATCCCTTTGTGCCCAAGGTTTTAGGCAGCGGGATGATCGCTCAATTCGAAACGATTGCCTCGCCTGGCACTGGTCTCTGGTTGGCCATCCTGGCTGCGATTCTATGCATTGCCGGTCTCTATTTTCACCGCAAAGCCTACAAGCCCTTAGTTGAGGCCGCTAATCAAGATCAATAGGCTGCGAGTACACGAGCTTAATCTAATGAGGCGTTTTCTATTATTCTTCCTGTTCCTGGCCGGCGGCTTTATTATTGCCGCTCCGGCTACAGCGCAGGAAGGCGGTGAGACGTTCATTACGACGGCCGAAAATTTGCAAGCGGTCGTTGACGAAGCCCAGGATGGCGACACCATCGAAGTAAATGGCGGCGTCTTTCAAGGTTCACTGGATATTGATAAACGTCTCAAGCTAATCGGTCACGATTGGCCGGTTATCGACGGAGAAAACGAAGGCACAGTTGTATCAATTTCAGGCCCTGGGACCATCTTTCGCGGCTTTCTTATTAAGAACAGCGGCAGTTCATTGGACGAACAAAATTCAGGAATCGCTGTGGTAGCGGAAGGTGTTACCGTAGAAAATAACCGTTTTGAAGATACGCTATTTGGCATTTACTTACAGAAGGCGCACCATGGCGTCGTGCGCGGCAACACAGTCACGAGCAAAGACCTGGAAGTGCAGCGTCGGGGAGACCCGATCCGCCTCTGGTATAGCACCGATGTGCTTATCGAAGATAATGTTGTCGACAAGGGGCGTGACGTGGTGTTATGGTACTCAGAACGCCTCTTGTTGCGCAATAACACCGTCACAAATGGTCGTTACGGATTGCACTTCATGTATTGTGATGATGCCACGATCGAAAACAATCGCCTCTTAGACAATTCTGTGGGCACATTTTTGATGTACAGTCGCCGCGTCAACATGCGCAACAATACGATCGCCAATAACCGTGGCCCCAGCGGTTATGGCGTGGGCCTCAAAGATATGGATGACGCCAGAATCATTGATAATTTATTTCTCGATAATCGTGTCGGCGTACACCTGGACACATCACCACGTGAAGTTGATAGCATCGGCGAATTTAGTGGCAATGTTTTTGCTTATAACGATATCGGCGTGGAAATGATGCCCTCCGTTCGTCGCAACATGTTCAGCGGCAATAGCTTTGTCGAAAATGAGGAGCAGGTCGCCGTCGCCGGTGGGGGCACGATACGAGAAAATAGTTGGACCGTAAACGGGAAAGGCAACTATTGGAGCGATTATGCCGGGTACGACGCCGATGGCGACGGCCAGGGCGATATGGAATATAAGTCAGAACGCCTTTTTGAGAATTTGATGCGCCAGGAGCCCTTGCTGCGCCTTTTCATCTACAGCCCGGCCAGCAATGCGATCGATTTTGCGTCGCGGGCTTTCCCCCTTGTCAAGCCAAAGCCAAAATTGGTGGATGAACGGCCGTATATGACGCCCATGATTCCTACAGACGCGCCACCCTTGCCCCAGAGCGACAACCAAGGGTGGATCTGGCTGGCGATCGCCCTGGTTGTGGTTGCCCTGGGCCTGGCTGCCCTACCACGCCTGCACTGGCGGCGATATCGATTCAATTCAAGAAATTCGGGACCACAATTATGAGTGAGATGATAACGGTAACAAATATAACCAAACGCTTTGGCGGATTGACTGCTGTGGACGACCTTTCCTTTAGCGTAAATGCGGGTGAGGCGGTGGCCTTATGGGGAGCGAATGGGGCTGGAAAGACGACAGCATTACGTTGTTTATTGGGATTGTTACCATTTGCCGGAAGCGTGACCATTGCCGGTAAGGATGTACAAAAACAGGGCAAAGCGGCGCGTAGTCTGATGGGCTTTGTACCCCAGGAACTTAACTTCCACGATGATTTGACGGTCGCCGAGACGCTCACTTTTTATGCTCGGCTGAAAAAAGTGCCAACCGGCTATGATTTTATGCCTTTGCTGGATCGTTTGGAATTGGCACCCCATATATACAAGCCGGTGCATGATCTGTCCGGCGGTTTGAAGCAGCGTCTGGCCCTGGCCCTGGCCCTGCTGGCCGAGCCACCTATTTTAATATTGGATGAACCGACGGCCAACCTTGATATCCGTGCACGCGAGGATTTCTTGCTGCTATTACACGAGCTCAAAGTTGGCGGCAAAACCCTGGCCTTTTCCTCACATCGCCTGGAAGAGGTGACCGCATTAGCAGACCGCGTGCTGTTGATGGAGGCTGGACGCCTGATTGTTGATTCGCCCCCTCAAGAGTTGGAACAACGCCTGGGGTGGGAAACGACGCTGCACTTATATCTGTCAGAACCAGGAATTAATCCCGCTTTGGAAGCGCTCTCTGCTTATGGTATGCCCGTCAGCCGCAACGGCCGTGGCGTTCGCGTGCAGGTCAAGGCCGGTGAAAAAGGCAAGGTTCTACACATGCTGCATGAGGCAGGCATTGAGATTGAGGATTTTACGGTTGAATAACCTACGGTACGAAAAGGCGCCTTGCGAAGCGCCCCTACCCTGGTGATCTATGATTGATTTTGAAAATGTCTATGTACTAACCCAGAAAGAGCTGCGCGACGCGCGCCATAACCGCTGGTTTGTATTGTATGCCATCGTTTTTGCTGCTTTGTCACTCTCCCTGGCCTGGTTAGCTTTGTCGGGCGCGGGGAATTATGGGTTGGCAGGATTCGGCCGTACCAGTGCCAGCCTTATTAACCTGGTGTTGCTGATTGTGCCCCTGATGGGCTTGACGCTTGGCGCGTTGAGCCTGGCCGGAGAACGCGAGAAAGGTACTTTGATCTATATAATGGCCCAACCGGTAAACCAACTGGAATTATTGCTTGGAAAATTCACCGGCTTAGCCCTGGCCTTGGTGGCTGCCCTGGGTTTGGGGTTTGGCCTGACAGGGCTGCTTGTCGCCGTCAATGGCGGCGGGACAGAGATACGTACCTATGTCATATTGCTTTTGCTGTCTTGTTTGCTGGCGGTGGCCAGTTTGAGCGTCGGTCTTTTGATATCGGCTGTGGTCACGCGCAGCGCAACGGCCGTTGGCCTGGCGCTCTTCTTGTGGCTGCTGCTGGTTTTCTTTGGCGATCTAGGCCTGATGGGCACGGCCGTTGTTTTACAGCTCAACACCAGTCAACTTTTCGCCGCCGCCTTGGCCAATCCCTTACAACTGTTCAAAATGGCGTCCATATTAAACCTGCGCCAGAACCTGGAAGTGCTGGGACCGGCCGGCGTTTATGCATTTCGGACCTATGGGGAGCGATTACTGCCCGCACTAATTGGCCTGTTGTTGCTATGGGTGATCCTGCCCTTCCTGCTGACCACGCAAGTCTTCAAGAGAAAAGGTGTCTTATGAAACGCTGGGACGTACTTATTTTTACGGCCTTAGCGCTGTTTCTATTTGCGGGCTGTGGTCAGACGACAAACCTTGAAGAGCCGCCTGAGATCGTGTACGGACAAGATGTTTGCGAGCGCTGCAGCATGATCATCAGCGAAGAGAAATTTGCGGCAGCTTACTGGACAACAGGGGGCGAGGCGCGCCGCTTCGATGATATAGGCGGCATGCTCGCCTACAATAGCGAGCAATCTGAAGATGTCGCCTCTTATTGGGCACATGATTTCGCAAGCGGTGAATGGATTCGCGCTGAAGAAGCCTACCTGGTATTGGACGGTAATCTCATGACGCCCATGGGTTTTGGTATCGCCGCGTTTGCCGACGAAGAGCAAGCGGATGCAATGGCTTATGGTCAGGAAGGCGTTATGGTCATGCCCTTCGCCGATCTGTTGGCCATGAATATTACCATGCCCGATGACCTCCATACCCATGAAGGACACAGTGAATAGAGAAAACAGGCCAGCAATCATGCGGGCTAAAGCAGTCTATGCTAATTAGAAACTAAATAGTTAATAGGAGATAGAAATGTTTACAAGGAGATCGGTTTTGATAATTGTCCTGATGCTTTTATTGGTAGCCCTGGCTGCCTGTGGTGGTGGAGGTGACAGCACATCAAGCCAGGCGGAGGAAGAAGCAGTCGCCGTCAGTTCAGGCGATCCGGACGCGGGTAAAGAACAGTACGACATGCTTTGCATCGCCTGTCATGGACCTGGTGGTGAAGGCATTGAAGGCCTGGGAAAGGCATTTACGACCAGCGAATTCTTGCGTGAGAGAAGCGATGAAGAGATGCTGGAGTTCATTAAAGTGGGCCGCCCTTCCAGTGATCCGCTGAATACGACCGGTGTTGACATGCCTCCCAAAGGCGGCAACCCGGCTCTGACCGATGATCAAATAATCGATATTGTTGCTTTCGTACGTACTTTGCACGAGTAGTTGAAAACAAGAAGGTCAAGCTTGAGTTAAGTAGGGTATCAAATCCATGTCCGGCGCAGACCAGATAGCAAATATGACCGTTAGTGCTGTTTTAGACCAATGGCCACAGACTGCGGATGTATTCAACCAGTTCAATATGGCCTGTGTGGGCTGCCCGGTTGCTCCATATTACACGGTCGCCGAGGCGGCTACGGTGTATAAACTGTCTGTAGATGAATTTGTTGCTGTGCTGGAAGAAGCCAGTAAAGAAAATCAATCCTAACCATTTTTTGATTAATCTGGTTCCAAACTTGCTGTTACGGTTAAAGCACCGTAACAGCAAGTTTTTTTTATCTACTATGGTCTGCCATCATTATTTGCAACAGAGCCTCGCCGAAGATTTGTGGCCATAAAGCGTCGAATCTTACAGTAGCACCTCATACCCCATGTTGACACCCGTGTGCTGGATTATCTATAATGCTAATAGTTGTGGAGATAACTCATTTTCACCATCATGCCCGGCATGACATTTATATGCGCTAGCTGGTTCTAGCGCAAAGGAGCCGCCAATGTCTACGAAACAAGGCGATCTCGCCCTACTAAACGATCCCATCGCGCAAGATTTACTGCAATCTAATAACGTGGCCCATTTGGGCTACATTTGGTTTGATGGCACTCCCCGGGTGACCCCGATCTGGTTTTACTGGAATGGAGAGGAAATTATCATGGCATCTCCTCCAGGCATGCCAAAGATCGAGGCGTTAAAGCAGAACCCGGATGTCGCCCTGACTATTGATAAGGATGAATGGCCCTATAAAGTGCTGCAAATTAGGGGAAAGGTCAACGTCGATATGGTCGATGGCATTCCCGTAGAATATGCGGACTGCGCCGAACGCTACTTTGGACCGGAGGTTGGCCCGGGCTGGATACAACAAGTGGATGAGATGTTTGGACGGATGTTCCGCTTTTGTTTGCAGCCGGAATGGGTTGGCCTGCTCGATTTTGAAGAACGCTTTCCTGAAACATTTGCTCGGGCAATGGCTGGTTAGCGTCAGGACAAAGGGTATGGAATGCTTCTCAATAAAGAAAAAACTTTACATAATTAGATCATCGATGCCGTTTGATGCCGTTTTTTTTATTCCGGAAACGGCATCGATTCTTTGAAAGGGGTCAGGGGTCAGG
>JAACFF010000614.1 GCA_009937635.1 Chloroflexota bacterium
TCGAGGACCCAGCAAGCGACGCTATCGCACCCCGGTTATGGCGGCCAATCTGGTTCGCAAGCGCTGGTCGGTGCAGGATCTACTGCAGTTACCGCTGCCGGAAGGAATATGGCTCGACTCCTTTCCGGCTACTCAAGGCTGCAGGTAGAAATAGAAACAAGAAAATCGAGCAAAGGCAATCCTTGCCTCTGCCCGATCTTTGGCCAATATTTGGCTAAGCTTACCCAAAAAGACTCGATTTGAGTCGTTTCTATTTATCCATCATTTTCTGCGGCACTACCACCTTGCCGAATTAACCTCATATACCGATATCCTATCACGTCGTCAAATGGCATATCAAGCATCAATATCTACCAGCTAGAATGACGTTCAAAATATTCGTCTAAATGATTTCCCGTACAATTCTCCTGAGAAATTCGCTTCAATGCGGTCTGGATGAGGTTCCTGCACCCTTCGAGCCAGGAGCAAGAAAAGTGATGAACATTTCATCACCTTTTATGAAGATGAGCCAGTTTCAGCAGGCACCATCATTTTAGAAATAAATCAGCGGCATCCTTCAAGGCTGCTCCCTTTTCCGGCGAGAATCTTCCTGCGGTACGCCACAGCACTTTGCCCGACTTGTCAAACAAGTAAACCCAACTATTTTGCTCGTTTTCAATGTCGAGTGCTTTTCGAAATGCAGATTTGTCCAGATAAAGCGTAATCGTGCGCGCCCGTGTGGCTTCGTTCGGTATGCCTGCACGCATACCTTCGTTTAGAAACGTGCGATAGATAGGACCTCTGCTCGGTAATGTTGGAAATTCATAGTAGTGGAGCTCAGGGTGTTCTTTCGCCAGTTCCTCGATAAACGGAACCCATTCATCGATCAGATCTTGATGCCGGCGTAAGAAAGCGATGAAAACGAGATTGATATCCCCGGCAAAATCATTTGGAAACACCATTTTCTGGCGCAACAGGTTGCTGCCTTTTACGGTTGGTAATTGCATTTAGTCCTCACCCCCACTCGCTTCCAGGCTCAAATCATTTTTCGCTTGCTTACCAGCAGCCTGACCTTCCAGCGAAATATCTATTGCCCGCTGAGCAACCGCATCAATCATGCGCGAGAAGATGGCTACATGGAAGGGATATACAGCATACCAATAGAGTAGTCCAGAAAGCCCTTTTGGAGCGAAATAAGCCGTCTGCACCAGTTCGGTGTGGCCATCTTCAATACTGTTCGCTTCATATTGTAGCCAACCTTCACCGGGCAGTTTCATTTCTGCACGCAATCGGATCAAGTGATCGGGCTCCACCATTTCCACGCGCCAAAAATCCAGTGCTTCCCCTTGCCGCAGTTTATCAGGGTCGCGACGGCCGCGGCGCATACCGACTCCTCCAAACAGACGATCGATCGCACCACGTATCTGCCAAAGCCAATTGTAAGGTGGCCAGCCGCGCTCACCGCCGAGTCCTGAAAAAGCCTGGAATACGGCCGCTTGTGGCGCATCGACGCGCCGCTCTCTATGCTCGATAAGCATCCCTTGTTCTTGTGCCAGGTGGACCGGCTTCATATCTCCCTTACTGGAGGCGAGAGCATCGCTCCAGAGGGTTTCTATATCCCCCTCTTCAATTCTAAGCAGCGCCCGGTGCAGCGCCGTCTCAAAATCGATTGGTTCAATGTCAGGAAACAGAGTTCCGGCAGAATCATCTTGCACCACGAGCTCATTGCGCAAACCCTCCACGAGCGGGGTGACCACGCCGGCAGAAACTGGCGTTATCCAATGCACCCAGTAGGATGACAGGCGCGGCGTTAGTACGGGTACGCGAATAATTAGGCGGCGCAGGCCACGAATCCTGGCGTAGGTCAGCATCATGTCGGCGTATGTAAGGACATCCGGCGCGCCGATCTCAACCGTCTTGCCCTGGCTGGCCGGCGTCTGCAGCGCGGCAACAAGGTAGTTGAGCACGTCACGTATGGCAATGGGCTGCGTTCTGGTGTAGACCCAGCGCGGGGCAATCATAACCGGCAATCGTTCGGTTAGATTGCGCATCATTTCAAACGAAAGGCTGCCGGAGCCGACGACCATGCCCGCGCGAAATTCAGTTACCGGGACATCAAACTGGCGCAAGGCGTCTCCCGTCTGCTGACGCGATCGCAAATGCTCAGAAAGATTGCTTTCAGGATCGCCAAGTCCGCCGAGGTAAATAATATTTTTTACGCCGGCGTCCGCCGCTGATGCAGCGAAGTTGGTTGCCGCCTGAATGTCGCGTTCGCTGAATTCATCGTGGCCGCCCATGCTGTGGATGAGATAGTATGCGGCATCTACGCCCTCCATGGCCGGAGGCAGTGATTCCGGGATTAGCACATCACCTATGGCGATCTCAACCTGATCTTTCCAGGGACGGCCGTCAAGACGATTGGCACTGCCCCTGATCAAAATCCGGATACGGTATCCGGTCTCAAGAAGACGCGGCACCAGGCGACCGCCGACATAGCCAGTGACACCAGTAACAAGTATTATTTTGAAACCGTCTTGTTGATTCATGGGCGTTCTGTCACTAAAGTCAACTGCGATCCACTATTTATCGTTGTCCTGGTAATCGAGATAGGCGGCCCGTGTGGCGCAAATACTTCAGTGACCATAATTGTGCCTGGGGAATCGTACTAATCTGACCAATGTTCTTCTGGTAGATTGCCAAATTTAATAGCGGAAAACAGCAGCAATGGCTGATTTGGTTGGCATTTCATCTTGTGAAAGTGCAAAAACGGTTCCGCCATTTTG
>JAACFF010000190.1 GCA_009937635.1 Chloroflexota bacterium
TGATCATGTCAGCTTCGATGTCGAGCCCGGGCAGGTCATTGGCTACCTGGGACCAAACGGTCCGGGCAAGACAACCACCATCCGCATGCTGCTGGGGATCCTCCGCCCCAGCGAAGGCTCGGCCCAAGTGCTTGGTTTTGACGCTGCGCGCCAGTCCGAGCAGGTACGAGCACGTACGGGTTATATGTCGCAGAAATTCGCCCTTTATGATGAACTGACCGTTACGGAGAACTTGACCTTTTATGCCGACGTTTATGGGGTAACAGAGCGCCATCGAGCAGAAGCGCTTCTTGATCAATTGGGCCTTACCCCGGTAGCCAAACAGCAAGTGCGCACGTTATCCAGCGGTTGGCGCCAGCGTCTGGCCTTGGCTGTGGCCATCGTTCACCGTCCCCAGTTATTGCTGCTCGACGAGCCAACTTCAGGTGTAGACCCCACCGCAAGGCGGGCCTTCTGGGAGCTCATCTACGGTTTGATTGCCGAAGGAATCAGCAGTCTGGTTACCACCCATTATATGGACGAGGCCGAATATTGTAACCAAGTAGGTATCTTGAATGAGGGCAAGCTGTTGGCTATGGCGTCCCCCGCCCATTTGAAAGAGTCACTGCCGGGGCGGATGTGGGACATTGCCATAGGAAGAAGTGCTCAGGACCAGATCGATCAGCTTTTGCCTGTGCTGGATCTCTTAAATTCATCGCCCGGTGTGATACGCGCCAGCCTGGCTGGCGATCAGCTGCGTGCGCTGGTAGAGAATCAAATGAGTCAAACCGACCTCATCCGGATCTTGGCCGCGGCTGGGCACACATCGGTGCAGGTGCAGCTGGCTCAACCGCTGATGGAAGATGTATTCACGTCGTTGGTGAAGAGGAAAATAGACCGTGGCATCTCAACCGCTTAAGAAAATGAACGTAAGCCCGAACCAAGAGCCAACCGTTTGATCAAGAGATGGTTTCATATTTGGTCCAGTCGAGTCATCGATTTTGCTCAAGATACAAAGGGGAATTATGCTTGACAGTAGAAAGCGATTTGTTCCGGTCATAGTGATCGTAGCGGCTCTCATGATATATGGGATTTACAGTCTCTACCAAACTTACTGGCAAAACTCTGAGCAGATCGTCACCGGGACGATTGAGGCAACGGAAATCCATCTTGGGGTTGTGATGGGCGGCATTGTTGAGGAGGTAATGGTAGAAGAAGGAGATGCTGTCCATGAAGACCAGTTGTTGGCTGTTGTCGATAGCGTTTCAGGTGGTTCTGCGGATAGAATCCGCTCCCCAATCGATGGTGTGGTACTGTTGCGTGCGGCCGAACCGGGTGAGGTTACAACAGCCGGAGGTTCACTGCTTATCATTGCCAATTTGGACGAGATGACCTTGACCATCTATATTCCCGAAGATCAATACGGTAAGTTCTACCTTGGACAGGAATACCCGATCGCCGTAGACTCGTTCCCCGAGCGTGTCTTTTGGGGAAAGGTGACACACATCTCTGATAAGGCTGAGTTTACGCCGCAGAATATCCGCACCGTGGAGGGACGCAAGAGTACCGTCTATGCCATCCGCCTGACAGTCCCTAATCCTGACCATGACCTCAAACCAGGGATGCCGGCAGACGTAACCTTGAATTTCCAATAAGGCGATCGCTTCCCAACTGATGGGACTGGCCTTGTAAATAGGTAATTGGTGCAAAAGCCCAATCCAGATAACATTGAGACGAGCTGCTAATGAGAATTACCCGACTACGGGCGGTTAAGATAAATCCAGGTGGCACAGGAAGTTGGTATTGCGTCATCCGAATTAATGACAAACCTTTGTGACCTACCTCGGCAAAGGTGGGAGAAGAAGTTGTGTATAAATCAAGGATTATATCCAACAAATCTTTAGACTCGTTTTACTAGAGCCATAGTAGGATTGAAAATGCCGCGGAGAATCGATTGATGAATCCTTCCGCTGCGGTAGAATTGTGCCTAACTATAATTATGCATGGCAAGATTAAATACACCGCATAGATTTGAACTGCAGTCCAATATTGATTTTGTACCCTATTGGATATTGCCACCTATAACAAAGGTCGACCACCATCCACAGGTACAATATTGCCTGTCATAAGTGTCAGCGTTGTGGCTATGGCCCATATGGTTTCCGCCACATCTTCTGGAGTTGCTAGGCGGCCGACCGGTGTTAAGTCAACTTGCTGCTGCAAATAAGCAGGATCAAAACGCTTGGCATATTCTCCCAATACCCAACCCGGGGCGACGGAGACAACACGAATCTTCGGGGCCAGCGCACGTCCTAATGAACGTGTCATGGAATCGATTGCTGCCTTTGATGCGCAATAGGCCACATTGCTACCTATTCCGGTTGTGCCGGCTATGGACGAGATATTGACAATGGTGCCGCCCTCTCCTACTTGAAGAAGTTCCTTGAAGGCGCGCACGCAGGCAAATGAACCGCGCCAGTTGATCTGGAAGATGCGGTCGATCCACTCGTCGGTCAAACCATCCAGATCATCGTGGGCTACAGGTGTCGTCACTCCAGCATTATTGACCAGTAAATCTGCATTTCCGTAGTGATCGGCAAGCTTCTCGGCTAAAAGCTTCAACGCATCGCTGTCGGTAATGGATACCTCCACTGCCATATGATTCTCGCCTGGTAAACTTTCTACCAGTTCCAGAGCCTTCTCTTTTTGTATATCAATTACCACAACATGAGCGCCGGCAGCTGCCAGCCGGTGGCAGACTGCTGAACCAATACCACCACTACCGCCGGTAACCAGCGCAACTTGTCCTTGCATCGAGTTGTCATGAACCATATTGATTTTGGGGTTGAGATAGGAGATTGCTTAGTAGTCGGCACAATCTCCTATCTCGCTAGGAATTAATCAGTTGGAACTGCTTTGGGTTGGCCATAGCGCTCGACGCGCAGGTCAGCTTGCGCTTTGTGAGCCCAGAAGCGCTCGATGGCGCAGAGGCGCGAGCAGTAATCACCAATTAACACGCTCGCTTCATCGGTCAGCACGCGCTGGTAAGTGACGGTCTTGATGTATTTGCCAACCCAGAGGCCGCCGGTGTAACGGGCTGCCAACTTGGTTGGCAGGGTATGATTGGTGCCAATAACCTTGTCACCATAGGCCACATTTGTGCGAGGGCCAATAAAGAGTGCGCCGTAGTTGGTCATGTTTTCCAGGAAGTAATCATCGTCGGCGGTCATGATTTGCACATGCTCGCTGGCGACCTTGTCGGCTTCAACGCATGCTTCTTCCAGGCTGTCGACCAGGATAATCTGTCCGTAATCGCGCCAGGAGACGCTGGCGATATCGGCCGTTTCCAGTGTTTCCAACTGTCGGCCGATTTCAATCTCAGTTTCGCGGGCCAACTTCTCACTGGTAGTGATCAGAACGGCCGGGGAGGTGGGACCGTGTTCCGCCTGTCCAAGCAGATCGGTGGCCACCATTTCAGCATCGACGGTGTCGTCGGCAACGACCAGCACTTCAGTAGGGCCAGCCAGTAGATCGATACCCACCTTGCCGAACAACCGCCGCTTAGCCTCAGCGACATAGGCATTGCCTGGGCCAACAAGCATATCCACCTGTTCTATAGTCTCTGTACCGAGTGCCATGCGGGCGATGGCCTGCACACCGCCAATGATGTGGATCTCATCTGCCCCACCAAAATGCATTGCGGTAATAGTTTCCGCGGGAAGTTCACCGTTGATCGGTGGGGTACAAGCGATGATACGTTTCACACCGGCTACTTTGGCCGTGAGCACACTCATATGGGCAGAGGCGACCATTGGATACTGGCCACCGGGAATATAACAGCCGACGCTGTTAACAGGGATGTTCTTGTGTCCGAGGATGACGCCAGGCAAGGTTTCGACCTCGATGTCCAGGAGGGCATCTTTTTGATGCTGGGCGAAGTTGCGAATCTGTTCCTGGGCAAATTTAAGGTCTTCGATTATTTGCGGATCCACGGAAGCAATGACTTCTTGAATTTGCTCGTCGGATAGTTTGAAATTGGGCGGATCCCAGTTGTCGAACTTGACGGACAGTTCGCGCACAGCTTCATCACCGCGCAGGCGAATATCTTCCAATATACCGGCCACAACTTGTTGAACTTTGACATCGGCAGCGTGGGCCGCTTCGTCGCTGATGCCAGGTTTTAAGACTTTTGCCATGATTATTCCTCCATCTCGATTGTTAACGGTTACGGGTAATCCGTGAATCGCAGTATAAGATCAGCTTGCAGACATCGATTTACAATTTGAACTTAGTGACGATATTTTGCGCGGCAGCAGTGAGCAGCCTCGTATCGGTCGAAACAGTGATGAGTTGGTAGCCGAGTTGGCTCATTTGTTGGCCCGTTGCTGCATCGGGAACCCAGATGCCGGCTACACGGCCGTTTTCCCGTGTGACATTAACAATCTGTTCCAGTGCAGTTTGCAGAATGGGATCGCTCAAATCCATTTCAGTTTTGCCAGTCAGCGAAAGTCGCAAATCGTTTGGGCCCACAAATACGCCATCCAGGCCGGGGGTGGACAGGATCCCTTCCAGGTTATCCAAGGCTTGTTGGGTTTCCACCATCGCCAAGGTGACAATGGTTTCGTTGGCATATTGGGCATAATCGGCACCGGCATAGACGCGGGCACGAGTGGGGCCGAAGCTGCGATAGCCCAAAGGGGGGTAACGGCAGGCGCCGACGAATGCTTCCGCTTCGGCGCGGGAGTTTATCATGGGGCATATGATGCCGTAAGCCCCAGCATCGAGCAGGCGCATGAGTTGGGCGGTATCGTTCCAGGTGGCTCGTGCCATGGGTACGGCGTCAGTGGTAGCAATGGCTTGTAACATGGTAACGGCCACCTGGTATCCTGATAGCCCGTGCTGTAAATCTACGGTCACACTGTCCCAACCGGCGTGGGCCATAACCTCTGCTGACCAGGAGCTGGGAATATGTAACCAACCGTTAACAGCCGTTCCTCCTGCAGCCCAGATATCGCGTAATTTATTGGCTCGCATACAGTCTCCTTGTGAAAATAGAAATTGAACAAAACCTCTTGAATACGTATTCATTCATACTTTAGACCAAGCGTTACTTTTTGTCAATATTCTGGCAATAGCAATTTTCAATGGTCGCTTCATCAAATATCGGTGTCTCCTCGGTTAGTGAAGCCCTAAATTAAATTGTGAGGCGGTTCTCCAGCAAGCACGCGTTGGCAGTTGGCAAACTGAGCGCGATTGATAGCATATTGGCGCTCAACAGTGCCACTAGCAATATGTGGAGTGCATATCACGTTTGCTAACTGCAAGATTGGATGCAGTGGTGGTGGCGGTTCTGGAAGGTAGACATCAATGCCAGCTCCCAGTAGATGACCTGAAACTACTGCGTCATACAGTGCATCGAGATCACAGATTTTTCCGCGACTTGTATTGATAAATAGTGACTGAGGAGACATCCGATCAAATTCCGCTGCTCCTATCATCCCTTCAGTGAGCTCAGTTAAGGGCACATGCAGCGTTATAATGTCTGCTTGTGTCAACAGTGTATCTAGATCGACGCGCTGCAAGTCGAGACTTCGCTCTAGTTCTCGTGGCATTGGCACAATATCGTTGTATATGATTTGACAGCCAAAGGCATAGGCAAGATGGGCAACCCGTTTCCCAATGCGCCCTAGTCCAACAATTCCAAGCGTCTTGCCCGCTAAATTGTGAGAACCCTCACGCCAGCCAAACATGTTCCACTCGCCTCTGCGCATGCTTTGCTGTACAGCGGGCAACTGTTTGTACAACGCCAATATTAACATGAGGGTATGTTCGGCAACTCCTTCTGGTGTCATGGCGGGTGTGATTGCAAAGGGTATTGCTAGGTCACGCAGGGTTTCGAGCGCAATGTCATCATAGCCGACACCGTTGTGCATAACGAGTTTGCAGTTGCGCAGGAGATGTGCTTGTTGCACATTCAGTGCAAGGCATACTAAGAAATCTGCTTGCGGCAGCACCGTTTCAACTGCCTTGTCGTCACTTATTTCCAAGAAGCGAACATCGAAGTCCGGTGGTTGTACCTCGGCAACAATGCGCTTAATCCAGGGGTAGCAAGTGGTGAAAACGATCAACGGCCGTTGCCCACTTGTATTATCGCGATTGATCTGCACGGAAAAGACTATCCTGGTACTAACTTGGGTTCACTATCTTCTGAGTACGATCGAGAACGTCCAAACCTTGTTGCTGCAACCAATAAGGGATATCGATAAATACCCAATTCTCAGCCAGCTTGTCACCTTCACGACGGTAAACATCAACCACCTGCATCACAGCATTCACATTACCGCCTGGTAATCCCAGCCAACCTCCGAGTGGGGTGTTAGATAGGTTGGGCCAGCCGAAGAAACAAGCGAAATTCCCTTCTGCAAAACGACAAATGTGACCGACGAACCTTTTGTCGGCCAGATTGTTACGGAAGGGGAGCTGGTGCTGCTCCTGGTAGCGAGGAATAGTATACGTTGCTCCAACACCCGCAGGACCATACCAGATCATATCTTTGGCCCAGGTTCTTTCCAGCACTTCCGGAGGACAACCCATTGACCCACTCTCATTTAGGGCAATCAGGTCATCGACCATCTCATTAACCAGGGCCAACGTAGCGGCGCTTTCCTCTTGTGCCGCATCTTCAAACAGGAGACCATCATGGGTACGTGGCCCTGGATAATTGAAATAAACACCCGTTGACGGTGGTAGGGGGTAGGAGCCTGCCTGGACCATCAGGCCAATGATGTCTATAAATAGACCCGTTTGGGTGATCTTACCATTTTCAACACAATTGAATTCCGCATAGCGTAGGTTAGCTACTTTGCGTGTGTGGCGTATTCCCAGCCAGTCCTCATCAAACAGCCCCATGAAGTTACCCATGCTCATTACCCACTGCTCATCGTTGAATTCGTTGGTGCCGGCGATGAAAATATCCTGACGGCGCTGCATGCGCGTCAGTGATCTCATCAATGGTGTCCAGATCGTTTCGGCCACGGTTGCAGCGCCGTGCTGCTCTCGAAATGGGTACACACCACGCCACAGGTAATCCTCACTGGTAAATTCTTGCAGAACATCGGTAACTGTCTCCGGCGACGCGTTTTCCATGGCATCAAAATAACTGCGCACGATAGCTTTCGATGCCTGATATTTACTCATTCTGTAATCCTATATTCTGACTATGGTAATTCCACAATAAATCAACGCTTAATTCTAGCGCCTCGTTTATCAGGTCGATCACCACCCTTTTTCTGCCAATAATGCTAAACGAGAGTCTTGTTATATTGGTTAATTAGATTATATATTTTAGGCTTTACCACGCGGCGACATCCCGCATCCGCGCAAACAAATCCACACCAAGCTGCCGAAAAATGTCAATCAAATCAATAGGGATCCAATTCTCTACCAGTAAATCGCCTTCGCGTCGCCACCAGTCGAAATCACGTATAGTGATCGGCACACCCGTCGGCGGTAGACCGAGATACTCACCGGTATGCGTCGCATACGACCAGTCCCATATACCACCCGCAGCGTACATCCCCTCAGCTACAAACCCCATTCTGCGTCCTGAATCGACTAGCGAGGTGCCACGGTCAGGAAAAGCGTGCAGCCATGGCCCTTGATGAAATGCTTGATATTCGCTCAAAGAACGGCTTGTTCCGATACCACACGGGCCATACCAGCGGAATTGCGGATGCCAATAATGTTCCTGTTCCATACTAGCAAGATTTTCGCCGTCAAAGCGGCGCATCCCATCAATCATCGCCATGACAAGCTGAAGTGTGCGGCGCGACTCCATCTCGTCCTGCTCCATTAGTTTGACGCCATCGTTGGTGCGGGGTGGGGGCACACGCCCGCCTTCCGCGCCGCGTGAAGGTGGCAATACCTGAAATCCCGCCTGACGCATAACCGCCAGTAAATCTAAAATCAGGTAGGATTCAGATATCTTGCCCTCATGCATGACGCAAAATTGGCCAAAGCGAATATACGTTTTTTGGCGCGTGGCGGGTATACCTAACCAATCGTTAAGGAATGTTCCCGTAAAATAACCTGTCGCCGTGACCCAGTTGTCGTTCTCGCTTTCACCGCCGATAAAGACATCACAGGTGCGCTTCAAATCTGGGAAGGCATGACGGATTGGTTGCCAAAAGTCATGGACAAGATCATCCACGCCGCTGATTGTGTTGATGGGATGGGGGCCGTGCCAGGCGATATTTGGGTGGATGGCGCCCTGGAGGGTTGCGGGAAGGTTTTCGGCCGAAACGTGATTCAATCGCTGCCAAAATCCCCACACAATTTCCTTATTCTGTTGGTTAATCTCGTTCATTTTTTTGCGCTACCTGTTGCGCGAGCCGTTCAAACAAGTCGATGCCAAATTGACGGAAAAGGTGAATCATGTCCACAAAAACCCAGTTTTGGACAAACATCTCACCCTCCCGTTTCCACCAATCCAAACCATTAAACTCAACTTTTTTGCCTGTCGCCGGGCAGTCGAGATATTGGCCTGCGTGTGTTGCTTTCACGCTCGCCCAGCCAGGTGCACCGCTGTAGCTGCCTTCCGCGATCAGCGCATCCAGATCGCGACAAAGTCGATCTGGGAAAGCGATTAACCAATGTTGTTGATGAAAACCTTGAAACTCCTGCAAACTCAGGCACGCACCGATGCCGCCAGGGCCGTACCATTGCACATCGGGATGGAAAAAGTTTGCTATGCCCATGCTCTCCAACTCTGACTGATCGTATTTGTTTAGCCCATCGTAGATAAAGCGTCGAATGTGATCGAGGCTGTACGCAGAATCCTGCTCATTTTGAGTATCTAGCATAACGCCATCATGAGCGTGCGGTGGCGGATATACGCCATCTTGACCACGACTAGGAGGCAGCACATGGAAGCCGGCCTGTTGCATCAAATCGAGCAGATCTAGTAGAAAATAGACTTCAACGATCTTGCCCTGCTCCATGCGGCAGAACTCGCCCCAGCGGATACTAATCTCACCCTTAGTAGCTGGAATCATCAGGTAATCCTGTGCGAAGGTGCCAGTCAACAAGCCTGTTCCGCTCACCCACATCTTCCCATCCAGCGAGATGTCGCCATCAAGGCGACCATTCGACTTGCCGCTGCATAAGATGTAGGTTCGCCGTTTGAGATCGGGGAACGAGTGTAACAGAGGCAACCAGAAATCGGACACAAATGATCCAACTCCCTGTAGATCGTTGATTGGATCAGGGCCATGCCAGACAACGTCCTCCGCCATAACCATACGTGCCACTTCTTCAACCTCAGTTGCAGATGCGTTTTCTAATGCTTGCCAAAAATCCCAAACAATGTGCTTGTTTGCTTGATTCAATTCAATGCTCATATTCTTTCTCTTTCAGTCTCCAAGGGTGCAAGATTATGCCTTGCACCTGCATAAATAGGGGAGATGTGTTGAGTAAGTTGCCCTATGGTAACTTTATCTCCAGATCATGGATGCTTGCCCAAATAAACCATCTTGGCCCTTCCAAATCTTCAAATGGAAAGGCCAGATGAATATCGCAATCTAGAGCAAATACCTTATTTATTCAACATCATCAAAAAATTCCGGTGGCTTAGATCCCACAAACTTCAACACGTTTTCAATGTTAAAGCCACACTGCTCGAGAACCCCGAGAATGTCGATCAAGACAAGATTTTCCGCCAACTTACGTTCACCACTTTCTTCATCCACTTCCACGTGCCAGAAATCCATATAACGCATGCGGATTTTTTGACCGCTGGCTTTGATGCCCAGCCAATCTTCGGCAAAGGTGGTGTCCTGGTAGCCCGTGCCGGCCACCCACTCTCCTTCAGCAATACGAACGATGTCTTTGGCGTGCTTATTGGGGAATGCTTTGATAAAAGGCTGACGATAAACATACTCGAACTCGTCAATACCATTCATTGTACCGATGCCCGCCGGACCTTCCCAAACCATGTCCTCTTTCCAGTAGCGCGGCATGAGCCCGAGAACATTCTTGTTTATGGCTTCATACATGTCATCGACTAACTGCTTATTTTCCACAGTAGACATCAGCTTCTATCCTTTTTTCTTTAATGTGCGGCGAAGCGTTTCTTCATCTTCAGGTGATAATGTCGTCTGCAAGATTTTTCCTTGATACGGCCGTAAGGCCGCTACCGCCAAATCCGGATCGCCATCGCGTACAATGATGAAGAGCGCTGAGCTGTTTTCAGTCATCGACTCTGAAACCTCTTTAATAAAACTCTTGCTAATGCCCAAACCGGCGGCCGAGCCGATTAACCCGCCGGCTACTGCACCAATGATCAAACCGCCAATCGGGAAAAATACGCTGGCCAATAAGATTCCTAGCAGGCCGCCAGTAACGGCGCCGACCTTGACGCCGCGATCCATTTGATCCTTGACGTGGATTTTGCCTTTTTCATCTTTGACCACAACGGCCGAATCATCCAGTCGCAAGCGCCCCTCGTGTTCCACACTCTTCAGGGTGGCCCGCACATTGCCGGCCTGTTCTGCATCATCAAACACAATAACAATGAGATTTGACATTTTGTTCCTCCAAATCTTTAATTTGTAACAATCGATTATCCCTTCACAGCACCGGCTGATAATCCCTTTACCAGATGCCGCTGGAAGAAGAGAATGAGGATTACAATTGGGATTGTAGCTGAGACCGCCGAAGCAGCCGCCAGGGTCAGGTGGCGCGGATCCTCACCGCCGGTAAAACGGGAAATCGCGACCGGCAAGGTCCAATTCGTTTGCGTTAACAGGCGCACGAGCAAAAACTCATTGTAGGCCAGCAGTAGAGAAAAGAGCGCGGTAGCGATGATCCCCGGCCAGACAATAGGAACGATGACTCTGGTGAAGGCTGTCAGACGATTACATCCATCAACCATGGCTGACTCTTCCAGTTCCCGGGGAATGTCCATGAAGAAACTGCGCAGCATCCAGATGGTAAATGGTTGGTTGACCGCCACTAAGGTCAGGATGACCAGAAATCGGGTGTCGAGCAGATTGGT
>JAACFF010000191.1 GCA_009937635.1 Chloroflexota bacterium
CTTCGGCAAAGCCAGACCGATCGCCCAACATTTGCCACGAACGGCTGCTGGCGGGTTGCCCTGTTCGAATTTCAGTGATCAGGTAAGAGTAACCGGGCCACGCCGCCCAGGCCAAATCTCGTGGCGAAGCCACCGGGGGATGGTCAGGATGGCTGTGAAATACGCCAATTATGTCGAGGTCTTGCATCGTCGCTTCCATTTCCACATCGCGCCAATCATTTTCTGCGATACGAAAACGAACCCGTTTCTCTTCCTCGTTTGGCCATACATTGGGCAACGGCCGTACGGCCGTCACCACATTGACATCACTCACTATATGACCCAGGAGCAGCCCACACCCCTCAAAAGGATACGACTCCACACCATGGGCTTCGATTTGATTTAGCAGGTTCTTTGTAATCCTTAACATCATTGCAGCAGATGCCAGGCACTTTACGCCGGTATCTAGGGCAACTCTTTACTAAAGTGCCTGGCATCTCATCTTAGGCTTCAGTCCAAAATCGCTCGCCGAGATACTTCATCCCACTATCAGGCATTACCGTCACTACAAGGCCTTGGGTGAGCGTTTGTGCCAGCTGAACAGCGGCACAGACGGCTGCAGCAGAGGAAATACCAACAAATAGGCCCTCGTTTCGAGCCAGGAAGCGCGCCATGTCGTAGGCATCCTCCGTACGGATGGTCAGATTACCATCAGCCAGTCCCTCATCATAGATGCCGGGTTTGATGGCCGTCTCCATGTGCTTCCACCCTTCCAGGCCATTAAACGGACTACTTGGTTGGGCTGAATAACAGAGGATCTCCGGGTTTAACGCTTTTAAGCGCCGCGTTGTACCGGTGAATGTGCCTCCTGTACCCAACCCGGCAACAAAATGGGTGAGCGTTCCCTCTGTCTGATCCCAAATCTCATTAGCTGTGGTTAGATAATGCGCCCGCCAGTTTGAAGAGTTATTGTACTGGTTGGCATAGAACAGGCTAGGGTCGTTGGCAGCAAGTCGCCGGGCTTCTAACAATGCGCCGTCCGACCCTTCCAGAGGATCCGTCAAAATGAGTTCGGCGCCATAGGCACGCAGGATGGATAATCGTTCGGGGCTTACATTGGCCGGCACAGTTAGTTTGACACGGTATCTTCGGGTTGCGCCAAGCATGGCGTAGGCGATGCCTGTATTGCCCGATGTAGAGTCAAGCAAGGTCATCCCGGGGCGCAGCAAACCATTCTCTTCCGCCTCGCGAATGATGTTCAACGCGGCTCGATCTTTCACCGAGCCGCCTGGGTTGAACCATTCCGCCTTGGCGTAAAGGCATACCCCTTCGGCGAGGCTGTAATCAACGGCCGTACGCTCCAGATTTAGTAATGGTGTGTTTCCGATTTGCCCTTCCAGGCCCTGGGCGTCTAATCCTGGAGCGGATCGGTTGGTTTTTTCAATTGTTCGCAACATAGGTCTCAACTATCCTGAAAATATGGTTTCTGAATTCACACTGAGGGTCAAAACCCCCAAGACAACAAAAAACGGTCGCAACACCACCCAAAGCAGCATAAGCGAGCAATACTTGATTGCATCGCGAGGGTGGTCGCCACCGTTTGCCGTTGTCGGACAGTTTCGTCGTCCGCAACCCACACTTTCAGGTATGAGGCAAAGGGGTTAGCACCCTCGCTTCATACACCTACAATGTTGCCACATATCCAATCTGCTCACCTTAAAAAGACTATTGTTATGATATAAATTACATAAATCAACTTGTAGGCAACACATTATCACAGGTCAACCTACTCTGTCAAGCCGATTCGCTAATAAGACGCTGTCGCTATACCATTTCTTACTGTTTTATAGAATATGTTGAATGATCACACCAACAGAATAGACAATCAACATCTGCCCCGACCCATAGGTCAACCAGATCACATCATGTAAAAGGTTGAAATTCAAATCGTTGAACCAATTGCCGCCGATTAAAGTATCGCTGGCCAGGAATAGAGCAGCGCCAATAACCAGGGGCCAGAAAGCAGAAACCTGCAAAGCCAAACCCATGGCCGCTCCGGCTGTCGTGGCCAACAACAAGGCATACGGCAGCACGAACCAATGGAGGAACGTCGCTTTCGAGCCACGAAAGACCACGAAGTACCATCCCAATCCGGCGACCAGCCACCAGGTGATTAACGCAGCGAAGCGCAAGGCAAATGTGTCAGCTCCCAATTGGTCACCCAGTCGCCAGATAGCCGTGATGTAGAAAACGTGCCCCACCGCGAAAGCGACGATGCCGCCCATATTGGCGGCTTTGCCTGAAACCAATACATGCGCTAAGAGCAGATCGCCGAGGAAACCGAAAGTCATGCCTATGGTCAGAAACAGGGCATAGCCCTGTGTCCCATATTCCCGGCTGATGAAAGCCCAGCTGAAGCCGGCCACAACCAGGGTCAATGAGGAAGCCAGGCGCGTCCAGGCTGGCATTCTCCGGCCATCTTTGTTGGAACCCAAGACAAACCCACCAACAAGCAGTATGGCCCAGAGTGCTAGTAGGAACGTCAACCAAGTCTCGTATGCAGGATTGTCAAGATAGGTGAACATCGCATAACTCCTTAGTGACCATGACTTTTGTGCGTTAGAATAGGATCATGAGCGAACGCGCGCAAGTTAGCGGCTCGGTGGAGCGCATCACCTATTACAACGCGGAAAACGGTTACTCTGTCATCCGGCTAAAGCCAGATACAAGAGGCATGTTGCCTTTCAAGTATGCCGGCGGGCGGGAATCGTTGATTACTGTGGTCGGCACCTTGCCAGAAGTGAATCCAGGCGAATGGTTGAAGCTGACGGGACGTTGGACAAGCCACGCCAAACACGGCCGTCAATTTCAAGCGGAACAATGTGAACAGTCGCTGCCAGCCAACAGCGAAGGCATCAAACGCTACCTTGGCTCGGGCATGATACGGGGCATCGGACCAGTCATGGCTGAGCGAATCGTCGATCTTTTTGGCGAAAAGACACTGGAAATTATCGACGATGAACCGCACCGTCTACGCGAAGTGTTGGGAATCGGGAACAAGCGTGTAAACAGCATCGTCAAGTCTTGGGATGAACAGCGCGCAATTAAAGACGTGATGATTTTTCTTCAATCCCACGGGGTCTCTACCAACCTGGCCGTGAAGATTTACAAAAAGTATGGCGATGACTCGCTGCGGGTAGTCCAGAAAACGCCATACCAGCTGGTGAAAGATGTTTATGGCATTGGCTTCAAAACGGCCGACAAGATCGCCCAGGCCATTGGCCTTGAACATGACGATCCCAGCCGGATTGAGGCGGGGGTTGCCTACACGCTTAACCGCATGGCAGAGGAAGGGCATGTTTACATGCCCCAAGAAGCCTTGGAACCTGAAGCGGCAGGGATTCTGGAGGTGGAATCGGAAAAGGTGGCCAAGGTGATTGACGAATTGGAAACCAGTGACTTTGTTAAAAGAGAGACACTTATCTACGACGTGGGACGGCCATCCGACAGCACGCCGCTACAAACCGTATCAAGAGCGCTGCCTATTGACAAAGTGTCTGAGACGAGCATCTATGAAGAACGCGCCGTCTACCTCACCCAGTTGTACTACTCCGAGATCGGTCTTACCAATCGCGTGCATAATCTGGTAAACAATCGCGCCAGCCGTCTGAGCAAACTGAGAAACGTCAGCGAAAAAGAGATCTCACGCTTTTCATCCGGCAATCGCCAGTCGTCGATCCGCCTCGCTCCGCAACAGCTCAGCGCCATCAAAACGGCCGTAACCAACAAGGTCACCATTCTCACCGGCGGTCCAGGGACAGGGAAAACCACAACTTTGCGAGCGCTGCTCGATCTATTGGATGGCGCGCGGCTCAGCTACGCACTGGCCTCCCCCACGGGAAGAGCGGCTAAACGGTTAGCAGAAGCAAGCGGGCGCGAAGCGAAAACGGTTCATCGTCTGTTAGAATTTAATCCTGCGGAAGGATTCGGCCGTAACGATTACACTCCCTTAGACGCGGACATGATCATCATCGACGAAGCGTCGATGCTCGATCTCGCTCTGGCCAACAATCTGTTTAAGGCGATACCGCAAGACTGCCATGTGCTGCTTGTGGGTGATATTGACCAATTGCCCTCCGTTGGCGCGGGTGACGTCTTGGGCGATCTAATCGCCTCTGGCGTAACGGCCGTAGTCCGCTTGCAAACTATTTTCCGCCAGGCCTCCGGATCGTTGATCATCCACAACGCGCACCGCATCAATCAAGGCCTGATGCCGGAGACGCGCCAGGACGCGACCGACTTCTTCCTCTTCGTAAAACAAGAACCAGAAGAAGTCGCCACCCTTTTGGTAGACATCGTGCAACGCCGCTTGCCGCACAAATTTGGCCTCGACCCTTTGGACGATATCCAGGTGCTTTCGCCGATGTATAATGGGCATGCCGGTGTGCGACAACTTAACCTGTCCTTGCAGGCCGCGCTCAATCCTCCCGGGAAGCGTAAGGAGCGTAGACTTGGAGGTCGCATATTCCGTGTCGGCGACAAGGTGATGCAAACCATCAACAACTATGATAAGAACATCTACAACGGTGACATCGGCCGCATCACAGCCCTGGATCCAATCCAGCAAACCTTAACCATCAACATCGATGGGACACCTGTAGTTTACGATTTTCTGGAAACAGACGAATTGGTGCATGCTTATGCCATTAGCGTCCATAAGAGCCAGGGGGCTGAGTATCCTTGCGTCGTCTTGCCGGTCGTAACCCAGCATTACATGATGCTGCAGCGCAACCTGCTCTACACGGCCGTGACACGCGCCAAAAAACTGGTCATTCTGGTTGGTACGCGCCGCGCACTGGCCATCGCCGTCAAAAACGATAAGGTCACCAAACGCCATACCGCTCTCGACTGGCGATTGCAGCGATAAATCCGCCCTAGAGTTTGTTTGCATTTGTTAGTTATGGTAAGATAAACGGCGACAGAGGGGATGTCACTGAATGCACAACAAGAGAAAATTCATAAGGTAGGTGACATATGGACATAGTACGTAAGTACTGGTTAGTGGCGGCAGCGTTTTTCGTAGGCCTGTTCATCGGCCTGGTTGTTTTGGGTTGGTGGTTGTGGCCCGTTGAATGGACAGACGCAACGCCAGCGCAGCTTGATCAGGTGTACCAAGATGCCTATGTAAAAATGACCGCCGAACTGTTCTCGTTTAACAACAATACCGAGATGGTGCAGCAAGCGTTGGGCGGTTGGGGCGGAGAAGTCGCTGCCTGCAACCTGGCTGCAGCTACTACGGATCCTTCCGAAAGGGCACGCCTGGAAGCGGTAGCAGGGGTTATCAACCCTGCGGGTTGTGCGGGTATTACGACGGAGGATAGTGGTGAAGAAGGTGGGGGCAGCAATAACACCTTGTTTCTTGCCCTAGGCTTGCTACTGTTGTTAGCCATTATCGTTGCCGCGATCTTCTATTTCCTCAACAGGCGTAACCAGGTCGTTGCAGAGCCAGAGAACCAGGAGCCAACCTATGAAGAACTGCCGGCAGCAGCACCTACCGCGATCAGCGATCCGCAAGAGGATATGCCGGCCGTACCTATTGCCCGCTTCCATACCACGTATACACGTGGCCATGACGCCTACGACGACTCGTTCAGTATAGAAAACAGCAACGCTGAGTTCCTAGGCGAGTGCGGCGTTGGCATTGCTGAGTCAATGGGCGCCGATGCACCCAAGAATGTAACTGCCCTGGAAATTTGGCTGTTCGATAAGAGCGACATCCGTACCATCACCAAGGTTATAATGAGTGATCACGCCTTCTTTGACGATGCGCTCAAGGCCAAACTGGCTCCCAAAGGGGAACCTGTCCTGGCCAGAGAAACGGAGACCATTGTTCTGGAAACGGCCTCCTTGATTATCAATGCGGAGATCACGGAAATGGCATACGGGTCAAACGGCGCGCTGCCGGCCAAAAGCAGTTTTGACCGGATCACAATTAGTCTGTCCGTCTGGTCAAAGGAAGGCGGCGAAGCCCAAGTTTACGAGGGTGAAGACGTAGACGACCTCATGGAATTCTAGTGATAATTTGGATTCTTTCAAGCCCCGGCATGGTTCGCCGGGGCTTTTTTAGGGTTCCAGGGTTTCAGACGCGACGATAAGGATCGAACAGCTTCTGCCATTCATCCAAAGCATAGCGATCAGTCATGCCCGCGATGTAATCCGTAATGGCGCGGTGTAGCACGGTATCTTGTAGTCGTTCTTGCACGGCCGTTGGCAACATCTCCGGTTCTTTCAGATAGGCGTTAAACATGGCGCTGATAAATCGCTCCGCTTTTTCTTGCATGCGCACCAACCGGTAGTGCCGGTACATACGCTCGAACAAGAACTTCTTCAAAGCTTTGATCTTCAATCCAAAGTCGGCCGAATAGCTCACTATATTGCTGCCGTGCGTCTGCACCTTCTGCGGTGAATCGATACCAAACTCATCCAGGGCCGCTTCCGTATTGCTCAATACGTTGGCAACAGACCATCCTATCAGTTCACGAATGATCTCGTGCCGTAGAATCGGTGTAAAACGAGGATAAGCGCTCCAACCCACATGTTCCTTCAATTCGCGCCAGATGGCCAGCTCTTCCAGATCATATGGCGCGAACAAACCGGCGCGCAACCCATCATCTAGATCGTGGGCATTGTAAGCCATTTCATCGGCCAGGTTGGCGATTTGCGCTTCCAACGAAGCCCTTTTCTGGGGTTCATAGTCAGAGGCGTCACTGCTATCATAATCCGTCTCATGCTTGATCATGCCTTCACGTGTTTCGTAAGTCAGGTTCAAACCTCGAAAATCAGGATACCTTTGTTCCAGTTCAGTCACCACCCGGTAGCTCTGGGTATTGTGATTGAAACCACCATGGTTGTGCATAAGCTCGTTGAGGATGTGTTCTCCAGCGTGGCCAAATGGAGGATGGCCAAGATCATGGGCGAGGCAGATGGCCTCTGCCAATAATTCATTCCCTCCCAGACCACGGGCAAGCGAACGGCCGAGTTGCGCCACTTCTAATGTGTGCGTTAATCGCGTACGGTAATGGTCACCTTCGTAAAACACAAAGACTTGTGTCTTATATTCGAGGCGGCGAAAGGCCGTGGTATGAATGATGCGGTCTCGATCTCGCTCAAAAGCGGTGCGTGTGGTCGCCTCTTGCTCAGGATAAACGCGACCGCGTGAGGTAGCGCTTTGTAGAGCGTATGGAGCGACTGTGAGACCTTCCAATTCTTCTCGTTTCTCTCGACCGTAGATCATGCTTCACCCCATTGCGCCACTTGCCATAATCCTTTGGCAAGTGTAACATAAACAAGAATTGCGAGCTAAATCGACCCGCAACAATTCTGAGTGTGTTTTGTTCTAGCGACAGTGTCTGACACGGGGTGAATCGCAAGGTTTTTAGGATACGACAAGCCCTAGGCCATGCACCTTCGGATTCGTTATGTTCGGAAGAGCGGACCCTAAAGTCATCGTTCTAATTATGCTAATAGCCATCATATTGGCCGTGACGGTTGCATTGGCGTACTTTTACCTACTCACCAGACCTGAATATCCGGAAGGCACTTATTCCGTCACCGTCGAAGATAAGGTCGTGCTTATTGAGTCCGATCCCAAACTGGCCGTGCGGATCATCTCGACACCTGTTCCTGAGCAGGAGATTGTCGCTCCTGTCGAACCGCTTCCTCCTGAAAATACAGGTGAAACCGAGACCAACACCGACTCCGGCACAGGTGATGGAGAACCCACGGCTGTTCCACCGGTGGACACGACCATTCCTGTCCAGCCGCTGCCGGCGACACTTCCGCCGCCAACACCGACCCCTCGCCCAAATCAAGTAATCATCGAAAATTACCAGGTTGTCCAGGGCGATACGCTTTATGGCATAACGACAAAACGAAATACGAGCATCTCGCTGATGGCCCGTTACGGCATCAGCGCTCGCAAGCTGGTTCCGGGCACGTTTATCTCCTTGCCGATAGCCAATCCAGCCTATTGCCCGGGAAATTTTCCCTATGTTGTTCTAGAAGAAGACACCCTTTCGACTATCGCCATCAAATGTCGTACCACCGTCGCCACACTAAAAGAGATCAACGGTTTTAGCGATAATTACCGACTCGACGTCACAGATGTAATCTGTGTGCCCAATCAACCGTGACAATTCAAGCCATCCGTATCCAACCGGCTGAATTCAGCCAGCGTACCGAGCAGTTACAGCAGTTTGTGTTGGCCGACAACTTACGCGGCGTGCTGTTGTTCGACAGTATCAATATTCTCTATTTCACCGGCTTCGCTTTTATGCCTACGGAACGCCTGATCGCCTATGTCTTGAATGCCGCCGGAGAACGAGCCATGGTCGTTCCCCGCCTGGAACTGGAACACGCGCAAGCGGAAGCGCAAATTGACCGCGTTGTGCACTACCAGGAATATCCCGGCGATCCACACCCCACGGCCGTTCTCAAGCAACTGCTGTCTGATATGGACATGATCAAGGCGGGCGACCGGCTTGGCGCGGATTTGAATGGCTATCCCTGGATATTCGGCTATGAAGGTGCGACGCTTGAGGCGCTAACGGGCATGGAGTTCGTAAACATGCAAGGGCAACTCAACCGCATGCAGGCCATAAAAAGCGCCGCGGAGCTAGCTCTCATCAAAGAAAGCTGTAAATGGACACACCTGGCCCATATGCTTTTGCAGCGTTATACGGCCGTCAACGAAACGGAAACGGCCGTCGGTTTGCGCGCCAGCCAGGAAGCAACCTTGATCATGCTTGACACCATTGGCCCGCTTTACCGTTCGCAAGATATGTGGAACAACGGTCCCAGCGCCTACTATCGCGGTCAAATCGGCCGCGGCGCAGCCATTCCCCATGCGCTGGCTAACAATATTACTTTTCAGCCCGGTGACGTATTGGTTACCGGCGCGGCTTGTCCCATGTGGGGCTACAACTCTGAACTGGAACGTACGATGTTTGTCGGAGAACCGGATAAACGTCAGAAGGAGTTGTTCAACCACGCTAAAACGGTGCAAGAAGTAGCCTTTGAGACGCTTAAGCCTGGTGTGCACTGCTGTGACGTGGATTCGGCCGTGCGCGCCTACTATGAGGAGCACAATCTGATGCCCTATTGGAGACACCATACAGGGCATGCTATTGGGCTGCGCTATCATGAAGGCCCATTTCTTGACACGGGTGATGACACCATCATAGGCGAGGGCATGGTTTTTACCGTTGAGCCGGGCTTATATACGCCTGAAGTGGGAGGCTTCCGCCATTCTGACACCGTCGTCATCACGGCCGGCGGCATTGAGATATTGACCTACTATCCGCGTGACTGGACGAGCCTTGTCATCCCCATTTAGACAGGAGGAAAAGCTTGCAATACCTATTCATTGCTGTGGGCGGTGCTGCCGGAGCCGTCTTACGTTACATCATCTCCGGCTGGTCATATAGATTGCTCGGTGAAGGGTTCCCATGGGGAACATTTGTCGTCAATGTTCTGGGCTCATTCCTGATCGGCTTTCTGTGGCAATTGTTCGAGTATTTCCCCATCTCACCATACATGCGCGGACTCATCTTCATTGGTGGATTGGGCGCATTTACCACCTTTTCCACGTTTGCCTTTGAAAGTATAAACCTTTTCCGGGATGGAGAGCTCATACTTGGATTTGCCAACGTCCTCTTAATGGACCTATTTGGCATATTGCTAGGATTTCTCGGCATCATATTAGGCAGAATGGCCGCCTCAGTCATCAGCTAGCGAAATATGACCCGCGCACCACGACGTGGAGACCTGATTGTAGTAACAACTACCAGACTACCAAGGAGTTTTTTATGAAGTTACCTGAAAACGGCCTCTTGCTGCGCATTATTATCGGCGAATCAGATCGGTATGGCCGGAAGCCACTTTACGAGGCAATCGTTCACAAGGCAAAAGAGTTGGATCTGGCCGGCGCAACCGTGCTGCGTGGTATCATGGGCTTTGGAGCCAGCAGCCGATTACATACGGCCAAGTTCCTGCGCCTTTCCGATGATTTACCTCTGGTTATCGAAATAGTGGACAGCGAGGAGTATATCAATCGCCTATTGCCATTTCTGAATGAGGCTGTCAGCGAAGGTCTGATCACCTTGGAAAAGGTACGCATCCTTCGGTATCAGGGACATCAATAATCGTTATGACACCGTTCAAAATACCGCGTATAATTACTACTTGCATTTTAACCACTTAGACTGTGGGATAATGCAAAAGTAACACATCCTTTTCAGGTTGCGATCAAGCTAGAAAGCTTGATTTACGAGGAGCCAGCATAGGCGAGCACTCACAAACAACAAATGAATTGATCACTGATCGCTGACGGCTGAAAACTGAAAGCTAACAGCTAACTTCTGAAAGCTATTCTTGAGGAAACCATAATGAGTAAGAAAACGATTACCGACATTGATGTTCAAGGGAAAAAAGTCTTAGTACGCGTTGATTTCAACGTGCCCCTCAGCAGCAAAGATCCCAACGACGACATTCGCGTCACCGACGACACGAGAATACAGGCGGCGCTTCCGACGCTCAATTATTTGCTTGAGCATGGCGCGACATTGATCCTTTGCTCCCACCTGGGTCGCCCCAAATCAGCCGCCGATAAACAATTTGCCATGGACCCGGTGGCCGTAGCGCTTGGCGAACTACTACAACGGCCGGTTATCAAAGTTGATGAGGTAGTTGGCGACAGCGCCAGCAAGGCAGCGGCAGGACTGCAAACAGGCCAGGTGTTATTACTTGAAAACACGCGTTTTGCAGCCGGGGAGAAAAAGAATGACTCGCAACTGGCGGCCCAGTTAGCAGCGATGGCAGACGTCTATGTTGACGATGCTTTTGGTTCAGCGCACCGTGCCCATGCCAGCACCGAGGGTGTGGCGCAGGCCATGCGCGCCAAGGGCGGCCCGGCCGTGGCCGGCTTTTTGATGGGCAAAGAGCTGCAGGCGTTGGGCACGGCCGTGAGCGATCCGCCCCACCCGTA
>JAACFF010000192.1 GCA_009937635.1 Chloroflexota bacterium
GGCCGCCGCTGAACTCATGAGGGAATCTGTCTATGTGATTGGCGTTCAGTCCCACACGTTCCAAAAGCTCGGAAGTGCGCAACTTGATTTCCTTATTGCTGCCCATGCCATGCACTTTTAGGGGCTCGCCAATGATTTGCCAGACGCGCATGCCGGGATTCATCGACGAATAAGGATCCTGGAAAATCATCTGCATACTACGACGAATCTCGCGCATATCCTTCTGCTTAAGCGGCACCAAGTCCTGGCCGTTAAAAATGATTGTACCGTCTAACGGTTCATAAAGTCGCAACAAGGTCCGTCCAAAGGTCGTCTTTCCACAGCCGCTTTCGCCCACCAAACCCAGCGTCTCGCCACGACGAATCAACAGGTCCACACCATCCACAGCCCTAACATCGCCAATTTTGCGCTGCAATATGCCCTTGCGAATGGAAAAATAGGTCTTCAGGCCTTCGACACGGACGATAATGTCCTCTTCGCCTGGCTTTCCATTGGAGCTTTTGCCATTTACACCCCCGCTAATAGCCCTTACTGGCATATCTTCAGGCTTGACCAAACTTTCCCAGTGCCAGCAGGCGGATAGCTGCCCAGGCACATCGGTAAAAGTAAGCTGGGGCGCACTTTCCAAGCAGCCGTCATTAACATGAAAGCAGCGCGGTGCAAACGCACAGCCAACCAAATCATGCATGAGATCAGGAGGGGCGCCCTTGATTTCTTGCAGCAACTCAGGCACATCCTCGCCTAATTGAGGAATGGATCCTAGCAAGCCCACAGTATATGGATGCCGCGTGCGGGCGTAAATATCCTCGACTTTTCCTTCCTCAACTATGCGACCGGCGTACATGACGGCCACGCGGCTGGCTAGATTGGCCACCAACCCGAGATCGTGCGTAATCCAAATCACGGCCATGCCCAGACTACGCTGCAATTCCTTCACAAGCTCGACAATTTGGGCCTGAATCGTGACATCCAGAGCTGTCGTCGGCTCGTCGGCGATAAGCAGCTTTGGGTTACAGGAGAGGGCCATGGCGATCATCACCCGCTGCCGCATTCCACCCGAAAATTGGTGGGGATAGCTGTTAACTCGCTCTTTAGCCTCTGGAATACCAACCAGATCTAGAAGTTCTACCGCCCGCTCGCGAGCCTGCGATGAATTTAAATCGGTATGCAATTTGAGGGCCTCGCTGATCTGGCGTCCCACACTGACCACTGGATTCAGCGATGAATTGGGATCTTGGAATACCATGGCAATATCTTTGCCACGAACCTCACGCATTTGTTTGTTACTTAATTTAGCAAGGTTTTGCCCGTCAAAGAAGATCTCTCCTGAAACTATCTTGCCAGGTGGCTGGGGGATAAGACCCATGACCGAGAGCATGGTCACGCTCTTACCACTGCCTGATTCGCCAACCAAAGCGAGAATCTCACCCTCGTTTACGGTGAAGTTAACCCCATTCACAGCATGAACCGTTCCTTCGCGGGTTTCAAACTGCGTGACCAGGTTTTGAACTTCAAGTAACGTCTTTTTAGGCATACCGCTGTTGCTCATTGTTACCTTAACTGGTTAGCAACTCAGGGACAGGATCATGACTTTTGGTTTGATCATGAAAATCTTCTTCTTTTTCTGACCAGGGATCAACATGAACCATCACATCTGACATGGTCGCGAATTCATGGAACATGTCGTGGCGCAGTTTTTCTGCGATTTCGTGGCTTTCTATCGTCGTCAAGCTCGGCTCAACGGCGATTATTATTTCCGCATGTATCCGGTGCCCTACCCAGCGCATACGAATACGACGTAGCTTTTTTACATCCGTTTGTTTGGATATAACGGCCTCGGCGCGATCGATATAGTGCGGCTCAATGGCGTCCATCAGTCGATACCACATCGTCACAATGGCATCCTTCGTGATGAAGAGAATAGCAATGCCGATGAGGATACCGATGATAGGGTCCAAGATGGGTAGACCAATTAAGGTGCCGCCGGCGGCAAGCAGGACGGCCAGAGAGGTCAAACCGTCGGTGCGCGCATGAAGACCATCGGCAACCATGGCGGCCGAGCCGATCTTACGTCCCGTACGAATCTCCAGAATGGCCACCAATTCATTTCCTAAGAAACCAATGATCGCCGCCGCTGCCACCCAGCCCAAGTTGGTCATAGGTTCCGGATTAACAAATTTCTGGATGGACTCCCAAAAAACAATGGCCGCGCTGATGGCAATCGAGATAATAATGAAAATGCCGGCCACGTCTTCTGCTTTGCCAAAGCCGTAAGTGTAGCGGCGCGTGGCCACTCTGCGAGCCAGGTAGAGGGCGATCAGTAAAGGGATGGAATTAAGGCCGTCGCCGATATTGTGCATCGTATCCGCCAACAGAGCGACACTGCCGCTAAGCCAAACAATAAAAATCTGCAGCAAAGAGGTGATTAGCAGAGCGGCCAGCGAAATCCAGAGCACGCGAATGCCTTCTTTGTTATCGAGCAGAGCCTGGTCTGAGGCTAACGCGCTTTGTTGATCGCTGTGTCCATGCCAGTGAAAAACTGTTTGGAACCAGCCAATAATGCCCGCGCCATGATCGTGCGTATGGCCATTAGGACCGTGACTGTGTCCATGTCCGTGGTCGTGATCATGGGGATGGTCATGATCGTGGTCATCTTGATGATCGCGGTTGTGATCATTATGCTGTCCGTCATGGCTGCTGTGAGCGTGATCGTGGGTATGGCTATGATCCCCTTCAGTCCAGCTACCACTTTCTATTTTTTGGCCATCTTCATGGTTGTGCGAATAGGCTTGACCGTGGTCATGATCATGCGTGTGTGCATGGCCACGATCTTGGTCAAGTCGTTTTGTCTCCTCTGACATGGAAAATACTCCCTTAGAAAATTATTGTTTGTTTTAAGATCCTTCGACGAAGGCCTGTAAATGCTCTGGGTATGGGTGGTCGGGCAAATCTTGGCGCACATGATCCATGTGGAACAATGCTTCCGTAAAAAGCGCGGCGACATGAAAGTCGTCTATTGAATAGAAAATTTGATTGCCCTCACGCCTGGTGCGCACGAGCCGAATAGCTCGCAACTTGGAAAGATGATGAGATACGGCCGATGCCGACACCGGCACCTGCTCGCTCAACTCATTGACACTATATTCATCTTTCGTCAACAGAAAAATGATTTGGGCTCTAGTCGGATCGCTCAGGGCCTTAAATATCTCAACGACATCGGATAGTAAATCTTCCGGTAAGCCCAGATTCTCCTCGTGAATAACATGATCTTTAGTCATATCAATTCGCCTTTATGAGTGTCTGAGTAACTGTTCAGATATCAGTATACTGGGCATTCTTTGTTTGTCAACCGGATACGGACTTGATAGCACCTGGTCTTTCATTATCTTTGGCTTGACAAAACGTATGCCCTCCTTGAGAATTGCCTCTGTGGATATCCGGCTGAAGCCAGGGCGCTTGATTCACTTGGCACTCCCACTTTTAACCTTGATTGTGATCATCGGTTTCATGGCCAGGGATGTTGATTTCCGCTCCCTGTTTGCCACCTCGCCAACAACGCCCTCCTTAGCAATTCACTTCTCCCGGCCATCCGGTTCCTACGATCATGATATCAACATCAAATTGTCTTCTTCCCACCCCAACGGAGAGATTTACTTTTCAACAGACGGATCGATACCTTCACCAATAACTGGTACGCTTTACACAGGACCCCTGCACCTGCCAGTGAATCCACCACGAACGGCCGTTATCCGTGCACAGTTGGTTTTACCTGATGGGCAATCCGGTCCGGTGGCCAGCGCTACCTATTTTATGGGCCTGGAATCGAACCTCCCCGTCGTTTCCCTGATCGTCGATCCGGATGACTTATGGAATGCTGAAACAGGCATATTCGCTAATCCCTACTTTACCGGCCGGTCTTGGGAGCGTGAAGCAGAAATTTTATTTTACGAACCGCAATATGGCACCGGTTTTCAAGCTCCGGCAGGCGTCCGTGTGCATGGGGCCGGTAGCCGCGTCTATGAAAAAAAATCGTTACGCCTCTACTTTCGTGGAGAGTACGGTCAGCCTGATATAACCTATCCACTATTTCCCGATTCGGAAAAAAGCATCTTTAAACGATTCGTTCTGCACGATGGCGGACAGGATATTCCGGCAGAGTCGGTCAACGCCACGTTATTGCGGAACCATCTGGTAGGCAATCTTGCCCGGGAGGCGGGCAGTTTCGCAACCCATTCACGCCCAGTATTGCTCTTCATAAATGGAGAGTTATGGGGCATTTACAATTTACGCGAACGGATTGACGACCGCTATCTTAGAGACAACTTCCAAATAGAGGATGCCGACTTATTAAGTGGCCAGGAACACAATCTGGATGTTTCCTCCGGAGACCGCACCCATTGGGATCATCTCATCGAATACGTAGCCACCAACAATTTGACCGATGAGGAAAATTACGCTTATATCCAAACACAAATGAATCTGGACAACTTTGTCACCTACGCACTAATCCAGATCATTACCGCAAATAGTGATTGGCCACAAAACAATCAACTTAAATTCCGGGGCCGCGATACCGGACGCTGGCATTGGATGTTTTGGGACAGCGATTATGCCTTTGGCTTGATGACCAATAGTAACATCGAAAAGGATATGTTTGAACACATCCTGGATGGCGAGGATGTACGCCAACAACAAGGGGCTCTTCTTTTAGTGAAACTATTGGAGAATACCGATTTTAGAACCCGCTTCCTGGCGCAGTTGGCAGATCTGTTAAACACTGTATTTGCACCAGACAATGTATTGGCAGAGATAGATCACCTGGCATCTGCACTTGAAAAAGATATTTCTTATGAGACCCGGCGCTGGCCTGGCTCCGGAAGATGGGATGCGGGTATCGAATATATGCGCGAGTTTGCTCGCCGCCGGCCAGATATCGTGCGCCGGCAAGCCGTCGAGGCTTTTGATCTTCCCGGAACCAGATTGGTGACCATCAACCAGCCTGATAATGGGCATGGCACCGTCAGCATTAACGGAAACCCACCCCTCAAAGCCGAAGAGCTGCCCTGGCAAGGGGAATATTTCCAGGGTGTTGCCATGCAGGTGGCCGCCATGCCAGAACCCGGCTATCAGTTCGCTGGTTGGGATCCACCCACATTGCCCCAAGGTCCGGTCCTGACGTTGCCTATGAGCGGCGACCTATCCCTGACACCTCTCTTCACAAAAGAGGATAGAGAAGGCATGCGCCCGGGTGATGTAAAATTGGTCAGGTACGGCCGTGATGGCGACCCTGCTCCCGAAGGTGAGATCCAGGGAGCATGGGTCGAATTGCAAGTGCACCGTCCAGCCAGGGTCGACTTACGCGGCTGGCGAATCACCGATAATGACTCCTTGACAGCAACGGATGAAGGGTCGTTGATTCTAGGTGACCATGATGCCCTGGCTAGTGTGCCCGCCGGAACGACTGTCTTGTTAGTTACTACAGAATCTCCAATTAACGATCGGTATTTTTCAGAGGACGATCTCTCCTTACTAGATGGACGGTTAATCCTGTATGCTGGAAACGATACGCTCGATGTCGACACCGATCCTTGGTTTGATATAGGCGACCGGGACAACCTGGTACTGTTAGCTCCTGGGAGGAGGGCTCAATTTGAAGATGATCTGGCCATCGATTTTCTGATTGTTGGCGAAGGAAATACGGCCGTCACCCCAGCTGATTTCGGCTTATCCGAAAGTCCAAAGTAACAGCAGGTTGCTTATGAATTTGAAGATCGACTAGCCGCTGCCGCTCCTCCACTTTGATTTATTCCCACTGTACTTATGAAGATCATCACCAATCGCTCCAGATATTCTGTATCAAAACGTTCTATTGCAGCGATCATCTTGGTCTGCGCCTTGATTGCCGGGATACTGCTCGGGCATTTTGGCATCGTGAATATGCTGCAAGCCTCATGGCAAAATGCGCTTCTGCGCTGGACGGCACAAAACGAATCCCAGAGCATCCCACTACTTATTGTCGATATGCCATTTGAAAACTACAACCTGATTTTAAGCCAGCGACAGGAGGCGCTTCAGAAAGGGTTTATTGCATCTTCAGAAACCAGTTTTGTAACGGCCGATTTGAGATTTGGGGCAGAAATCATTCCCGTTCGTATGCAGCTTCAGTCAGGTTTAGCCCAACACCTGGGCGACGATGACAAATGGAACTTCGAGGTTGTCACCAGGGACAACCAACAGGTTCTCGACCAAACCCGTTTCAATCTCATTGACCCCGCCGATAACAACTGGCTGTGGGAATGGGCCTATATGGAAGCGTTACGAAAGGAGGGATTACCGGCCGCTAATTATCAATTTGTCCGTTTGTTTCTGAATGGCGATGATCGTGGCATTTACGCCATGCAGGAATCATTTGGGTCCCTTTTCCCAGGATATGATGGTCGTCAATCAGGCCCTATCGTTGCCTATGACGTTCAACCCCTCTTAGAAACTGCCGCATACTTCGGAGGTGATATTGAGGCAGCCATCGCCGATCCCTCGACCAACCTCACCCTTAACAACCCTCAATTTGTTGGGGTGGATACAAATCCCGACCCACTTATTGCTGACGATGAGCAATTATCTACCCAAATGAACCAGGCCACAGCTTTTTTGCGTGCACTGCAAAGGGGAGATGTTGCGGCATCAGAAGGTTTTGATGTAGCACAATACGGCCGCTTTCTGGCTCTTGCCGATCTATGGGGGGCAGCAGGCACGCTGTCACCCCTAAATTTGACATACTATTTCAATCCCCAGAGCGGCCGTCTGGAACCGCTAAGCATGAATGGCAATCCCATGGCCACAAGCGGACGAATTTCTCATGAAGCAACCTATCAAGACCCCTTGATTCAAGCGGCATATATTCGAGCGACGGCCGATTTCAGCGATCCGGATTACCTGGTCGAGCTCGAAAAGGATCTCAATCCCCAACTCGAACGACTGGAACAGGCATTAAGAGTGGAGACCGGCCAATCTCCCATTTGGCCTCAATTAGCCCAGCGACAAGAACAATTACGCCTCTCTCTCCAACCGGCGCAGCCCATAATTGCTTATCTCGACTCCTCTGAATGGGTCCAGGAAGGGATCCTTCAGGTAAAAGTGGCCAATGTGTTGAACTTACCTTTAGAAGTTTTGGGCTTCAATATCGATGGTGCAACCTTCCTAGAAGCAGATCCAGCCTGGATAATCGCCGGGCAAGATTATGTTGCCCTTGATGGGGGGAAGGTCATCTTAAACGCTGTGCCATCCGGCGCACTTGGTGGCCTGGCTTTTGTAAGCTTTAACCTTCCCATGCAAGAGATCATCAAGCAGGACCAGGAACTACAGTTTTTAAGTGAAATTGAAATCACGATCGCCACACGCATTCCTGGCCTGGAGGAAAAGCAGTTAACGCCCGCCGGGGCGGGCTTGCCGGCATCATTAAACAATGACACCCGCTAATCGCCTTCCTCATATAGGGTCACTGGTTCTAGGCACGCTTCTCTTGTTCGTGCCACTTTTCCTCACCCTCAATTGGGACCCCTATTTAAGTGATCCAGCTTTTCATACGTTTCATGTGGGGCGGACGTTGGCCACCGATCTGCCATCAGCTTATGAGCTGGAACCATTGGCTCGAGCCCCTCTCTATGTTGCCCTAATGGCCATCGGAGCGCCATATGCATCACAAATTGGGCTCGTGCTCAGCGCCATTGGTTGGGGCGTTGCGGCACTATTGATCTTGATTACCTTGAGGGCTGTCAACCGGCCTTTCGCCGCGATCATTTCTGCCTTGCTCCTCGTCTTCAACCCCCTGATTATCACGACCGCAGGAACTGAATATTCCTGGGTCTTGGCTCTTGGCTGGGCCGCCCTGGCTCTCAGCCTCTTACCCATTCACTCCTGGAAACACCCGCGGAGCATCGTCTGGTTAAAGGGTCTTTTTCTTCTCCTTTTGCTGGGCATTCATTTCAACATCGCGACCCTTCTCTTTTCACTAACACTTCTGGCCATTGATATTTACAAGGGGCGGATCGGCTGGTTGCCGTTTCTTCTATTAATCACAGCAGCCATATTGTGGGGCATCTTTATATTCCCGCGCTCCGGCATACCGGGCAGAGAGGATCCCACCCTCTGGCTGCAAGATGCTTATTCTTTCTTATCGACGCGGGAACTTTACTGGTTGTTTGCGCCATTTATTCTAGCTGGCGTGTGGGATGTCTGGAGGTGGGAGCCGGTAGGCGGCGAATCCTCACCACAATTGAAACCTGCTCCGGGCCAAAAACTATTTGTCTTTCTACTATTATGGACTGCAGCGGCAGCCTTATCGCGCAGCCCATTCACGCCGGTTCTAGTTTCTGTATTGGCGATTCTCCTTACCGGACTCGGCGCTGCCTGGCTGTCGCGCCGGGTAGCAGCATCAGGCCTGTTGGCCTTAAATCAGCAGCAAGCTTCTTATCTATTACCATCACTCTTCATGATCCCCTTGCTACTGGTAGCAATAATTAACTTGGGTGAGATTTACACCAACCGTCCGGTTTTGCAAGCCGCGCTCCAGGCGCAGGCCGCGGCCTGGCTCGAGGATAATACAGATCCGGCGGCGACCCTATTCGCTCCACCACGCATCGGTTTTCTAGCCAGACGGCCGACCATCCCAGCCTTCATGGACCAGATGAGAGACGCCACCATCATCTCCGTTTATGAGTCGCTGTTGAGCAATAGTCCCAACTATGTCGTTTCTGAAAACAACCTTGCCTGGGACTATATTACGCGCAACACTTGGTTCAAAGATCGATATCAGGCCAGGGTGCGTTTCCAAAATGGGTATGCCTCCGCTTCGCCGGTTACGATTTGGGAATACACTCCTTCCCCTTACGACTTTGGAGAACAAGAGAGAGTTCAGGCGATTGTAAACGAACAGTTTGCCTTGATCGGTTACCAGTTTGCTCCCCAGACAATCACCCCGGGAGATGATATCTTCATGACCTTTATCTTGGAGGCATTAGAGCCGGTCAACAACGGCTTTATTTCCGCTGTTCATCTCACTTCACCGGACGGCCGGGTGTGGGCTTGGCATGAAGAGCGCACGCCGCGTAGTTTGCCTGGGCAATGGTGGGAGGCAGGCCAGATCATTCCGGAGCGCATTCAACTAGAGACAACCACAGACTTGCCATATGGCGCTTACGAACTCCAGGTTTTTTGGCAACCTGGTGATAAAGATATTCATTGGCCTGTTTATCGCGATGGTGACGACAATGCCCTGGACAGGGTCTTCCTGGGATATGTGATCATTCCGCCGGATGCGGACAGCAGCCAGGCCACGCCGGTTAAAGCGCAATTTGCGGACACAATCTTACTTGATGCATTTGCATTGTCTCCTGCCGAGCCTGGTAGACCATGGGCAATCACTTTGTTTTGGGATACTTTGAACCCGCCTGATAAAGATTTCACCGTGTTTGTTCACCTGGTTGACGAGAAAGGTCAAATTGTGGCCTCTCACGATGGCATGCCGGTGGAGAACCGTTTTCCGACCCGAGCATGGAGGCGTGGCCAGATCGTCAGCGATGTACACCGCCTGGATTTACCTCCCAACTTAGAACCTGGGGTTTACCAGGTCAACGTGGGGATGTACCTCTTAGAAACGGGTGAGCGCCTGCCTGTTTGGGATGTCGGTGGAGTCGAACAGGCGGATCGCATTTTACCTTTATCGACTATTGAAATTGGCAACCAATAGCGAAGCTATTGATGGGTCGAGATTCTCAACCCTCTGCAACCAAGCTTTCCGCAGGCGGTGATTCGGCCGTATCCACCAATTTTCGCTTCGGCAGCCACAAGGAAACGACCAGGCCTAACAAGGACGCATAGACCAGGAGACCCGCGCCGGATTTGAATGCTTGTGTGCGCGATAGGGCGTAAATATCCCCAATCTCTTGGGCATCATCTGCCGCAACACCGGCCTCTTCCAGGCCGCTTTCCAGGACCGAGGAAGACATGAGCTGCACGCTTTCTTCGACCTTAGCAGTAAGAGGCGCCTTGGCTTCAGGGGGGATAACAGTGCTGGCATTGATGCCTTGTTGTAAGTTTACGGCCAGGGCACCCAACATCACGGTTCCCACCAGGGCTACGCCGATGGCGTTGCCAAGCTGCTCAAAGGTGCTGGTTAAGCCAGCCGTCTCCGGCGTTTGTTCCTCGCTGACGGAAGAAAGGATGAGATTCAGAATCTGCGAAGCGATCAACCCCACACCTGCGCCAAAAATGCCGCCCAGCACCAGGTCTTCGGGGCCTGCACCTGGCTGAATAGAGGCAGCCATGGCCCCCAGGCCAATGGCGGCCAGGACGAAACCGGCCTGGATGATGCGATTGGCGTAAAAACGGGACGATAGCCGCGCGCCGATAATAGCCATGATCAGCAGGCTCAGGGAGAAGGGCATCAACGCCAGGCCCGTCTGCATGGCCGTGAATTCAAAACTCAACTGCAGGAGCAGAGGTACGACGTACAGGAAAGCGGCCGTAATGCCAGTCTGCAAAAAACGGGTGGTCATGCCCGACTTCAGCCCATCGATCTTGAAAAGGGAAGGGCGGAAGAGCGCATCCTTGTTTTGTACTTCCAGCCCCCGCTCCCAACGAAAGAGCAGCAAAATCAATAAAAAGCCCAATCCGACCAAAATAGGGGTTATGGAAAGGCCAAAGGGGGCGATTTCAAGCGGGCCTAGCACAAAGGGCTCTTTAGCCAGGAAAAAGCCGTATTTCTGGGCCAGCAAAATACCCAGGACGATGCTGGACCAGCCAAAGATAGACAATAGAGCGCCGGTGAAATCGAATTTCGGCCGTTTTTCTGGCAGAAGATCCGCTTGCAAGTAACGAGCCATAAACAAGACGACTACGGCGATCACCAACTCGGTGCGAAAAGCCCAGCGCCAGCTAATGAAGGTCGTGAAAAAGCCGCCAACGATTGGGCCTAAGGCTGCTCCAACAGCGGCCACGGAGCTGATGATGCCATAGGAGAA
>JAACFF010000615.1 GCA_009937635.1 Chloroflexota bacterium
ACAGGCTGTTGAGTGCATTTAGGGCAGCTTTGCCTTGAATATGGATTTGCTGTAAGGCATCAAGGTAGCGCTGATTGGCCTGGCATCCGATTTGATAGTAATGCCAGACGCCTTTGGGCATCGGCTTCCATCGCCGTGAGCTAGATTGAGGGGCAGAAATATGGAACTCACTCGAATTGTTGACCGTTATTTCTACCCGAAGGACGGAACCTTTATTGTAAATATTAAACGAGTTTTGCTTAACCCAATGCTTGACTCGCCGGGCAAAGGCATCCCAGACACGCTCCCAGCGACGATGAGCAAACTTGTCACACAGCTTCTGGGTTGTTTCAAGGTCGTCTATCTCGAGGAAACAGTTCTCTTGGCGAACATAGTTTATCCCTTGCTGGTCCATCTGTCGGGCCAACCACTCCCGTCTTAACGGCGTGTTCGTTCTGTCTTACCACAGCGGAGCATGATCTCCAATTTTTGGTTGCGGCTTGGCCGCCTTATGTATTTACCCGAAGAATGTCGGGTAGCAAGATTACCGGTTGCTGGTCACTGACTACTGATTACCGGGCACTGACTATTGATTACCTGTCATTGACTACTGATCACTGGCTGATCCATAATATGGACGACGTTAGACGACTACACAGGAGAGTAATTTATGGACGTTGAATGGTTAATCGAACGTTTTAGGCTCGAGGAGCTACCAGTCGAGGGTGGCTATTACTGCGAGACCTATCTCTCGGAGGAAAGCATCGCCGCCGAAGACCTGCCGGATCGTTACGGGGTTGAGAAACCGTTCGGCACGGCTATGTTTTACCTCTTGACTGCGGACAGTGATTCCTTTTCGGCAATGCATAAAGTGCCCACGGACGAGATTTTCCATTTCTATCTGGGCGATCCCGTGGAGATGCTTTTGCTGTTCCCAGACGGCCGTAGTGAGCGCATTATCCTGGGGCAGGACTTGATGAAAGACCAGTTCGTGCAGTATGCGGTCCCTCGCGACGTGTGGCAGGGCTCGCACCTGCTGCCGGGCGGCGAATGGGCACTCTTGGGAACGACAATGGCTCCCGGGTGGACCTATGATGATTTTCAGGGAGCAACGAGGGAAAAACTGATCCCCCAATATCCTGATCAGGCGGATCTGATCAGGCAGCTGACGAACCCGGAACTACCGCTGCGCATGAGAGCGAGCGATCAGCGACCGGTAAGCAGCAAAGTTTATGCAGTAAATAGTAAATTGGAGCTTTCCGGCTCACGCACGACCCCGACGGGCGGTGCGAATTGTAAGCGCGTTGACTGACTTAATTAAGTCGAAAATAATATTGCGTACAAGGGCACTGTGCATAAACGCGCAGAAATATTCGTTAAATGGGTAGTAGCAAAATCGGTGCGCTAATATGCGCTTGTATGTGGCCTTGTTTCGGAATACATGTCGAATCATGTCGTAGGGAACTTTCTCTCTAGAAAAGATCCGACAACGCGTGGTTTGTTACCCCATCATAGGCATGAGTTCTTCTGTTACCAAGCCAGCCACATCAGGATCGGGCAACCCAGCGATATTTAGCATGAAATAATCAACCCCAAACTTAATAAACTCGGCCATTTTCTCCCCGATCTGGTTGGCTGTGCCAATAAAAGGGCCACCAAATCCATTTTCTTCTGCATAACGTTGGGCTTCTTTTTCTGTCTTGCCGATTGCCATCACGCCAGACCAAGCCAGCCGCAATGTTGAAAAGTCACGCCCCAAATCATCACAATGTTGTTTGATAGGTTCCACAAGCTCAGAATAGATGGCAATATCGCACATGCCCCAGTTCCAAATGTCAGCATATTGGGCGGCCAAACGCCTCGTCTTTTTCCCTGGCCCACCGACCATAATTGGAATCATGGGCTCAGGTTTCGGTTCGCACCATGCGTCCACTATTTTGTAATGTTTGCCTGTATATGTGACCTGACCAGCTTCTGTCCACAGTTTTTTGAGGATGTTTAACGTATCTTCAAGCTGTTCAATGCGTATTCCGCCGCGCGGAAATTCGTAATCATAGGCCAGAAACTCATCTTCTTTCCAACCGGCCCCAATACCCATGATAAAGCGTCCCTGAGAAACTGTTTGCAAAGTTGTGGCCATCAATGCCATCAGGGCCGGATTACGAAAACCCTGCCCTAGAACATGAGATCCGACTTCCCAATTCGGAAAACGTGCGGCTAGAAAACTCAAGATGGTCCACGCTTCATAAGTTGGACCACCTTCCCAGAAAAAGTGATCAGCGACCCACAAACTGCGAAAGTGATCTTTCAACAAATCAACGCTGGCATCGACATCTGCCAGCCATTTTCCATAATTACCTTTTGGTGGACCAAAGGGTGTCTGCCATCCAAAATCTACTGTCATATCAAACTCCTTTTGTGAATTACTCAAATGTTGTGAATTTAAATTTGGGCATGATTCAAGTTAGCTTGACAGAATGAGGCACGCATCCCCCACAATCTCAAGGTCATTATGCAGGATAGCATCAAATGGAATGCTTCTCAATAAAGAAATAAACTTTACATAATGAGATCATCGATGCCGTTTGATGCCGTTTTTTTTATTCCGGAAACGGCATCGATTCCTTGAGGAGGTTGGAGGTAGGAGGTAGGGAGTAGTTCTTGCTCGGATAGGCGGGCTCCTAGGGTTGGTTTGACGGCCGTGGCTGTGCCTGTAACTGCTAAAACGCCGCCACGACCGTTTGTTCAATCTGGTCCTATTTTACAAT
>JAACFF010000616.1 GCA_009937635.1 Chloroflexota bacterium
GAGACGAGGTCGGCCCAATGGTCGGTATGTAGATGGGTAAGAAATATCTTGGTTAAGAAATTGGCCGGGATCATCAAGGCTTGGATGTTGGCCATCGATCCACTGCCGATATCGACGATGAATTTGTCGCCATTGCCAAGCTCAAGCACCCATGAGGCTGCTGCCTGGGCGCGGCGTGCCGTGGGCATGCCTGTGCCACAGGCGATTACGCGCAATTCATCAGGTCCCAGCTCTTCGGTGCCTGGATAATAAACGTACCGGTCCGGTGCGGTCCCGGTTGGGGATGTTACTTTTCCACCTGCCATTTTTGCTCTCCCTTGCTAAGGTGTGACGCACTTTGCAGGTGCGCCACACCTTTCAATCACTAAAAATCAGCTACATCTGGATATTCATCGATGCCTGGGAAGTTAACTTCGGAGTTGGTCAACCAATCCGTCATGGGATAAATAGGACCGCGTGTGCCAGGATTACCACTCGAGTGCGGCATGGGCCAGGTATCGGCCGTATTGACCAACTGCCTGATGGTAATATTCTCCTTGGTCACGTTGTAGACATAGTTGTCTTTGGTCAGGTGAATGGGACCATCGTAGACATCTAGAATCTCTTTGAAGACCAGAGGCGCCGTGCCGGGATCGTTGTAGAAGTGATAGGCGATGGCCATCCGCGGCTTCACTTCTTTCATCACTGAAGCCCAAGCGGCCGGCGAGGTATGGCCGCGGGTGCCCACATTGACTGCCAGGTCATAGGGGAAACCAAATTTCTCCATCAGCAATTCAACGGTGATGAAACATTCGTGGATAGCGAAATCTGCCCCCTTAGCATATTCCATGTAATATTCGTTGGGGGCGCAGTCGCCGCCGTAAACGAATTTCAAGCCATTCCATTCCAGACTGTAACTCACTGGACCGTCGATCATGTGCTTGGCCGGCCAACTGCGGACGACGACCCCATTTTGGTCGTAGACGACTTCGTTCATGCCCGTGTAGTCAAATTCATGCACGGTGACCTGGCGCCCTTCTTCGGGAAGACGGCCGACGCGGCTGGTGATATCCCACTTGCAGGCTTCAATCAGGGTGTCCACAAAATATTTTGTGCCTAATTCCGGTTCTGGACCGGATGGCCCCCAAACTTCAACACCGCCATCCGCCTGCCTTTCAATCCAACCGCCGACATACCAGGCCATGAAGTCACCCATATGGTCGGTATGCAAGTGAGAAAGAAAGAGCTTATTGGCTTCGACGTAGGAGACACCCAGGCCGCAGAAATTCATAATGCAGCCGGTGCCCATATCAAAAAAGAACTTGTCACCATTGCCCAGCTCCACAAAAAAGCTGGCCGAGGCTTGCGACGGCCGTAAATTGGGCATGCCTGTACCCAAGGCCGTAATGCGCATTTCATCTGCTCCCAGTTCTTCTGTTCCTGGGAAATAGGCATCTCGTAAATGTTCGCTCATGATTATCTCCTTTTGTGTGTAAGTTGGCATCCTTTAAGTGCCTGATACATGATGAATAAACTACTTTGGGACTAAGATGACGGAAATCGTGTCGTGATAAAGGGTTGTCAAACCCTCAAAGCCCGAATCGGAGCCGACAATGTACCAGATGGTGCCGGTTTCGTCGGCCGTTACCTCAAATTCTCGCCCGGCGCTGTCCACTGTCATCAGCTCATATTGGCCAACGGTGTCAGGCGTCAGGTTGGGGATCATGTCCGCGCCTTCGGAGGCCTGGTTGCCCTTGTCGATATTCATGCGCCACCAGCCCTGATCATCCTCGACGTTTTCAGGTTCGGTGGTCGTCGCCCCTGCCTTGATGTAGACGCTCTCACCCGGCGAGCCACCGATGCCGGACAAACCTTCGGGCACGTTGCTGGCGATATCTAATTTGAATATCGCTTCATAAGTGGTCCCTGGTTCTAAACCATCTACCTTCCGCTTGAGGTACATGAAGAGGTCATCGCTGCGGTTGTGGCTTTGTAGGTAGATGCCGGAGCCATCTAGATCGTCGGGCAGATCGCGCCATTCAGATTCCAATTCGTAGAGTTCCTGATTGTAATCGACAGGCAGATCGGCGAAGCCAGCGATCCAGCCTTCTTCGTCGTCTTCAAAGGCATAGGTGAATTCAAGACCATCTTCTGGCACGATGAACTCTTCTTCACCACCGCTGAATTCCTCCGCCTCACCCGTATATTCGAAGGTAACGAGAATCACATCCTGATCGGACTCTGATTCCTCATCGTACTCTGTCTTCGAGAAGATCATCTCCAGTCCGTCAATCTGCCATTTCCGGCTGTGGATGAGGGCGGTGAGATATTGCTGTTCCTGTTCCATCACACCAGCTGGTTCGGTACAGTTGTTGTTTGTGGTTAGAACGAGATCGATGCCGGGCCAAACATTATCTTCAGGGGATGTGTTGTAAACCCCATGGTATTCATTGCAGCCGGCGAAACCATACACAGTGCCACCATCCGCTCTTTCTCGAGCGAAATGAGCTGTGATTTCTGTTCCTGCCAGCACTTCAACCAGGTTGCCGTCACCATCATCGTAACTCGTGACCTGCCAGGCGGTATCGTGAATAGTCAAGGGCGGCTCTAAATCGTCATCCGGCGCTGCACAACCAACAACCAGCATACCAAGTGATAAAAGAACTGTCAGTAAACCGTACTTAGACATCTTTATTCTGCGGGCTCAAATACGGAGTCCGAAACGTTCTTTCTTGACCACAACCGGGGCTTTGGCAAGCGGCTTGCCTGACAAAGGCAATGGGAAAACATCGGGGGTGGTAAAGGGTCCATCTAAGCGTCGATAACCTTGAATCATGATACTCTCTCTTCAATGTTTATTTTGTCTGGAATTGGTGTTGTTTGCTTGGACTTTTATCATTCTGTTTCAACAGCGTTGAAATACGTTTGCCGAGTTTGGATGAGGGGATGCCTTCCATGACTACGCTATCAGCGCCATGGGCAGCGGCCGCTTGACGGTCTTCCTCGCTGGTAACAATGGCCAATACCGGCCGGCAACAAAAGGCCTTCATTTGGGTTATGAGATTGGCCAAATCAGGCGCAAGCGGCGAGGCGTAGATAAGCGTTAAGTTAGGACAAATCGATTGGACGAAGTCCCACGCATCTTCAGGTTGTGGAATCTGCACAATCTTCGTCACAACCTGCGAAGCACCTAGCAATGCGACCAGGCCATCACACACGGGACCTGGCCGGGCAACAATTAATGCCAGCATACTATTTAGCTTAAGCAAATCAGGTTGGGATTAGAAGGGCAAAAATACCACTCTTTGGCTGCAAAATAGTGGTGAAAATATTACTCTTTGACGGCTTAATGGTGGTAAAAATACGTAGTTAATGAAGGTTATTCAAGCGAAGCCAGGCCCTCGCGCAATGCATAGAGCGCCGCCTGGGTGCGGTTAGCTAGATGCAGCTTCTCCAAAATATTGCTGACATGTTTGCCCACGGTGCGATCGCTCACAGACAGCTTGTCAGAAATCTCCTGGTTGGAATAGCCTTGAGCTACCAACTTAAGCACATGAATTTCACGTTGGGTCAGCAACTCTTCGGCCGTTGGCTGCGCCACCGGATCTGTTGACAACTCGCCAATAAGCTTGCGGGCAATCGTGGGATGCAGAGAAGATTGGCCGCTGTGTACATCGCGGATGGCCCTGATTAGCTGCCTTGGGGAGGAATCTTTGAGCAGGTAGCCCAAGGCGCCCGATTTTATTGCTGGGAAGATCTGTTCATCCTCTGCAAAACTGCTGAGAACCAAGATACGTGCTGCGTTTTTCTCCTGCTTCAACTGTTGGATGGCCTGCAGGCCGCTTTGCTTAGGCATGACCATGTCCATGAGGATAATATCTGGCTGCAGCTCTCTTGCTTTTTGCACCGCCTCAAGACCATCAGCCGCCTCCCCGACGACGATCATGTCCGGTTTCGTACTTATCAGCGAACTTAGGCCCTCGCGCACGACAGCATGATCATCAGCGATTAAGATGCGAATTGATTCCTCATTCATGGCTTTGCTTCACCTGCACCATTACCTTTGTGCCCTGATTAGGAGCGGTTGTGATCTCAAATTCACCATTGATCTGGTCCGAACGCTCTTGCATTGTTTTAAGGCCCAGCCCGCCGCTTTTTCTCGCTTCGGCCAGGTCAAAACCACGGCCGTTATCAGCCACCTCCAGCCCCATTATGCCATTTTCTGCCCGTAAGTACACGGTCACTTCATCTGCCTGGGCATGTTTCAAGACATTATTGAGCGCTTCCTGGGCAATGCGATAATATTGATCCGCTATCTCGTCCTCGCAATGAATGTCACCATCTAAAAT
>JAACFF010000617.1 GCA_009937635.1 Chloroflexota bacterium
GGTTGGTTGCTGATCCATTCGTCGGTGTCGCCGACGATGCTCGAGATTTTCTCCTCTCTGAACCGCTGCACACATTCAGCTGGCCGCGTGCCAAAAACGCATAGATCTCCGGCGAAAATAGTCAAGTCTGGCACCCGTTTCGCAATATCGTCAAGAACGGCTTCTAGGGCAGTAAGGTTGCCATGCACATCAGAGAATATAGCTATTCGCATAAATCTTCAGCTTCTTGTCTTCCACTGGATAACCAGCCTCGATCCAGCCAGCTAGACCATTAAGAAGGGTTGTGTCTGGCCCGCTTGCCGATAGCGACCAGGAACATCACGCTTTTCTCGCTGGCGTGGGGCGAGAAGAACTCTGTTACCGCGTCATCGTAAAAAGTGAGGCCCGTAGCGCCTAGCCCTTGCGCATAGGCCGCCAGGTAGATCCTATCAGTTTTTTGCTGAAATGGTGAATTATTTAGGAGGATAACAGACAGAAGAAATCCATTCAACCACCAAACCCAAGCTTAAAAGTATGGGAAATGTCGGGAACTGCTCAGATGGCAGCACTGAGGAAAACGAGTACAGTGAGTACCGCGCAGCTAGTTTCCTCTTGCCTTTCGCGGCAGGTTGCACCGCTAGCCTCCAATATACAAACGTAGCTTTTCGTCCGTATATTGCTGCTACCCAAAATTGCACCATTTGACAAGAAACAGTAACATGGTCTTGATACTGGCGGTCACTGTACCTGATAATCCTGAACAGATACTGCACTTTGAAACCGTGAAAAAAAGGGTTGGGTAAACTGTCATGGAAGACAACGAAGCTTATAAAAGAGCGCAAGATAGGGTCGAGGCAAAGCTTGCTTTCTATAAACATCTAGCCACATATGTCGCTGTCAATATCCTTCTCATTATTATCAACCTGCTTGCTACGCCTGAAACTATCTGGTTCATATGGCCCCTACTGGGATGGGGAATCGCTATTGTTATTCAGGCCATACGAGTCTTCGTCTTCCCCACTGAGTCCTCACTCAAAGCCCGAATGATTGAAAAGGAAATCGAAAAACAATCCAAAACAGAAGAATAAGGGGTCTGGGGCGCATCTGGCCGAAAAATCACCGTTAACCCCAATGCCACATAACAAATCGTTGTGCCGGAGTTGGCTCGTGTTTGCCCGCCAGCCCTGTGAACTCTGTTGTTAGACACGTAGCGTCTTAGCAAATGGGTCAACCTTTAAGGATACGCCAAATAGCAGCCAAGGGACTACGCAAAATAATTCTCAAACTTACACACTATTTGCAGTCCCTCGCACCACCTCTTGGAATATAGTAAGGAAAACCCCCGATTTCTTAATTTACATAACTCCACTCATCGCTAGGCTCAAACATCTCGCGCTGTGGGGATGCGAAGACGGTGTTGAAAAGCTTCGGGTCCAAGATGCTTCGAAATGTCGACTTCACCCAAACCGGCGGCCGCAAGTTTTTGTTTGTATTATGTTTTGATAATTTGCTGCCCTTCGTCGACGTGGAGCGGCAACCTGGCGAAGCTATTTCCAGAAGGCAGGATGCGCAGATGCACACTGAGGACCGGATTGCCCGGTCCTTGTGCATTCTACTTACCTATCCCTGAGCCTCTCGGCTCAACAACGTTGGTGAACCAGGTAATCCCAAGCGGCGGCGGGCCGAATGGTGTGAAGGGGCCAGGAGGTCCACCTGAATCCAGGACATATCCCTCGGGAAGGCCCGTAAAGAGGCCGGCCGGCGGGATATTGCAGACGACCTGGAACTGGCCGGCGAGGCAAACAATGGCGAAGAAGCTATCGAACTGTGTGCCCGTCTCCTGCCCGACGTTGTGCTCATGGATTTGGCCATGCCGGATGTGGATGGCGTGACGGCCACACGTGTCATTCGCCAGCGCTTTCCCGAGGTACAGGTAATTGCGCTGACCAGTTTCAAAGAAGCAGAGCTGATCCAAAACGCGTTGCAAGCTGGAGCCATCGGCTATTTGCTCAAGGACGTGACGGCCGATGAACTGGCCCAGGCCATCCGTGCCGCCCATGCCGGCCGCGGAACGCTGTCCCCGGACGCTGCCCAGGCTTTAGTCCACGCGGCCACCCAGCCGCCAACGCCTGGTCACGACCTGACAGAGCGCGAGCGCGTTGTGCTGGCTTTGATGGTCGAAGGTTTGAACAACACCGAGATCGCCGAAAAACTCATCGTCAGCCCATCCACCATCAAATCTCATGTCAGCCACATCCTCCGTAAGCTGGACGTCACGAGCCGCACGGAAGCCGCTGCGCTGGCTGTACGCCACCACCTCGTCGGCTAAACGCCGTTCGTTAAACCGCCTCAACTCTACTGATTTATCCCCCAAGTGGCAGAGACATAGACTCCCCAACTGACCGATGTCACCGGGGAGCGCCAGTGGTACCATTAGCCGACCGTCAAAAGCCATTGGCAAGCGGCTGCAAGGGAACTTTGTCAACTGTAGCGGAAGCGTATCATACGGGCGCGTGTTTGTTCTGATGTCGTGAACATGAAGAAGGAAGGAAAGCTAGTGGAGACAGAGATAACATTTGACAACCAGACAGAACTAAAGGTGCAGGCGCAAGTATTCGCGGGACGCACACTTGTCAGCACCTGTGTGCTCGACCCTGGTGAAATTTGCAACTTACCGGTTAAGTAGGTTACGGAAAGTTCTTTAAAAACATAAAACGAGAATATGAAAGCAGGTCATTTTGCTCAAGCAGAGCTTGTTCAA
>JAACFF010000193.1 GCA_009937635.1 Chloroflexota bacterium
CTTCAAGCGTCATAGGCACATGGCGAAATTTTCAGCAAAAGGGATTTCAGCATGGTTTACTTATGGCATATGGATATGGTGATGGCGGGGGAGGCCCGACGCAGGAAATGCTTGAAAATCTTGGGGAAATGGCTAGTTTCCCAGCTACACCCAAAGTTATCCAAAGCAAAGTAATCGACTTCTTCCGCGTCATGGAAGAAGAAGCTGGTGAAACGCTTCCCACCTGGAATGGTGAATTGTATCTAGAGCTGCACCGTGGGACCTATACAACGCAAAGCAGAAATAAACGTGCCAATCGAAAAAGCAAATTTCTGCTACACGATATAGAATTCCTGGCCTCTTTTGCATCAGTACTCAATCGTAATGGGGCGGCGCAGTTTGATTACCCACAAGAGGAACTGAACGTTGCATGGAAATTGGTTTGTCTCAACCAGTTTCATGACATCATCCCCGGTAGCAGCATCGCCGAGGTTTATGAGGACTCATTACAGTAATATGACCAAGTAATAGAAATTGGGGCAGCCGTGCAAAACAAAGCCTTAAACTTCATCGGAGAACAATTTAGGGGTGATCTTCTCCTTATCAATCCCACATCATTTCCGCAAGATATGCCCATCTATTGGTCAGTACAATTGCCTGAAGGACAGGCAATTGTTCGCCGTAACACATCATTAGTAACCCAGAAAACCGACAAAGGCACCTTGATTAATGCAGGTATTCTGCCCCCCTATAGCATTGTACCATTGAGTTTTTCCTCGGCTGCATCTTCTTCTCACAATAATGGCCTTAGTATCTCTTCAACACACCTTGAGAATCAATACTTATATGTTGCCCTGAACGAAGCAGGGGATATTACAAGCATTTACGACAAAGCCAATCAACGCGAAGTGTTGGCACCAGGTACCGTCGCAAATCAACTGCAGTTTTTTGAAGATAGACCTATTGATTGGGATGCCTGGGATATTGATATTTATTACGAAGACAAAATAATGCTTGCAGGTCCTGCGTCGGTCATAGACGTCGTGGAAACGGGCCCATTGCGAGCTGCCTTGCGAATTGAACGGCGTGTTTTAAACAGTACGATTACACAAACTATCTCTCTTTTCCACAATCAGCCTCAGCTCGATCTTAATACACATGTTGACTGGCGAGAGCGTCATATCTTAATGAAAGTGGCATTTCCAGTAGACATCCACTCCCCTACAGCCACTTATGAGATTCAATGGGGCAATGTGGAACGACCAACACATCGTAATACTAGTTGGGATTGGGCGCGTTTTGAGACCTGCGCGCATAAGTGGATCGATTGGTGGATAATCAAGAAAACCTTGAACACGATGGTAACAAAATCCAAATTTCCATTAAGCCTTTTGAAATTGTGACGTTAAGACTCGAATAGGATGGTGTATCGCAAATCGGAGTATCATATACAGTTCATGTGGGACTGTGTGCAGGCCAAAGATCGGGGGATACTGTCTTAGGTATTTGATCTTTTTATCCATCATCTAGCATCGACGCGGCTTCAACGCATCAAACCAGCTTCAATCAACTGGTCATGGACATCAGCAAATGTATCCGCTTGTGCCTGTGATATCTCCGATCTTTCAACAAGTATGGTGAGCAGGGCTGGTAGATTGTTTCCCTGCATACGCAGACCTGTTTCGGCCATCAAGGAATCCAAGGCCTTATGAACATCATCAAAGATGCCGGCTTCTTCCTGATCTATTAAACCGGCTTGCATAGCTTCCGCCAGCATCTCCAGTCGATTCTGCTGCTCGACAGCCGGATCATACGCCGCGCCGCCCACGTTATATTGCGGCTGCACTTTACCCTGGCCGAGCGCCTGCACGTAATTGATAACATCCCAGCGCGCTTGCTCATCCAGCGTCTCTTTCCAGGTTGGCATGGCCGAATTGAGCGGGTCGCCCTGGCCGCCTTCGCTGATGCGCCAGAAGAGATAAGCATCGCTGAGCATCTGACTCGTGTGCGCGATCGGCGAAACAACGGGATCAAGATTGGCAGCACCAGGACCGTCGCCCATGCCGCCGTCTCCATGGCAGACTGAGCAGCTGGAGCCATAAATAGCTGCTCCGCGTTCAAGCGATTTGGCGTCGGCCGCTATCGGATTGCTTAAAGAGACATACGCCTCAGGAATGGCCGCGTGATGGGCGATGCGCATGCTGTTGTTGCCCATCATACCCATACCCATGCCCAAATCAGACTCCTCTTCGCTGCTTGTGGTTTCGGCCGTATCAGGGCGCTTGGCCAGAGCGTGTTCGCCGTGATCGGCTACTTGCTGGTCAAACCAAGCATGCAATGCCCCTACCAGTTCATTGTCCTCGGTCGTATAAAGAATCTGACCACCATCTTTAAGATCGCTATATTGGATCTTCAACCGATCAGCGCCCATCGTCAGCTCATGCAGTCCGGCCATATCCTCCCCATGAATCATTGCCGGAACGTGAAAATCACCTTGGTTGAAGCGTTTGGCTTCGTCACTCAGGTGAATCCGGATATGTTCGATCTGCTCGCCATCCCCGTCATCAGAGATAACCTGCTGCAAACCTCCGTTATCAAGTTTTTCAAATATGTGTGTCGTGCGTTCCAGGTCAAAAGGCATCACCTCCGAACCGGCTTCCGCTACTTGTTCCTGGCGAACCGGTGTTGCCGAACCGCAGCCCACAGCCATCAAAACGAAGACGGCAAGCGTTATGAAAAACACTATACGCTTCATAAGCATTGATTACCTCCAACAAGGTGAATATGATTTCCGAATTTCTCCAGGCAAGCATACTAGTTTGATTTTGAACTGCCCATCATCTCACAAAAACACTTAATCGCGCTCTTCTTGCAGCCATTGAAGAAGGCGTTAAGAGTCATTTCTCAAACCGTTTTGTGATTACTTAATACGCCAATTGCCTGATTTTGGCACACTGTCAAATTGCTATCCGTGCGTCAGCAAGCTAAGTCCAATATCCCAAACACATATATGTACTCCATATAAACGAAAACACCCCGGTTTTAAGACCAGGGTGCCATATATGGGCACGGACGGACTCGAACCGCCGACTTCACGGATGTATCCTCTTATTTACACTAGTGGAGAACGGATAAGGAATGGGGTAGAACAGGCGATGTTGCCATCCACAGCCTGTCTACCCCTTCCGCCGGTCACCTGGGGATCGGGGCCCAGATGTGAACCGCGCTGCGAGCGCCACGTAGGGATTGTCCCACCAGGTTTTCCAGGCCACACCGTTAAGAGTGTACTGCACTGCGAGTGCTCTAGGAGGTGCACGGCCGCCTGGGCCGGACCAGGGCATCCAGTCACGAACTCAAGGAGATTTCCATAAGTATCTGTATCGGTATTGACTGGAGCCAAGATAAACATGATGTCGCTTTCATGAATGCAGCCGGCGCCATTATAGCCCGGCTGACGATCCCCCATCAACCAGATGCTTTCCACTAGCTGGATAGAACTCGGCAGCAGTTGGGTGTAACCGTGGCCGACTGCCTGGTGGGTGTCAGTCAAGGTACAGGTTCTCAATTGTCCCGTATCAGAGGCGCGATATCGAAACGTGACTTTGCCATTGGCGGCGTGGATGATGCGCCGGTTGCCAATGGCCACCCGAAAAATGTAAGGGGCCAATTACTTCAATGCAGCTTGACCACGGCCGACGGGTTGGCAATGGACCACCCACTCTGAGGTCCAAGTGTCGGCTGCCAAGGTGCTGGTCAGGGATGCTTTTTGTAACCCCACCCGAAACTTGGCGCGAAGCAAACGGGAGAGCGCTTTCACAGGGACCAGAAAGTTGTGTCGGGAGGTGAGCCACTGCCGGTCGTCGGCTGATAAACCACCCGCAGGAACCAGATGAGAATGAGAATCTAAGTGTGATCCACTTCAGCGCTCGAAGCGCGAATCAAGTCCGCAACCAATGTGAACCACAACGGCCTCCGGGTGACGGCTGAGGAAATCCCGGCCATAGCGGTCCATTTCGCGGGTTAACATGATCCGCACCACCTTGTTTGCCTCATGCATCCGGATCTTTCTGACCTGGTCGAAGTCGTAGCTCATCTGCGTTACGATCGCCACAGCTTTCTCGTCCTTCATCATTGCGTCTGGGCGTTGCGATTCCATCGCCTGATTGTAGAGCAGAATGAGCAGCGTTTCAGCCACACCGCTCAAGGCTGGATCAATCAACTCGGACCTATACATATCCAGTTTCCTGCTTCAACCTTCTAGTCGTCTGAGCCAACGTTTAGGCTTTCAAATATCTGCCGATCCTCCGGGTCAAGACGAGCCATCAGCTCTGACCCCAGTTGGGAATAGATACGCTACGTAAACATCTCCATCCATACGAATTGGTGTGCAATCATGACAAGATCGGCGTTGCGGGTTACGGTGGCCAGCTTCTTCTCATGCAATTCGGTGCTGCCTATTAGCACCTCTCCGCTGTCGGCCACGACGACTATCGTCTTCGTTAAATCCTGTAGCTCGCTTTCAAGTGGCGGGTGGTAAGCAACACGACCCAGGTCTAGTTTTGACTCCCCCGTTAAAAGCACATTGAGGTCCACGCCGCGATCGTGGGCAGCCACTATTTCGGGATTCAGACCAGCCAGAACATCATCGGTGAGGACAAGATACAACTCCTCTTGAGCCTCATTAATCAGTTTCGCAGTGTAGGTAGCCGCAGCCGTTTCCCCCTGAATCGTCCACACCCTGTTGTCAATCTTGCTTTCATAAAGGGTATCCAGTTCTGTACGCAATTCCCCGATTAAGCGGCTGATATCTTCGGCGTGCTTCGTCAGCAGTGCCTCCGGCGGCAAAGGTCGATATGGTGTCGACCTTCCGTCAACCGTTTCGAGCGCGGCACCCTTAGCATGTAGGCGCTTTAATGCTTCATACACCATTGAACGGGGCACACCGGATTCTTTACTCAACTGATACCCGGTGGCCGGGTACAGGCTGAGCATAGCCAGGTACACCTTGGCCTCGTATTCGGTGAAGCCGATTTCCATGAGTTTCTTCAGCAAATCCATATTGACACCAATAATAGTTGTTTGTATAATTACTATTAGTTATGATGTGTACAACTAACAGTTTACCATAGCCGAAACAGTCAGTCAACTGACGACTTTCAACAAGAAAGATCGTCGAACCCATTATCCATGTAACGGGGAGGGTCTTTGGACAAACGATTTCTTTGGCAAAAGATGCCGGGTTTCGGGTTGTTGAACAGCCCAGGGTGCGCGCTAGCAGGGCCGTCTTGCTCGGAAAGTAAACGAGGAACAAGAGGCTTGTGACATGACCGTACCTGGAACAGATGCAGATTGCCTGCATGAATAATAGTGAATTTTTCCGCCCGGACTGCAAGTTGCCGGGCAATGCGAGGGAAGCCATGAATGTCTACAAATTAGCGAAGGGGCTAGCTTACACATCCTCACTTATTCTCTTCATCTGGTTCTTTTTACTAAAAATCGTCGCCCGTTTCGCTGCCAGAGCGGGAAAGTCGGCGCCATGTCCGGCATCCTTGGCCAGGATTGTCGACAATCCCTTGCGCCGCAGGTACATGCGTCCTGTACTAGGCTGGACCGGCATTCAATCTGGTGAACAGGTGCTGGAGCTTGGACCGGGTCCGGGTGCCTTCACCATTGCTGCTGCCAAACAGACGGGTCCTGACGGCCGCCTTTTTGCGGTGGACATTCAAGCACAGATGATCGCCCAGGTACAGCAAAGGGTGCAGGAGGCCGGTTTATCCAACGTGGAGACTCATGTCGCCAGTGCTGATGATCTGCCCATCCCTGATAACAGCATCGACCGCGCCTTCCTCATCTCCGTGCTGCCCGAGATTCCCGATCCATCCAAGGCATTGGCTGAACTGCACCGTGTACTGGGCCCCGACGGCATCTTGTCCATTACGGCCGAGTTCGCCGACCCGGATTATCTATTCACCAGGGAATCACTGCGCTTACTTGAGCAAAATGGCTTCACATTGGTGGAAAAACATGGTAACTGGTGGCGGTATACGATGAATTTCCGACCGGTGGAAGGATCGGAACTGGGCAGCAGTTACTATATCTTAAGGCAGGATTACTTGTTGCGTGAATATGACGGCGCCATGCGGCGCGTCCGGCCAATGCTTATCCAGAAGTATGGGAACCCCTTTGTCAAAGAGTTGGAACCCGCCGCCCGGGGCGAATTTCGGCTTTTGATACCTCAGCTTCCCTACATCGGTGGTAAGAAAAATCCCTTAACATTCAACCTAGTCAGCACAGCCTGGTTCTTGGCCCTTTACAGGGCCTTGCAAGAGCAGGGCAAAGATGGAGACGAACTAGGCCTGCTGGTCCTAGATCTTTATCAGGCCTGGATGGATTCCTTTCCCGCGTGGTACCTGCGCTTGCGAGGCTGGTGGGCTTTTTCAGCCATAACCATGCGACAATGGGCACGCCGATCCGAACTGTCGCAGGAACAACGTTATCCCGGCAATTGGGTGTTCAGCTTCGTGCCCAAGAATGGACATGACTTCGGCGTTGATTACACAGAATGTGGTATTCATAAATTCTGCCAGGAGCAAAATACCAAGGAGCTCATGCCCTATCTCTGCTCCGTAGACTTCATTATGAGCGAGCGGATGGGCCTGGGGTTGGAACGCACGATGACGCTGGCCGAAGGGAGCCCCAGATGCGATTTCCGCTTTAAGCATCGCAGGCCGACGGTCTGGCCGCTTGGATTGCAGGAAGAGGTCAAAAGGTCGCTATCAGCCGAAACGGTTTCGCTGCTTCGCCATCCGCAAACACGCGAACCGTTGCGGTACGAGACAAATACTACACAAAGCGGTTGTTTTCAGGAATGGCTGCTCGCCAATGAGAGTGGTGAAAGGTTTCCGATTGAGGACGGCATCCCGATTTTTGTACAGCCAGATGATATCGTGGGCTTGAACAAAAAATATCGCATCTTCTACCAACTATCGGCGCCTCTGTATGACTTTTTTGTCCGCCTTTATGGTTATCTTTGGGGCGGATCCGAAGCGTTGTGGCGCCAGGAATTTTTACGTGAATTAGAGATTAAAGAGGGCGATCGCGTTCTGGAGGTATCAGTGGGTACGGGCGGAAATTTGCGTCTTCTACCGGAGACGGCCGAATACTTCGGTCTCGATCTTACAAAGGGGATGCTGAGGCAATGCCGGCGTAATTTACGCCGCTGGCATCGATCTGCTGCACTCTTTAACGGCAACGCTGAGCGCTTGCCTTTCGATGATACTAGTTTCGATGTTGTCTTTCATGTAGGCGGAATAAACTTCTTTAATGATCAGGAAGCGGCCATTCAAGAGATGATTCGCGTCGCCAAGCGGGGTACCAAAATCCTGATTGTTGATGAAACGGATGAAGGGATACGCCAATATGAAAAGATGCCCGGACTTGGCTTGCTGGTTCGAAGCGAACGGCAGGTGGCCAAAGCACCGGTAGATTTGATACCACCAGAAATGATGGATTTGAATGTCACTACGGTAAGCAAGGGGGCATTTTATTGCCTCACCTTCCGCAAACCGCAAAGCGGCACTGTTGTATCAGTGAAGAGGGAGGCAATCGCTGCCAACTAAGCAGCATTTCGGAAGGAAGAAACGATGAGACCATCCCTAACAAAATACGCCTGGCTCTCCATTGGAGCAGCCACCTTAACCATCGGTATAAAATTCGTTGCGTATCTAGCCACAGGTTCCGTTGGTTTGCTCTCCGATGCAATGGAAGGCATTATCAATTTCGCCGCAGCACTTGTGGTGCTGATAGCGCTTAAAATCGTGGAACGGCCCCCTGATGAGGGCCATCAATACGGGCATGACAAAGCTGAATACTTTTCCAGTGGTATTGAGGGAGCTCTGATCATCATTGCTGCCCTGGCCATATTATTTACCGCCATTCAGCGCCTGCTAAACCCGCAACCGTTGGAACAAATTGGTTTGGGTCTGTTTTTGGCCCTTATTGCCTCGGGCATCAACCTATTTGTCGGTCAACTGCTCATTCGCACCGGTAAACATTATGAATCTATTACCCTCGAGGCGGATGGTAGACACCTGATGTCCGACGTGTGGACATCCGTCGGGGTGGTTTTGGGTGTCACTGTTGCTGGACTAACCGGACTGGCATGGATGGACCCAATCATCGCCATTCTGGTCGGGGTAAAAATCGGCTGGGAGGGCGTTCAACTTTCTCGCCGGACAGTGCATGGGTTAATGGATCCTGCGATTTCCTCCGAGGAGCGCGGCCTTGTAGAATTCATTTTGAATGAACATTGTCAAGGGGGTCTTAAATGGCATGCATTGCGCACCCGCCAGTCAGGCTCCCGTCGCTTTATCAGTGTCCACATCCTGGTTCCCGGACAGTGGACAAATCAAGAGGCTCATGATCTAGCCGAACACGTTGAATCCGATATCCGAGGCGAGATCCCACTTTGTAGTGTCTTTACACATGTAGAGCCTCTTGAGGATCCGCGTGCCTTTGAAGACCATAGTCTAAACCAATCGGATGTCCGTTTTGTACCGGAAAGTCAGTTTGACCTATCAAGCACAAATGGTAGTTTTCAATTCTAGGCAGGTACAAAGGGGCTAACTGAAGCGATGAAAACGCAACAGCCGGCGGCATCAGCCGTCCCTTTGGTTCCAACGGAATCGCCACCCCCGATACCTAACTTTACTGCTCCCAAAAAACCTTCAGGTTGTTGTCGCCGGACAATGGTCCTAGATAAGGAGTCAGATCTAGGTCAATTGATCCATCCAGGGCGATAAGCTGAAGCCCGCGATCGCAGACAAGTACGGCCACCTGTCCTTCGGAATGCCAGCTGAAATCCTGAACATAGCCAGGGCTGCAAAGGGGACGGTCTGGTCCAGCCTGCGCATATTCAAACCCGTCCGCCAGCTGCTGGCCCAGGTAGAGTCGATAACTTTGCGTGTTCTCTGTAAATGATATTTCCCGCCCGAGGAAAGCGATGCCAGCCGGCAATTCTTGCGCTTTCAGAATTGCCAATTCCACTTCTTCCCCGTCCAATAACCGCTCAACGCCTGCCGTATCTATGTTCACGCGATCCAGATTACTGAAAACGCCACGATTCATGCCGGAAAGCAGGATCGATTGACTGTCGCCAGCCCATGAACCATCGTTCCACGAAGTCGGGAGATCAACTAAATTGGCTTCGTTGGGATCGGGGATGAGCGGCTTGAGCCACAGCATGTCTTGATTTTCCCAAAAGCCGAATCTGAGCAGCAGCGCCGAGCCGTCGGGCGACCAATCTACGGCAATGACCTTACGAACTTCCGCTGCGTTGTCCAGCTTAGGATCAAAATAGCGGTTGTCCAGCAGTTTAATAGGCGCACCGCCATCTTCGTCCATAAGCCACAAACCACCCTCCTGGCTTGCCCTGTCGCTAGCTTCAAAATGTATGGTGAAGGCGAGACGTTCCCCCTCTGGTGACCAGGCCAAGCTGCCAATCTCAAAGTCGTTGCCAGCATCAAGGCTGGCGTCATGAAGTAACTGGCTCTGCCCGTCAGGCATAATTGTATAGATCTGTCCGTAACGTGTGCCATAGCTGATTCGGCCGTCTCCTAGCCAGATATCAAAAGAGGTGATGTCCAGATCGGGCGACGTTATACGCTCAACCGCCGTACTGCCTGGATCAAGTCGCCAGACCCCTTGAGGTTCCATCACGCCTGTAGCATTTCTAAGCTCCGTAGAAAGGAAGTAGAGCGGTCGCGGCAGCGCGGCCGCCAGTGCAGCTGAGTCTGATGCGGGAGATGGGGTTGCCGTAGGTTCCGGCGTCCGCCCATCAATCCTGGTTTCATAGGGCGTGGGCGTGGCTGTGGGCTTGCTGGCGCCAACGTCGCTTGCCGGTCCGCCGTCCGCCGGCTGTATCTCGGGCGGATACAGCAATATCTCGGCTGCTTCAGAGCTAAACATTCTAGATTCCGGAGTGGCATCCATCAGGTCGGCCGTTCTCTGTTGGAAATAAAAATCCGCGGGTATCCCCCTTATAAAGTCGAGGCGCACAATAGTTCCTTCATCGTCCACCCGAACCACGACGGTCTCACTGCCCCCATCGCCGCCGGCCGTCGTAAAGAACAACGCATAAGTACCGTGTGGATATTCGGGTTCATCACGCAAATCGTCTGCGACCCGGTAGGCAGCGTAGAGTGCTTCCACCTCAAAGGCCAGGACCCCATCGACTTCTGCGGACAGAGCGTGGGATCCTCCGCCGGGTCCCCCGATGGGCAAGTATTCGATCAATGTGCCTTCTTCCTGATCCTCCGCGCATTTAGGTGGCCCCCCCAGGCCATCATTGGTGGTGCAGCCGGAAGTAACGAAATGCAGCAATAAGCGGCGCTGGTCAAGATCGTTACTCAAGATGGTTTCGATCACGGAGTCAACTCCGGGAATTTCCGTCTTATCCTTTCTGGGAAGGGGCGTACGGGTAAAAGCTATGGTGGATGTGGCCGCTGGTAATGCAGTTGCAGTAGCCGTCGCCTCCGGCATAGGCGTAGTCGTTGCGGTCGCCGGTAGTGAAGTCGGTTCAAGCGTCTCCATGTGCGTAGCCATCACGGTCGCTGGTGGCGAGGTCGGTTCAAGCGTCCGTATGGGCGCCGTCAGCGGTATCGATGTTAGCCCGGTTTCGGCCGCCTGCTCAAGCGGTGGCGCACAGGCTTGAAGCAAAAAGAAAAGTACCAGAAAAGTGGAAACGACAAGAGGTCGCTGCATCACAAAACTCCGCCAACATCCTTCTCAGGTGCTCTTGGAATAATCTTCGCTGAGCCAGCGTTCAGGTTTCATTCGTATCAGGATATCTCCGGTTCCGGCCGAATCACCGCCCAGACCCTCTATAAAATTGTCGCCTTCTTCAACGCCAAGGTAGCGATATACCAACGGCCGAAGATCACGTTCCAATTGGATTGGTTCAATATCGACTACCGGTCCCTCCGCACTAACGTATTTGTA
>JAACFF010000194.1 GCA_009937635.1 Chloroflexota bacterium
TTTCGAATCATATTCATCACTTCATAGCCTTGAATCGTTTTACAGGCGGTTGCATATGAGCCAAAGCCTAATCCTGGTCGAATCTGCCACTTCATGAATCGGTGGTCTTGCTCGATCAGATTGTTCATATACTGGCTCTGCCTGAGACGACATTTTTCAGGCAACAGCTTTTCCTTTACGCCTACCATCCGACCAAGCAGCACGCCGACGCCATTGCCGACACTCTGGCCCACGCCAGCCAACCTTCCGCCTGGCCCCTATGGCTGGCGCTGGCAGCTGCATGCCACCGCAATTCCTGTTACACACTACATCATCTACGAGCTTGCTCCTGAAGATTGGGAGGCGCCCCTGGAACGGCCGTATGGCCTTGATGACCAACCTCTGCCAGGCATTGAATCCTTACCTCGACCATTTCTGATGCAGGCGGCGTATCAAGGATCCGGCCATCTGCCTGACGGGAACATCCTGCAGTATGCAGCCGTGCGCCCTCCGATGGAACAAGGGTTCGTGCCATTTCGCTATGTGATCACACCGGCTGATCGTTGCGCGGGTCATCCCCGGGCGGGAAACGGTACGTGCAGCGTACCGCTGGAAACAGCGGCAACGACCTGGCGCGAAGGAGAAGAGCCGGTGGTGCCCGTCGGTTCAACGATATTCATCCCTGAATTGAACCGTAAAATCCGCATTAATGATGTAGCCCTTAGTGATGGGCCACCCAAAATCGACTTATACACCGGGACGGTAAACAACTATGATTATGAACGGCCGGATGGAGCAACGATCTGGATCTTGACGGAAGAATCAGACTAAGTTTGTTCGTTTCATCGGCATTTGGAACTACTCCAGTTTCTGTATTATTGGTTTTTTCACAAAGAGAGGTAAAACGCATTATCCATCATGCCGCACATAGTACCTCACGGGTTTCATGAAAATTGAATCCTGCTCAGAAAACTGATATAATGTATGTTATATGCAGAACGTACATAACGTAAATATTCTTAACACTAGGATGTCAACAGCTATGGAAAAGATAATTGGAGTGACTAAAGCAAGGGATGAATTTAGAAGAATAGTTGACGGCGTGCAATATCAAGGTGATAAGTATGTCATTCAGCGGCATGGTAAACCGGCCGTTGCTGTTGTGCCTATTCAAGTGTACGAGAACTGGAAACAACAGCGATATCGGCTTTTCGAGCTGATAGGTGAAGTGCAAGCTGCGAATCCAGATGCTGATCCTGAAGAAGTCATGCAGGATGTGCTTGCTGCCCAACAGGCTGTCCGACAACAAAGAGATTGATTCGAAATAGGTCAACGCCATGCGCCTCGTTCTTGATACGAACATCTATATCAGTAACCTAATATCAGAGAAGGGAAATCCGGCAAAGATCGTGCGCTGGTGGCTTGAAGGGGAATTTGATGTGCTGGTTTCCCAGCCGATCATTGATGAAATTTTGCGTGTTACTGATTATGAAAGGATTAAGAAGAAGTACGCTAAAGTGCGAGAAAACAGACTTGAGTACGCCGCTTTGATTGCGGAGCAGGCTTTGTTGACTGAACCGCGGCAAAAACTGGATGTCGTCGTTTCTGATGAATCGGATAATCGCTATGTGGAATGTGCCGTGGCGGGCGGTGCCCAATACATCATCACTGGGGATGAACACTTACTCGAACTGCGAGAATATGGAGGAATCAGGGTTTTAACGCCAGCCGCTTTTGTGGCGCTGAAGGAGGCGGGCCAAGCGTGAATTTGTGCTTCTGCCATGTGATATCAGGAAATCTGGTTGATAGGGCGGGGTTTGCAATATAGAGAGGCAAAAAGGAAACTATCAGCTTTTTACACGTGAGGCCCCGAAGCCCGTCGCTCCCGTGGCCTATAGTAAATATCTATAGGATAAAGAACTCTCAAGATTACTTGGGGGTTCTTTTTGTTTTATAGGTCATGTCGAAATTCACCAACTCTATTTACAGGACACTATTGCGAATACGAGCTCGCCGAATTCGGGGCTTCAGATATCATCCGTCCTCATGATAGAGTATGCAGCGCGGGAGTTAATCTTAGTCGCGAGTTCAAGGACTTCAGAGACAAATGAACCGCACCGCGCTGCTGGCGGGATTATTTGAATGCACTCAATTATCCCACCTTTTACAAACATACAAGACACAAAGACTCCTGAATACCAGGGGTCTTCTTCTTTTTCCCGATTATTCTCCTAATCCTATAGTTCTCAGAGTGAGCGAGACTTATCGCTCCTGAAGTGACCCCAGAAAATGAATCCGGTTAAGGCATGCAAATTTCAAATTGTCATTGGCAAGGCTGTGCGTTTCATAAATTCTCCTTGATCTTTCTTAACGGTAAGATTTATATTGTGATATAGAGGAGCCAATATCATGCTACTGCTTGGGTTGGTGGTCGGTCTGGCATTTTACTAACACTCACCACAGCCAGCCACCACACACAAACCTTACGAGCAATCGATCCCTGATTGCTCCAGGGGCGATACGGTAAACTTGGCACCCTCTCTTTTAAGGCGGGTTAATACATCTAGCTGTCGTATAGCCCCAGAGGGAACGGAGCAATGTTCAATAGAATCCTGGTACCGCTCGATCAATCTCCAATCGCTGAATGTGTTTTGCCGCATCTGGTTGCATTTGCCAAGGTTTATGATGCCCATTTAACGCTTATTCATGTCATGGAATGCCCGACGGCCGCCAATCGCCTGCAGCCTATCGATCCCTTATCGTGGCAGCTATGTAAATCAGAAGCGGAGGCTTATCTAAATGATGTGGTCAATCGATTGTCTGAGGCCGGGTTGGAAACTGAGCCTGTTCTGTTGGAGGGCCAACCAGCGCAAACCATTATCGAGTATGCGCAAAGCAATGCGATCAATCTGATCATGATGAGCAGCCACGGCCGAACGGGGATGAGCCGCTGGAATGTCAATAGTGTGGTGCGCAAGATCATACAGGAATCCCTGATCTCTACCGCGGTAATCCGCGCCTACAATCCCTTCGTTGAAAAACTGGAACGGCTACAATATAGGCGAATCCTCGTACCTCTAGATGGCTCGCTGCGTTCGGAGTGCGTGCTCCCCACAGCGGCTACGCTGACCGAAACTCATCAGGCCAGCTTGCTATTAGCGCACGTAGTAGTCAAACCGGAAATGCCGCGGCAGACACCGCTGAATCAGGATGATTTGGATCTTATCCAGAGCTTTGTAGATCGTAACTTGCGTGCCGCCAACGATTACTTCAAACGATTATTAGCGCGCTTGGGGGCCGATTTTGTGCCCCGCCTGCTGGTGAGTGAAAACATCGCTATCAGCCTGCATCAATTGGTGGAAGATGAAGCGGTTGATCTGGTTGTGATCAGCGCTCACGGATACTCCGGCCATGCGAAATGGCCGTATGGCAGCCTGACCACCAGTTTCATTGAGTATGGCACCACCCCCTTACTCATCGTTCAGGATTTGGCGCCCGGCGAAATAGCCTTGTCCGAGGCACAGGCCGCCGCCCAACAAGTCAAAGGACATTAAAAGATGCCGGCGACCGAAACCGGGATGGTTGCTGCAGATACGCGCATGCAGGACGTCTCACCCGAGTCTCTGCAACGTTTCGCTCGCCAGTTGGCCGGAGATCACCACCAAGTGACCTTGCAGGCTGTCGATCGCCAATCGCTAGACCAACTCGATTCACAGAAAAAGACCCTGGATCAAGCCTATATGCATTTCCAGCAGCAAGCCCAGGAAGAACTTCTCGCTGGGCATGTGGGTGAATGGCTTCTTGACAATTATTATGTCGTCAGCAGCGCGCTAAGGCAGGTTGAACAAGATATGCCCCGTGACTATTATCGCCAGCTTCCTCGCCTTGTGGCTGGAGAATGGCGAGATTACCCACGCATATACCTGCTGGCGCGGGAGCTGCTGGCCGGTCAACCCGAACGGGTGGACCTGGATTGGGCGCAGCTATTTGTCACTACCTATCAGGAAATCACGCCGCTGACCATGGGCGAGCTTTGGGCACTGCCAATTATGCTGCGTTATTGCATCATTGAAAGGTTGATCCAGACACTGGCCCCTGCATCCGGTCAGGCTGGCACCGGGCCAGAGACCGCCGCGGATGGACAAAGCACTGCCGACGATACGATCGTGGCCTGGTGCATAGTAGGTTTGCGGTTGCTGGACACCTGGAATTGGAATCGTTTCTTTGAAAAGGTCAGCGTCGTGGACCGGGTGCTGGCCCAGGATCCGGCGGGCGCCTATCAGGAGATGGATTTCGCTACCCGCGATTCATATCGTAAGGTGGTCGAAAGATTATCGCGGGCGACTGCGCTGGAAGAAGCAGCAGTCGCCGAAAAGGCCATACAACTGGCCCGCCAGGCCGCGTCTGCCGCATCACCGGCGGCCTGCACTGCATGCGAAATGCACGTCGGGTACTACCTTGTTGACGACGGTCTATTGCAGATGGAGCAAGCATTGGCGTACCAGCCACCCAGACTGGCCCGGCTTCAAAACCGGTTTCTGCGAGAGCACCCCACCATCTTATATTTGGGCAGCGTCAGCTTTCTCACATTGTTTCTGCTGCTTTGCGCGTTTTTCTACCTGTGGGTCGTAGATTCCTCACCCCTGGCATATGTGGCTGCTGCCTTGCTGCTGTTGGTTCCCCTGTTGACCGTAGCGACCAGCCTGGCCTCCTGGTTTATGACGCGACTGGTTAAGCCGCGTGTTTTGCCCAAGATGACCTTCGAAGATGGCATCTTGGATAACTGCCGCACCATGGTGGTGGTGCCCTGTCTGCTGAGCAGTGAGGCTGAAGTTAATAACTTGTTGCAGCAGTTGGAACTGCACTACTTGGGTAATCGTGATGCCCATATCACCTTCGCTCTGCTGACGGATTTCTGTGATGCTCCGCAGCAGCAGATGCCCACGGACGAGCCGCTTCTCAATCAAGTCAGCCAGGGCATCCAAAGTCTTAATCAGAAATACGGCCCTTCGCCGGAAAAAGGGCCATTTTACCTTTTTCATCGCCAGAGGCTGTGGAACCCTGGGGAAGGGTTCTGGATGGGCTGGGAGCGAAAACGGGGCAAACTCGAAGAATTCAACCACCTGCTGCTGGGGAAAAACACAACATCATACACGGTTCAAATTGGGCACATGGATATTCTCCCTCACATCCGCTATGTCATTACCCTGGACGCTGACACCACGCTGCCCCATAATCAGGCCCGGGTCCTCATCGGTATGCTGGCCCACCCCTTAAACCAAGCCTGCGTAGATCCACAGACGGGCACCGTGACCAGGGGGTATACAGTGCTGCAACCCCGGGTAGAAATCAAACCTACCAGCGCCAACCAAACTCGCTTTTCTCGTCTATTCAGCGGGCATAGCGGCCTTGATCTCTACTGCCAGGCCGTGTCGGACATGTACCAGGATCTATTTGGCGAAGGAATTTACATGGGCAAAGGAATTTACGAGGTCTCTCCCTTTGACCAAAGCCTGGCCGATCGATCGCCGGAGAATTGGCTGGTAAGCCATGATTTATTTGAGGGATTACACGGCCGTGCCGCGTTGGCCTCGGATGTAATCGTCTATGAAGAGCAGCCCCCTTCCTACCAGGCACACGTCCGCCGCGAGCACCGCTGGATCCGTGGCGACTGGCAGTTGCTGCCCTGGTTAATGCCCTGGGTGCCCCACACTCAAGCCGGACGGGTACGTAATCAGTTGCAGGGGATCGATCGCTGGAAGATCGTGGACAACATGCGCCGGAGCCTGCTGCGGCCGGCGCTTATGCTTCTCCTGGTAGCCGGCTGGTTGTGGCTGCCTGGTTCGCCGTTGGTTTGGACACTGGTGGCTTGCTTAACCTTGGCTAGCGATGTCTTCATCACGCTATTCGACAGCATGCTGCACAACCGCAAACATATGGTCCAGCTCAACACGGGTCAAACAACTCGGCAGCCCCTGTCGCGCTGGCTGTTTGGGCTGGTAGTCCTCCCTTACGAAGCGCTTATCGCCGGTGATGCGGTTATCACCGCTCATTTGCGTATGTTTGTTACCCACAAGCGGCTGCTCCAGTGGACCACTGCAGCGCACACCGTTCAGCTGCTGGGCAAGAATCAGTCAATAGCCGTCGTCTGGCGCGAAGTTTCGGCCGCTTCTGTGCTGGCCGTGGTCCTCGCACTGCTCATTGCCCTCTTTAATCCTTCCGCCTTTCTGGTGGCGGCACCGTTGCTGTTGGCCTGGCTGGCAGGGCCGCTGATTATCATGTGGATTAACCAGCCAGTGCGGCAAGCCGGGCAGCCTTTAACGCCAGACCAAAAGAAACAGCTGCACTGTCTAGCCCGGCGCACTTGGTTCTTCTACGAGCAGTTCATTGGTCCTGAAGATCACTGGCTGGCCCCCGACCATTTTCAAGAAGACCCGCGTGGCCTTGTCGCCCATCGTACCTCCCCTACCAACATCGGCCTGCTGCTTTTGTCGACCCTGGCTGCCTATGACTTGGGCTATATTGGCCTGCCGGAATTGCAGGTTCGCTTGACAAGCACATTGGGGAACCTGAACCATCTCGAGCGTTACCGCGGGCATTTCTTTAACTGGTACGATACCCAAACCCTGGCGCCGCTACCGCCGCGTTACATATCAACCGTAGATAGCGGCAACCTGGGCTGCTGCTTGGTGGCTTTGCGCCAGGGATGTCTCGCGCTGCCCAATACCAGCCTGCCGCGGAAAGAGCAGCAGTACGGTTTTATAGATACCCTTGCCGTACTCAGCGAAGCCTTGGCAGGGTTGGCCACATCTGCCCCGGATTCGGTGCGCGCGCTCCAACGACGGCTCGATGAGATTGTGCAGCAGGTGTTGGCAGTATGGGACGATCCCCTTCACTGGTCGGCGCTGTTGAACCGCTTACAGAAGGACCTATGGCCCATAATTGATCAGGACCTGGTATCCCTACTGGGTGGCGAATTTGTGCCTCCGGCCACACTGCACAGTGTGCACGTCTGGTCTGACCGGGCACGTCACCAGCTATTCGACATGCAGCGCAAACTGCAGATGGTGATGCCCTGGCTGGTTTTTATGCCCGAAACACCTTCCTTGCTGCAGGCGCCGCATGTTGATCCTGCCCTGGCTGACATATGGCAAAGGCTAGTCGAGGCACTGCCCCATACCGCGACTGCATGTTGTGAGTTGCCAGCCATCTACCTTAACGCGCAAAAACAGCTGGACCAACTACATACCTTGTTGCCCGCAGGTCCGGCACAGCCGGAGCAAGTGCAGCAGGCGCGTCAATGGTGTAAGCAGTTCGCGCAGGCGCTTGCGGCGGCCCAAGCCGAAATCTCCCGCATCTTAGCTGCCCTGGTCCAGACCTGTCAGCAAATGGAGCGTCTAATCGTAGAGATGGATTTTGCTTTCCTGTACGATCCGGAACGGGATGTATTTCACATCGGCTACAACGTCGACATCGAGTCACAGGATGCAAATTATTATGATCTGCTGGCTTCTGAAGCGCGGCTGGCCAGCCTCCTGGCCATTGCCAAAGGGGATGTGCCTGAGCGGCACTGGTTGTGTCTTGGCCGACCACTTAAACAGGTAAAAGACCGGCAGGTCGTGCTCTCCTGGAGCGGCACCATGTTTGAGTACTTGATGCCCAGTCTTCTGACGCGGCAGACCAGCGGTACATTGTTGAACCATAGCATCTTCGGTTGTATTGAACAACAGATGGAATATGGTAATCAGAAGGGGGTGCCTTGGGGCAACTCGGAGTCGGGGTACTATGCATTTGATGCCAGCTTGAATTACCAGTACAGTGCCTTTGGCACTCCGGGTCTTGGTTTTAAACGAGGACTGGAAGATGACCTAGTCGTCAGCCCCTACGCCACCCTGCTCGCGCTGCCCTTCCGGCCACAGGCGGTGATGGACAATATCAACCGCCTGCTTGAGATGAAGATGCTCGGGGACTACGGTTTCTATGAGGCTGTTGATTTCACCCGCGCCAGGCTGGCACTTGGTCAGAAGTGGGCCATCATTTACTCCTTTATGATCCATCATCAAGGCATGATCATGCTGGCACTGGTCAACACACTGCAGGACAAACCCATGGTGCAACGTTTTCACGCCGATCCCCGGGTGCGCAGTGTTGAGTTGCTTTTGCAGGAGCGGCTTCCGGTTGGTACTCCAGAAACCATTATTTCTCAGGAGGAAGAAAACCTGGCCCGCCTCGAACAACCGAAAATAACGTCCATGCCTTGGAGAGTACCTGAGAACACAGCGTATCCCTTGGCTCATTACCTAGCCAACGGCCGTTATGGGGTGTTTATCACCAATGCCGGTGGTGGCTACAGCCGCTGGAAAGACACTGACTTGACCCGCTGGCGCGCGGACACCACGAAGGATGATTGGGGTACCTGGATCTACATTCAAGATGCTGATAGCGACCAACTGTGGTCCGCAACTCGCCAACCTACAGACAGTCCGGACCACCATTGGGAAACGAATTTTTCTCCACATCAGGCAGATTTCCACTGCACAAATGCGGAAATCTCGACTCACTTGCAAATTGCTGTACCACCGGATGACGACCTAGAGATAAGACGATTGCGAGTCACAAATCACAGCGATCGCCGGCGACGCCTCGCCATAACCAGCTATGGGGAGGTAGTTCTGGGTGAGCAAGATAGTGACCGGCGCCATCCAGCATTTAACAAGCTTTTCATTGAAAGCGAATATCATTCCGACGGCCAAACATTGCTGTTTCGCCGCCGGCCACGTGCGACCGCGGAAAAACCATGCTACCTGGCCCATGCCTTGCTCTTTAGGCCAGATCAACCGGGTCGGGTTGGCTTTGAAACTGACCGGACCCATTTCTTGGGTCGTGGGGGCAGTCTGCGGCAGGCGGCTGCCTTGAAACCGGGCGGCAACGGATTAAGCGGGACGACAGGGGCTGTTCTGGATCCCATCATGTGCTTGCAGGTAAGACTGGAGATCGAACCGCATGTTACCAGTGAAGTAACATTTCTCACGCTGGCCGGTACATCGCGCAAGGAACTCCTCTCCTTGGTAGCGCGGTATCAAGTCCCCGGCCATTTACAAGCTGCATTTGACCGGGCGCTTGCCCAGAGCGAGCTGAACCTACGCCAACTCAATCTCACTTCTAAGGAACTGGAACGTTTCCAGGAACTGTTCTCTTTCCTCACCTTCCCACACGCCAGGTTAAGAGCGCGCCCGCAACAATTGGCTAAAAATCGGCTGGACCAATCAGCCTTATGGCCCTATGCCATATCCGGCGATCTGCCGATCCTGCTGGTATCAATATCAGACGACGTAGAACTAGGATTGCTGGGCGAGTTGCTGCAGGCGCATCGCTACTGGCGCCATCAAGGCCTGCAAATCGATCTGGTCGTGCTTAATGAGGAAGGGGCCAGTTATGATCTGACGCTACAGAACAAGCTCTATCGCTTGCTGCACCGCATGCATTGTGACAACTGGCTCAATTGCCGCGGCGGTGTCTTTGTGCTGCAGGCTGACCGCTTAAGCGCTGATGAAAGGGCGCTGTTTGCCGCTGCCGCCCGGGTCATGTTGCACGGGCGGTCAGGTAGCCTGGCGCAACAACTTGCCGATACACAGCGTCCAGAGCCTTGGCCGCCGGTTTTTGTGCCGCCGCGAATTGGCCAGCCCTTGAAGCCGGCTCCGCCGTTAAGGCGCCCGGAACCTCTGCTTAACGATAATGGCTGGGGCGGCTTCAGTGCCGACGGTCGTGAGTATTGCATTTACCTGCGTCCTGGCGAACGGACGCCGGCGCCGTGGGTCAATGTGATCAGCAACCCTGGCTTCGGCTTTCTGGTTTCAGAAATGGGCAGCAGCTTTTCTTGGGCGTTGAACAGCGGTGAAAACCGGCTCACGCCCTGGTATAACGACCCAGTGCGCGATCCATCAGGTGAAGCACTCTACGTACGCGATAGGGCGAACAATACACTATGGTCGCCCACACCACAACCATTGCCGGCGGATAAGCCATATCTGGTGCGTCACGGAGCCGGCTACACCATATTTGAACATCACAGCCACGGGCTGAAGCAAGAATTGCGGCTATTCGCGGATACCGACGCGCCTGTGAAGCTGATTTGTCTACGCCTGGAAAACACTCTGAGGCAGTCCCGGATGTTGTCGGTAACCTACTACTGCGAATGGGTATTGGGCGTAAATCGCGATCAAACGCAACAGTATCTCATTCCAGAGTATGACAATCAGGCCGGTGCGCTGCTGGCGCGGCAACCCTATCAATCCGAATTCTGCAAAAGAGAAGCCTTTTTAGCCGCCAGCCAACACCCCGACGGTTTGACCGCCGATCGATCCGAGTTCTTAGGTCGGTTGGGCGATCCAGCAAAGCCGGCAGCGCTGGAAAGGGTTGGTTTGACGGGTCGCGTAGCCGCCGGAACAGATCCCTGCGCCGCCCTGAAAATATTTGTCGATCTGGAAGCGCACGAGACTAAGGAGATCCACTTTTTGCTAGGCCAGGGTGGAGATCGACAAGAGGCGCTAGATTTAATCAATCGTTTCCAGGATCACGCTCAGGTAGAGATCGCCTGGCAAGCAAATCAGGAGAAATGGGATAAACTGCTGGGTGTTGTTCAGGTTGAGACACCCGACAAGCAAATGGACTTGATGCTCAACCGCTGGCTGCTGTATCAGAACCTGTCTTGCCGTATCTGGGGCCGATCGGGTTTTTACCAATCCAGTGGCGCGTTTGGATTTCGGGATCAACTGCAAGATGTGATGGCCACTCTACATGCAGCCCCTAAAGTGACCCGCCAGCAGATTCTGCGGGCTGGCGGCCACCAGTTTGAGGCCGGCGATGTGCTGCACTGGTGGCACCCACCATCCGGTAGAGGCGTACGGACCCGTATCAGCGATGATTTACTCTGGTTGCCTTACGTAACTGCTGAGTACATCTCCTGCACCCAGGATGAGGCTGT
>JAACFF010000618.1 GCA_009937635.1 Chloroflexota bacterium
TGACTGCTTTGTCAATTGATTGATTCTCGATCACGTGATAGTCATCTAATATGAGAACCAGGGTTTGGGGAAGGCCCGCGATCTCATTGAGAAGGACCATCAGAACTGCTTCACTATTGGTCGCTCCGGATGATTGCAGCGCGGCTAGTGGTTCTAGTCCAATGTCAGGTTCTACCGTTTGTATGGCGGCGATGAAGTAGATTAAGAAGGTGCCTAAATCGTTGTCCCCTTCATCTAGCGAAAGCCAGGCAACTCGATTTTGATTTCCTGAGGTGCGATTACCTGATTGGCTCCCTTTTTCGCCATCCAATTGCGAATTGGCGATCCAATCACTCACTAAAGTCGTTTTGCCGAAGCCTGCTGGCGCGGAGATAAACGTTAGCTTGCGGTGCAAGCCTTCATTGAGTTTCCTAATTAGATGGGGGCGCGAGACGAGTTCGGGTTGGGTCGGCGGAATGTACAGTTTGGTCGATAATACAAAATTCGTCATTCGCACATCGTTCATAGGGGGATTATAGTGGATGGGGTGATGGTTTGGCGAGAAAGGGGGAGGGGAAACGGCAGTTCTCCCCATTTAACGTCTAAACCCAGCCAAACCCTGTTTCAAGCAGGCAAAATAGCCAATGCCCTGGCTTTATTAACAGCCTGTCGGGTGTAAATCCTGACCAATTTACCTGTTTTGATAGAATCTACCTTTTTCTCAGTTGAGGTAAATTTCTATGATCTGGTCGGCCGTTGCCCACACCATCACTCCACCAGATGAATCCATCCGAACCAGCTAATTAAATATCGATATTACGGGAGCGACAAGTCTCGCTCACTCTGTGAACTATAGGATTTAAGAGAAAATCAGGAAAAAGAAAAAGACCCCTGGTATTCAGGAGTCTTTGTGTCTTAGTGTCTAGCACTATAGGCTTAGACGGGAGCGACGGGACTCGACCGCTCACGTGTAAAAAGCCTACAGTGTTGTTTTTACCCCGATATATCCACCAAGTGTATTCATCGAATATTTCATTATATGTCGATATGTTATCACATCGTCAATCAGCATATCAAGTATCGAGCGCGAATCTCAAGTAGTCGCTACGATACTCTGTACGTGTGCCGTCAGCGAGTTCTTTTTCACCAAGGTAGAAGCTGAACTCGGCCGTTCCAGCTTGCTGATCGTACAGACTGTGCCACAACGTCCGCACGCGATCATCGGCGTCATTGCCCTCGTAGCTTGGATCAGCACCCATCTCTTCAATCAGCCTCATGAAATTTACAGAGGCATGGTTCGCCTTGATATCATCAACCGTGAAGAGATCGTTCTGTTTCGAGATCCTCTCCACCAACGTCTGGTAACGCCAGAAAGCATCGTTTTCCCATGACAGCTTTACCTTGGGCATCTGATCGACGTTCGGATGCTTATATAGTTGGAAATTCGTTACCACCTGCGGCTGCCCATTACCGTCGATAATGTACTGCACATTACGCCCCGTAGAAGTCTCGTAAATGAACGAGTTTCCGGCCTTATCGGCGACGATGTAATGGAGCGGAGAGAAGCCATAATACTGCTTACACGTCAGCAGCGCTTCCTTCGCCTCATCCGCTGTCGCACATGTGTCCAGCAGGAAACGGAGCACCTGCAGTTCATGCAGGCCAACAACATGCGGCAGCCCCGGATGGGATTCGAGATCGGGTCCTAACTCTGCAATTGCGTCCTCATCCGTCATCTGCGAGATCACCAGTCCGGCGCTGTTCATCCCGTCCATTGTGCCAGTAAGGGCGTCGAATGCATGAATCGCCAGCGATGCGTAACCACCATCCTCAGGATACCATTCCATAATGGTCGGTTCGCTCATCATCGAAGGCATCCGCTTCCTCTCCTCTGCCGCCAGCGGCAAACGCATGACATCGGCGATTGATATATCCTTTGGGAAATCCATGTTACGGCTCAGATAGCCACGCCCACCCGCTGTTATTGAAGGCGGGTAATAGGCAACAGAGCAGCCCATCGACGGCATCTCTACTTCCAGGTTGCCCCAGAGAGTGCTCATATCGCAGCGGTCATCTTCCGGGTCAAGACCGAAGGCCGCAGCAACGCCGCGCATGCGCTGCCAATGAATAGGATAGCTGCGCTGAAAGTAGGCGCGCCGCGCTCTGACATGGTCCCGGCTGGCAGGTAGGGGAATGGCAGCCTGGCCCTGCTTTTCAAGCGCCATTTCAGCGAGCGTTTGACCGATCTCGAAATTTGTGCCCCGTAGAACCAGATGTTTAAGACTTAAAAAGCTGTCCGTTCCGTCGAAAATGGTTTGTTCGCTAACCTGCATTACAACATCCTTCCTGCTTATGTCGTATAAGCTTTTGCTATCTCATCTATAAAATGCCTAATGGGATTGTACTCAGTTTGCTGGTGAATTACATGACCCTATATCGCATCAGTCATACCGGCCGATCCCCTCAGCAAGTGGCGTCAACAATTCCAACTTCCACGGCTCAACTCTTGGCGAAAACCTCCCTTATTCCTAACTATTGAACTGTCTCACAGTTTCTGACTTCACACAGTATCTGCAAAAGGCCATCAAAACCCTGGTGGATGACTTAAAGCGCGTACCGTGCAAAAACCAGGATCGCGGGCAACTACTCGACTGAAAACATGTGGTAGTACTCTGCGACATGATGGATAAATCGCATCTACTCAGTTTGGGCCAGATTCGGTGAATTAATTCTGCTGATTGGGTAGAATCGTGGCCT
>JAACFF010000195.1 GCA_009937635.1 Chloroflexota bacterium
AAGAAATGGTTAAAAGGAGCCTCAAGGGATTGCAGCCGGGCACGAATGGAAGCGGCAACGGCCAAGTGAAAAAACGCAAAGGACCGGACTACTCTGGTCTGGCGCTAGTAATGATGATTGAACAATTGAGCTGGGGCGACGCTGGACAATATCTTTGCTTGCCACACCCGATGCTTGGCGGTGCTGCAGTAGATTCGGCGGGCACACCAGAACAGCGCTTACGCTTCCTTAGCAAATTCGGCGAAGGCGATCCCAAATGGGGTGCAATGGCTATCACTGAACCAGATGCTGGATCAGACAATAGCTCAATGCGTACGACAGCAGTCCTCGACGAGCAAACCAATGAGTGGATACTCAACGGCGAAAAGATATTCATTACAAGCGGAAAGCTGGCGTTAGAAGAATCAGATGGCCTCTGCGTGGTCTGGGCAACGATTGACCCAGAGGCAGGGCGCGCAGGCATCAAGTCATTTGTCGTCGAGGGCAATACCCCAGGTGTATCCATAGCTAAACAGGAACACAAGCTAGGAATTCGTGCCAGTGACACAGTTTCCTTGCATTTTAACAATGCTCGTGTGCCATTTGATAACCTGCTGGGCAGTCTTGAGGTTCAGCAACAAACAACGGTGAAAGGTTTCAAGGGAGCGATGAAAACATTTGATGCTTCCCGGCCGGCTGTGGCAGCAAGCGCTATGGGCATCGCTCGGGCCGCTGTGGAATTCACGCGAGAAAAGCTCGCCGCCGAGGGCATCGAAGTAGATTACAACAAATCGTTGCACGAAATGACGGCCGTCGAGCGCGATCTGATGGAAATGGAAGCGCGTCACAAGGGAGCCTGGCTGCTGACGCTTCGGGCAGTGGCCATGATGGCGCATGGCGAAAGCAATCGCTTGGCAGCAAGTATGTGCAAGTTTCGAGCTGGCGAAGCCGTCACCTGGATTACCCAAAAGGCGGTCGAACTACTTGGGCCACAAGGTTATTCAAGAGAATATTTAGTAGAGAAGTGGATGCGTGACGCCAAGATCAACGACATCTATGAAGGGACGAAGCAAATTAACCAGCTCATTGTCGCTCGTAGTATCCTAGACTACAGTCGGCGAGAGTTAAAATAGCTGAAAGGAGAAAAAAATGACCTACCGCATTGATAAGGCGGCCGTTATTGGCGCAGGGACGATGGGCGGTGGAATCGCTGCTCACCTGGCCAATATTGGTATTCCGGTAGTGCTGCTGGATATTCCGACTCCCAACCTGGATCCGGAAGAACAAGAGGATCCAGTTGCACGCAATCGGCTTGTTCAAAGCCTCTACGATCGCATGGCGAAGGCGCGTCCGGCGAACTTGGCCCGCAAAGATCGAGGTGATTTTATTACCATAGGCAATACCGAAGACGATTTTGACCTCATAGCGGATGCTGATTGGGTAGTGGAAGTGATCATCGAGCGTCTGGATCTGAAGCTGAAGCTGATGGAAAAACTGGAAGCTACCTGTAAACCCGGCGCGATCATTACCAGCAATACCTCAGGAATCCCCATTAATCAGATTGCTGACGGGCGCTCGGAGATGTTTAAGAAACACTTCCTAGGCACCCATTTCTTTAATCCGCCTCGCTATCTCAAATTGCTGGAGATCATCCCCACACCTGATACGGATCCGGCGGTTACAAAATTCATGAGTGATTTCGGCCGTGATGTTTTGGGCAAAGGCGTTGTGATTTGCAAAGACACTCCCAATTTCATCGGTAATCGTTTCTTTTCCATGGCTGCATCCTTTGGCATAGAGTACGCACTAGAGCACGGCTATTCGGTGCCTGAAATTGATGCCATTACCGGTCCGACGGTTGGCCGTCCAAAATCTGCTACATTCCGCCTTATGGACTTAGTGGGCCTGGATGTCATGCAACATGTGAACAGCAACTTGTATGAAGCTGTGACCGATGATCCCTATCGGGAGACGCTGCGTACGGCCAAATTGTCGGCTGTAATGGACGAAATGCTACAGAATCAGTGGCTCGGTAATAAGAGTGGACAGGGATTCTATAAGAAAACATTCGTAAACGGAAAACGTGAATTCTGGGCGCTCAACCCAAAGACGATGGAATATGAACCAGCGCCAAAGGTTCGCTTCGAATCGGTTGGTGCGGTGCGTAAGACAGAAGATCTTGGCGAAAGGATACGTAAGCTTTTGACTTTTGATGACCGTGCCGCCAATTATGTGCGCGATACGTTGTACTTTGGCTTTGCCTATGCGGCCGATGTTGCGCCCAAGATCGCCTATCGCTTGAGTGACGTGGATGATGCAGTGCGCTGGGGTTTCGCTCATGAGGCAGGCCCGTTTGAAATGTGGGATATGTTAGGCGTTGCCGAAACAGCCGAGAAAATGGAGGAGGCGGGATTAGAGGTCGCCGATTGGGTCAAAGACATGCTGGCTTCCGGACATACCTCCTTCTATGAAAACGGCAGCTGTTACGACTTCGAATCAAAGAGCACCAAGTTGAGAAAGGTCGACAAGAATTTTGTCGTAATCTCCAATCTTGAGGAAGTAGAAAAGAACCTGAGTTCCAGCCTGCGCGACATGGGCGATGGCGTTGCTTTGTTGGAATTCCACGCCAAAATGAATGCCATAGACCAGGATATAATCGACATGTCACATAAGGCGCTACAAAGATTGGACGATGATTTTGATGCCTTGGTGATCGGCAACGATGGGACCAACTTCTGCGTCGGGGCGAACATTTTTGCGACGGCAATGGCGGCTCAGCAAGGCATGTGGGATGTACTGAGCGAAATGATCAATGGGCTGCAAAGAGCGACCTTTGAGCTGCGACACGCGCCAAAGCCTGTTGTGACGGCTGTGCACCAGATGGCTTTAGGCGGCGGGGCTGAATACGCCATGACTGGATGGCAGACCGTTGCTGCCCATGAGAGCTACATTGGTCAGGTGGAATTTGGCGTTGGATTGGTTCCGGCTGGAGGCGGGTGCAAGGAGCTGGTGCGCCGCAAGGTGAACCCCACAATGCGAACCCCTAATGCTGATGTATTACCCGTGATGCAAGAGACCTTTGAGCAAGTTGCTCTTGCGACCGTATCCACTAGCGCCTGGGAGGCAAAAAGCTTGGGCTACCTGGCAAATAGTGACACCATCGTCATGAATAGCGACCATCGTCTTGCCAGGGCCAAAGAACAAGCCCTCGACTTGGTCGCCTCCGGTTCGCGCCCTCCAGAGGTAGAGAAAATCTATGCTGCTGGGCGCGACACTTATGGCGCGTTACTGATGGGCATACAATCCTGGGAGTGGGGCAAGTTTGCTAGTGAGCACGATGCTAAGATCGCAAGAAAATTAGCTTTTGTGCTTTGTGGTGGTGACATTAGCGCACCCGCCTGGGTGGATCCGTGGTATATGCTTGATTTGGAGCGTGAGGCGTTTCTATCGTTATTAGGAGAGCCTAAGACGATTGAACGAATTATGCATATGCTGCAAACCGGGAAGCCGTTGAGAAATTAGATCGGTTGCTAGCGGTTTGCGCAAAGCAAGTCGCGACTCTGGCGAATGATAGCGCGAATCAAACTGGGAGAACTGAAATGACACGTGAAGCAGTAATTGTAGCAGGATCGCGAACGGCGGTGGGGAAATCCAAACGAGGAACAACTCGCAACTGGCGTTCGGACGACATGATGGCCGTCGTGATTCAAGACCTTTTGGAAAAGGCAAAGGGATTAGATCCGGCCCAGATAGACGATGTGATAATTGGTTGTGCGATGCCCGAAGGATCACAAGGGCTAAATATGGCGCGTGTGATTGCGCTACGTGCCGGATTACCGGTAGACGTTCCGGCCATGACGGTAAACCGTTTTTGTTCCAGCGGCTTGCAGACCATAGCCCTGGCAGCAGAACGAATCATCGCCAACGGGGCGGATACAATCATCGCCGGTGGCGCTGAGACAATGAGCTTGGTGCCCATGACAGGATTCCGCATCAATCCCAATCCTTACATGTCGGAAAATGCTCCGGAGGTGTATATGGGCATGGGAATGACGGCCGAAAATGTAGCCGATGAGTTTGAGGTTAGCCGCCAGGCGCAGGATGAATTTGCATTGCGCAGCCATCAGCGCGCGATGAAGGCTCAGGCCGCTGGTTTGTTTGAGGATGAAATCGTGCCCATTGAGATCGAGGAAGTTACCGCAGGTGCCGATGGCCCACAGCGAGAAACGATCCTCTTTGACAAGGACGAACACATCCGGCCCAATACAACGTTGGAGGCGCTGGCAAAGCTCCGACCCGTGTTTAAGCAGGGAGGTTCCGTAACAGCTGGCAACTCTTCTCCACTGAGCGATGGGGCGGCTGGTGTGATTGTCATGGAACGCGGCAAAGCGGAAGCGCTCGGACTTACGCCCATTCTTCGTTTTGTGGGCTTTAATGTGGGCGGTGTGCGCCCGGAGATCATGGGTGTTGGCCCCATTGCGGCCGTGCCGCGCGTATTGAAGCGAACGGGCATGAGTGTTGATGATATTGATCTCATCGAGCTAAATGAGGCATTTGGGGCCCAATCTGTGGCCGTAATTCGCGAACTAGGCTTTGATGAAGAGAAGACGAATGTCAACGGCGGGGCGATCGCTCTTGGGCATCCACTAGGGTGTACAGGAGCCAAGTTAACCGTCCAAATTATGCACGAGATGGCAAGGCGTGACTTGCAGACCGGTATGGTCACGATGTGTATTGGCGGCGGTATGGGGGCTGCTGGGATATTTGATAGGATAAATTGAGCCAGGACCGTATTCACAATCGTGAGCGAGAAGACTGGGTTGGCTGCAGATGAAATACAGGATTAGATCGGCGAAGGCACCACTTTGTCAGAGATCATTTTGACCAACGACGGAGACGTTGAATCTGTCAAGCTTCGCCTAATCGAGGCCTTGAATGAGCTGCCCAATGCAGAGGATATTGACGCGGAACAACTGGCCTTTGAGTGGCTCGGTCACTGATTATTGCCCCTAATCTTGAGCACGAACAATTAGCAGCGGACGGTCAACCCGTTGCAGCACGCCGGCGGCTACGCTGCCATAGTAGACTCCTTGGATACCACTGCTGCCATGGCTGGCCATGGCGATCAGGTCGGCCTGTTCATCTATGGCCGTGTTAATGATGGTAGAAGCGATTGGACCGTAGGCGATGCGCGAACGTGCCGGAATATCCAGTTTGGCCATTCGTTCGACCATACCGGCAAGATAGCTTTGAGCCTTTTCCACATGTTGCTGCATTTCATCCTTGCCAATGTGGGGCAAGGCCTGATAATCATCATCATCCACGCGTGGTAGATCAACCAGGTGGGCCAATTCAAAAACTTGTAGAAAAACGATTTCGGCCTCATAATGAGATGCCAGAGACTGAACATGAGGCAGAATTGATTCTGCACGTTGGGAACTATCCAAAGGGACCAGTATAATCTCGTACATGCTATATTGGGACTCCACCCATTCTCAAGGCATACTCCAGTTTCCACATAAAATATTCTCTTATCCGAACTTTAGTTCGTGCAAGCTGAAAAATGTAGTGATAAAAGACACAATATGAGGTGACGAAAGTCACCAAGTCTTGAACCAGCTACTTCTGGTTATGGGCGATGTTCATATAGCCGCGCTTTACCGCTCTCGTGTCCTCAATAGTGATAAAAATATCAGGATCGGCGTTTTCTGCGATGCGTTGTACTGCAGAAACTTCTTTGCGGCGAACAATTGCCCAAATCATACCTACCGCGCCCTGGCGGCCTTGCCCCCATGCAACTGTGGCACCATATCCCCCTTCATGCAGCTTTTCTAGGATAAATTGCGCTTTATAGCGGGAGATGATGCGCACGTCAACAAACCCGGTGGCCGTTTTTTCGTCGATCCACATGCCCACTAGAGTACCGGCGACAAAACCGAGGCTGTAGCCAAGTATATTCCATATGTTGGATAGGTTGTTGACTACACCGCCGATGGCGATGACATAGAGCAGGACTTCAACAAAACCGGTAACGGCCGTACCTAGTTTTTTGCCGCGCATCATCAACAGCATGCGCACTGTGCTGAACGACATGCCGGCAACACGCACGACAAAAATAAAGCCGGCTGCTGCCAGCACGTCAAGAGAAAGAGGAGCGATTTCAATTACCAGCATAAGCTAAAAATCCCCAGATGCCACCTTTCGCAAAGTCGGCATCTGGGGAGGAAGCTAGAAAATGGCTCTAGCCCAATTTATTATCCACTTTGGAGATTCTGAGTAGGGTAACTTGTGCTTATATAATAGCCGTTTACCCAGCCGACCGTCCCAGTTGGAATCTTGACTTTCAACCACCTGCCGCTTCCATCGCGCCCCAACAAGGTCACGGTGGTTCCACCACTTACGACCGCTATCACTCGATAATTTGTCCCTGGTCCGCTGCGCACATTCAAGGCTCCTATGTTTACGGTGCCCGACGGTTGTTGTGAGGGTGCTTGAGCAGGCGGCTTATGCGATGGGCCTCCTTGGCCAGAATCCGCGAATGGTAGGCTTGTGTACGGAAAATCTGTGTGAACATAGTATCGCTTAACCCAGCCTGTTGGTCCACCAGGGGTCTTAACCAGATACCAGGTGCTGCCGCTGCTGCGAGCGATGATGGAGAGCTCTGTATGCTGCTGCAGGACCGCAACAACATGGTATTTAGTTCCAGGGCCACTTCGCATGTTCAGATAAGGAGACTTAACCACGCCAACAGGATAGATCACATCTCCAGACGGTGGTACAGGCTGCTCAGGATACACCGGTTGCTGTGGGTAGATCGGTTGTTGTGGGTAGATCGGTTGTTGTGGGTAGGTCGGGGGCATACTAGAACCGTAAACCATATCCCAGGTGAAACCGGCTATGGCTTTCCCGCCTTTTTCATAATACTCGACAGTAATCTTGTGAGCACCGTCACTCAGTGGGACATCCGCTTCAATCGTACGCAATTTGCCTTCTTGCCAATCGTCGATAATCAGCTTGCCGTCGACCCAAGCGCGCACACCATCATCCATCGAGGCTTTAAAGCGATAGGTTCCCTTCGAAAAACCAACGGTACGCTCCCAACGGGCGGAAAAGTTGTCAACATTAATGACAGGATCAGGCGATAATCCTTCCCAATCAAAATCTATAGCCGGATCGTATCGTACCAGATCTGGATGACCCTTCAAATCAGTATTGTTCCAATAACTACCGTGCCAAGCATCAGTGCTTGCGAAAAGGGAACTTGGGCCAGCAAACAGCAGTAGGACAACCGTGGCGATCAACCCGACCGCAAGCAAGCCCCAGAAATGGGTTTTGTCTCGTCTACGCAACAGCATCTTTGAACCTCCTTGATGTGGTCGTTCAGAGCCCCGAAGGCACAAATGACCCCTTTAGTTCTTTATGTCGATTAAACTACCTTACATAATATACTCCATTTTGCACCTAAAAGTAAAGTAAAACGAGCAATTTGCCGCTAATTTACCTGAAAGTTCACAATGACATAAAGAAGAAGCGGGTATTAATGGGCCAAGATTCTTAGGAAAGCTCTCGAAAATCGCCAACACGTCGTGTAACTTTGATATCATCGAGGTGTTCGAGGAGTGCAATAGCATACTTGCGGCTGGTGCCCAAAAGGTCTCGAGCTTGTGCCGCATTGATTCGCTGGTTCGCTTGTAGGAAAACAACGATCTTTTTTGTCAGAGACTTATACTCATTAGCGGCGTACACAACATCCGCATTGAGTTGTCGCAGCTCCCCCAGATCAACGAGGGCGTGGTATACGCTTTCTCTAACCAAGGTTTTGCTCTCTTTAACTGATGGGGAATTTGCGCCGGCCGATACAAATTTCTGCAGAAGTTGATTGATCGCTTTCTGCTCAGACGGAGAAAAGACAATCGCATGATCTGGCGATCGTACCAGAGATCCTTCCTCGATAAGCATATTTTGGGCGGCCCCTTCTGCGAGCAGGGGATTGAAAACGACTGGGGACAACTCTAGCCGGCTGCGCAATTCTTCCCGCGGCATTCCTAGCCGGAGCGGGTGATCGCGATGGTAATGGCTGAGGATATTGGCCAGTTTATCGATGAGCTTCTGCCAGCCTGCATAGGATATGATCTGTTTTCCAAGCCAGATCACTTGATCGTCCTCTTCCAATTCACGCCAAGCTGCTTTAGCCGTTTCAGGGTCGAGACCTGATTGCTGAAACAGGTTGTGCTGGGTAGTGGGCTCGATCCTTGCCAAGGTTTGTGCCAGTAACTCAGCTGGCGTTCCGTACGTCAGTGTCTGAAGGCGGTCGGTGACATCGGACCGGAAGCGACGGTGACGACGCCCCGGGTGTGGATCGAGCACGTGTCCACCACCCAATGTAGCAGCTGGAGAAGGCAGTCTTAAGATGAACCTGTCGCCGCGAACCAAGGCTACCGGTTCCTGAAGCGCAAGTTGCAGCCAACCATTTTGCCCTGGCTCAATCTGCTTTACTCCCAGGACCCGGGTTCGCGCGATGACTTCGGCCGCCCCGACGAATAATTTTACCTGCATATTGTGTTTCAGCGGAGCAGAGACATCCGGAAGATGGCGATAAGCCGCGTCAAAAAGTATCGTATCTTCGACCGCTCCCGGAGCAGCCACAACGTCGCCTCTTCTTATCTCTTTGCGGTCGATACCGCTAAGGTTAATCGCAACTCTGCTGCCTGGTTTGGCGATATCAAGTTTCTGCTGGTGTGTTTGCAGCCCGCGAATACGCCCTTTGCGATTACCAGGCTGAATCTCAACTTGATCGCCAATACGAAACCGGCCGTCAACCAGGGTGCCGGTTACGATGTTTCCAAAGCCAGCCAGCGTAAAGGTGCGATCGACAGACAATCGCGGCCGGCCGAAATCCGTACGGGCTTCTGTAACCGACAACTTTTCCTGGAGCACGTTCTTCAGTTCGTCCAGCCCTTCGCCATTATATGCTGATAAAGGCACAATGGGTGCATCTTCAAGAACTGATCCGGCCAGCGCCTCGCTCACATCCAACATGACCAGTTCCAACCAGTCTGGATCATCAATCAGATCCATCTTGGTTAAAACAACGATGCCCCCATCAATCCCTAGAAGATCTAAGATTGCCAAATGCTCGCGCGTTTGAGGCATAATTCCTTCATCGGCGGCGACGACAAAAAGCGCCAGATCGATGCCCCCAACCCCGGCGAGCATATTTTCGATGAAATCACGATGACCAGGAACGTCGACGATACCAACCTCTTCCTCGCCCAGGGTAAGCCAGGCAAAGCCCAGATCAATGGTCATTTCTCGTTCCTTCTCTTCAGCCAGGCGATCGGGATCGATGCCGGTCAGAGCCTTAACGAGTGTGGATTTGCCGTGGTCAACATGCCCGGCCGTTCCGATGACGTGCACTTAAAATAACTCAGTAACTTAAGCGTCAGGAATCATACGACTGCAAGTTTGGAAATACAGAGCGATAGCTCCTTGGTTACATCTTTAATTCACTCTTCGCGCACTGGCACCATGGTAGGCTGGCGTCGCCGGTTAGGATTTTGTGCAATAGCCTTGTCGATTTCTTCAAGCCAAACGCGTGGGATCAACTTGATTGCATCCGCTTGCGCCGTTTGTACGCGCCAGAGCATATCTTTATCTTCCTGGATCTTGACAAGAGCCCCCTCTAATTCAAGAATCTGCTCCTGAACCTGTTTTTCAGACCGCCCTGAGACCTTCCATCGCTGCTCCATTTCAGCTTGAGAACTCCTCCACTTTTGCTCGTCCTTTAGAATGAATCCATCCCAGCGAGATTGCATACGGTTAAGTTCCATTTTTAGCAAGTCGGAAGACTCTCGTTGATGGGACTCTATCTGTTTCTGCCATTCTGAAAGTGTCTGTAACGCCATTTTGGCTTCTTGATACTGGTCTGAGTAGCCGACCCACTCTTGACTATAGCGTGACATGATATCCTTTTGTTCCTCCAGGACATAGCGCCATTTTTCCAGCTGCTTATTTCGTTCGTGTTCGCCGATTTGGATTTGTTCAGACCATTTCTTGACGATGTCGCGCTGCTCAACCTGGGCGTCGATGAGATCTTGCCGGCTGGACTCCGCCTTGGACAAGGTATGCGCCAGCACTTCGATTCTTGCGTTAATGGGGTCCCACTTCTTGTTTAGTTCTAGTAGTTGCGTCTGAATTTCGCCAATGTCTTGGCTGTTCTGTTTTTCTTTTTCTTCTAAAAATGTAGCTGCTTGTTCCCACTCCGCGACTTGATTGCGGATAGGAGTGATACCGTTTTGAAGGATGCCTATTAGATTGGCCAGCCGTGTATCCTCTGCTTGGCGCAGTTCCATTTCACGTTCCAGACGGCCGATTACCGGGAGTTCTTTACGTACTTCAGAAATCTCGCGCACCACTGTCTCATGTTCAACCCGGCGTAGCCGGTCCATCTCTTGCTCACCTTGGACACGACGTCTATCGTATTGTTCAATCAAATCAACCATTTCATCGCGAAACTTGGCCAATTGAACGTCAATCTCGGAAATGCGCGTCAGCTGCACAGTCGTGTTGGCAAGCTGTCGTTCCAAGTCTTGGATACGATCTTCGCGAGTAGCAAGCTTGCGATCTTGAATGGTGAAACGCTGCTCCAATTCAGCCAGCTTTCGGGCCGACTTTCTGCGTTGTTCATCCATCCACTCAATACGTTTCAGGAGTTCACTGGTATTCTGCTGTTGGGAAGACTGGGTATTGCCTGCCATGGTTAATCTCCTTACCAAGAAGTAGCGAGAGAAGATGCGCGTGGATGAACTGAATAGTCAGCTGCTATAGTCCGGTATTTCAGGTCGTTTTTAAACATATAGCGCAAGTATTCTCTTGAGATTTGTTTTGCGGCGTTCTGGAAAGTATCATTTATTACGTGGTATTATAGCCTTCTCGTCGATCGTGTGCGAGTATGCACATGCTTGGTTTA
>JAACFF010000619.1 GCA_009937635.1 Chloroflexota bacterium
CTGTTCCGCTTACACCCTGGAAGCGGTCATTAGCGTGCCAGAGGGGCTGAGGGTTGCTTTCGACCCTAACCGGTCCTAGTCGATGTGAGAAAATACTCCGAATTGGGGTTTGATGTTAACCAGGGGTGCATTACGACTCACTCGACTCGGTTGGAGAATTTGAGCATGGTCTCAGGAAGTTGTCTTTGCCAGTGTGTGCAATACCAAATCCTTGGTGACATCGCCAATATGGGGTACTGCCATTGTCACAAATGCCAGAAGTTCACGGGCAGCGCCTTCACTCCCGCAATTTGGATCGCTTACAAACAACTCAAGTGGCCAAAAGGGGAGGAAAGCTTGTCCAGGTTTCAGTCCACTCCCGGCATATTCCGGTGCTTTTGTAGCCACTGCGGTTCGAGTCTTGCCACCGTCGCACCCGACTACGACCTCGCCAGCGTGTGCGCAGGTACCCTCGATACTGATCCCGGCATTGCGCCGGCCATACATATCCATACCGTAAGCCAAGCGTGCTGGTACAACATTCTGGATGATTTGCCGCAGCATAAGCTCGAACCTTGATAGCTATTCGGGAATCAAAGCAGTTCGAAATAGCTGTCATGTCCGGAACTCGATGAGGGCTTGAACTAATCTCTTCTCTTGCATTTTGACTATTGATTACCCTCACGCGTCACGCAGGCGTCCATTAAATGACCGAAGTTGGCCGATTCCGGTCTTACGCACCGATGAATGTTGCTTCCAATTTACGGCCACGTTTCACGGGTCATGTTGATTTTTCCAAATTAGGGACAGGATGTGGCACAACTACCATCTTGTGAAAAACCTGCAGTGCCGTTGCGACAACTGCAGCCCATGCGCCACCAACTCTCCAGTATTAATCCCAGGGGCGTGGTAAATTCACTAAGCTGTTTTTCATCTGCCCGATTAAACGCTTGTGCGTCACGTTTGTTGCTTATCGTAACGACCGCAAACACGGTGCCATTTGAATCGGTTACTGGCGCGGCCAGCAGCGTGCGGCTTTGTTTTCCATCGACTATCGGGTCGTAACCTTCTGCTGACAGGACATCCGCAACATTTATGCTCTTGCCGGCCCTCACGACGGCACTGGCGATTCCTGAAGTGGCTGGAATACGAATCTCCTGCAACCTGCCTTTGCCATCACGTTGATAAGTCCAGAACTGCTGCGCGCCACTGTCCAGGAAGTACAGAACCGCCTGCTCGGCACCGAGCATGTCACCGGCCTTTGCCGTAAAGGCGCTGATAACCTCCTGGTGAACACTTTCAAAGGCCTCGCCTTGTATCAACTCAACGGTTTCGAGCAAACGTTTCGTCTCATCGGTAATCTGGAACAGCATCTGACTGAACTCTGTCTGGCTCATCTGGCCTACACGCTGGACAAGATAGCCCTTGCGGATATCTTGAGCCAACATTCGCATCATATGCTGTGAGTCGGTGGTGACAGTATTCATCAGTGAAGAGAGCCGCCCGTCTTCCATCGTCAGGATGCGGTCGGCGATATCGAGGATGCGGTTGTCATGAGTGACCAACACCACGGTCACTGATTTTTGCCGCGCCAGCTGTTGTAACAGCTCAACAATTTCGCGGCCGGTGTGGCGATCCAAAGAGGCAGTGGGTTCGTCAGCGAGGATCATATCCGGTTGCCCAACCAAGGCCCGGGCAATGGCAACACGTTGGCGCTGACCACCGGAGAGTTCACCAGGATGGGCGTACAACTTGTCTTCCAACCCAACCGAGGACAATGTCTTTTTAGCCAGTTGCATGTGCTGTGCTTGAGGAAGGTGGGGTTGAAGCTGTAAGGCCATCTGCACGTTTTGTTGCGCGGTCAGCGCTTCAAGCAGATTGTGGGATTGAAAGATATACCCAATACGTTTGCGCACTTCCGTCAACGTATTCTCATTGGCCCCCATCAATTCGCGGCCCAACACACGCAGACTGCCCGACTGAGTCGTACGCAGCGCACCAACCAGGGTCAACAGTGTCGTTTTACCCGAACCAGAAGGCCCGGTAAGCAGAATGACCTCACCGGGATGAATCTCGGTATTGATATCGAAAAGAATCTGCCGCCGTAGATCCCCCTCACCAAAGTGATGATTAAGACTGTCGATCACAATATGGGCAGAAGTCACGCAAACACCTCCGCAGGATCAGTGGAGCGCACCTTGCGCAGTGCCATCAGCCCTGAAATGCCGCACATGCCCAGCGTCATCAACAACACAGTCAAGCCACGACCAAATGTCATCTCAATCGGCAGGCTGGTAGCTTCGGCCATGACGTGATAAAGACCAAAAGTAATCAGCAATCCTGGCAGAAAGCCCAATACTGCCAGTATGGCCGCCTCGTTTAAAACCATCCATGAGAGGCTGCTGTTTTTGTAACCCATGGCCTTGAGCGTGGAGTATTCGGCCTGGTGTTCAGAAACATCTGCAAACAGAATCTGATAGACAATCACACAGCCGACAATTAATCCCATGATGGCGCCAAAACCAAACACATACCCGATGGGGGTTGTGGTGCGCCAGTACTCAAGTTCACGGTCGATAAATTCCTGCTGGGTGAGAATTACCACGTCTTGTTCCAGCATCGCCACCAAGGCCTGCCGTACCGCAACGGGCTCAACGTCATCACGCAGATGGATCAGACCCAGCTCGATAAAGCCGGCAGGGCGGTCGGGAAAGATGCGTTGATAGTTAAGGTCGCTGGTTACGAGACTG
>JAACFF010000196.1 GCA_009937635.1 Chloroflexota bacterium
TTTCGACATTGGCGAGACCCAAGAGAGGATCCGAGAGCACCACCGGCGATGATGTTGGGTTTGCTGCCTCGGATACTACGGGCGTTGCTGTCGGCGCTGTAGAGACCGTCTCTAAGACTGCGCAGCCAGTGAGCAATAGCACAACGAGTGCAATCAGAAGACTGTAGCGTAATCCATCACATTTCATGGTATTCCTCCTATGTGCTTGTTACCTTTTCCCTCGTCGCAAAGCACCTTAATTCTACAGCTTTTTTCCTCTACCGTGTCCCTTTCTCATGAGTGAAGGCATCTGAACAATGCCCTGGCTGGAGCGGCGCGCGCTGGGCTGATGTGGGGTAAGGAGAATTCTGACCATTCACCAGCGTAAGAGCATTATTGGAATAGTTGCCCTTGTTCGGCAGCCAGTATAGCATTCCTGATCTATGTCCTCAAACGATGTTGTCACAACGAATGAGCAATTTGGCGCGCACGAACAAGTTTTGGTTTCTCCTTGGCATTACCATTGCGGGGGCCTTCATGCGCCTACACCAGCTGGATTCTCTACCACCTGGTGACGGTTATGATGCGGCCCAATACGGCCTTGACGCACTCCAAATCCTAGATGGTAAATATCCGATTTTTTTGGCTACCAACTTCGGACGAGAAGTGCTTTTCAGCTACCTTGTAGCTTTCGTCTATTTATTCAGTGGGCCAGGAACATTTGGCATTCATTTTAGCTCGGCGATTATCGGCATTCTAACCATTCCGGCTGTCTTTCTGGCCGCCAGGGAACTGCTGGTGGGTGAGCAAGAACTGGTACGGTCATGGGGGCCTCTCTTAGCAGCATTGGTGACGGCCGTCTCTTACTGGCATATCAATTGGAGCAGAGTCGGTTTACGCGTCATCTGGATACCGCTCTTTGCTTCGTTGATCGTCGCCTCATTGTGGCGCGGGCTAAGAACGGGCAGCCGAGCCGCCTTTGCCACCTCTGGCCTCCTATTGGGTCTTAGTCTTTATACCTACCAGGCGGCACGGCTGTTACCATTATTGGTACTATTTGCCTTTGTGGTCTCAATCATAGCCAGGCGATCACTGTCGCGCCGCACAGTGGAAGAAATGCTGCTGACCTTTGGGCTGGCCCTGCTGGTTTTTGCACCTCTTGGCCTATATGCCTGGCGCAATCCGGATGTCTTTAACGATCGCGTCCGCCAGGCGACATTGGTAGATCGCTCAGAATCGATTCGGGAACAGGCGCAAATAATGCTTGATCAGTCCAGGACGGCGCTACGGATGTATATGGTCGAGGGCGATAACGAACCGCAGTTTACTATTCCCGGACGGCCGTCTTTGAATCCATTTTTATCCCTTGCCTTCCTGGCCGGCATTTTGATCGCTCTTTGGCGTTGGAAAGGGCCAGTTTACGCCTTCCTTCTGTTCTGGCTGCTGCTGCTGACGGTTCCGGCCATGGTTGCCGGACAGGCAGCCACTGCAAAACGTGCATTGGGCGCTTTTCCCGCAGTAGCGATTCTCATCGCCGTCGGATTGACAGTTCCCTGGCAGCAACTGCTGGCGTTTGCCGATCGGACAGAGTCGTCTCCATCGCTGGTTTCGCATTGGCGTAACTGGCTGTTGGCGGGCTATGGTATTGTCGTTACTCTGGGATTGGTATGGACGGCTGTTACAAGCTATCGTGATTACTTCCTGCGCTGGGGACTGGATCCTGGGTTACCTGCCCATTTCCAAGCTGACCACAGCGAAGTCGGCCGTTACATTGGCCAGTTACCACCAGAAGAAACTGTGTTGGTTTCGCCGTTCCCAGTCTCGCACCCCGCTATCCAACTACACGCACGAAGACACCCCAATATGCGCAGTTACGATGGCCATTTCTGTTTGATCCTGCCCGTAGGCGATGATTTGTCTGATACAACTTACGTGATTGTGCCTGGTCCGCAAGAATTAAGTCTGGAGCGATTACAGCAGGTGTACCGGGAAGGTCAAGTTTTGCGAGGACCGTTGCGAACAGATATCAACGCCCCCTATTATTGGTCTTATCGTGTTCCCGCTGGAACTGCCCCTGACGTGAAATCCGAAATAACGGCCGAATTTAATTGGGATAACAAGATCATGTTGCTTGGTTACGACCTGGATCGCGACACCTATCAAGCCGGTGAAAAGTTGACCTTGACCCTCTATTATCAGGCCTTAGAGGATAATATGAGCGGCTACACAGCCTTTGTTCACTTAGTAGGTGATTCAGATCCGGGGTCAGAACCTATCCTGGCGGGGCAGATCGACAGCGAGCCTTGTCGTAGCGCGCTGGATACAAACCAGTGGCGAGCAGGCGAGATCATCGTCGATGCGATCAGCCTGCAAATTGCGGAAGACGCCCGGCCGGGTGAATACCGGCTGTTGACTGGATTCTATAGCTGGCCAGATTTGCAACGGCTCCCGAGTATGGATATAGAGAGTGATGGTGAAGCAGTTTTGGGTACGATTTATGTGGAATGAATCGGTTAGTCTTTCGAAGGCCCACCCAATCTCCGCTCGGCTCTTCTTTCTTGAAAACGCTTTCGTGTATGTTTGATATTATGCCACCGGCCTTGCAAACTTTCTAAGACATTCTCATCTTCGCGAGCCGGCCAATCATATATCACATACGTTCTGGCGATCTTATCGTGCCAGCCTTGGCGATTATCGGAGATAAGTACCCATAGAAGTCCTAAAAATAGGACTATTGCAGAAAGCAGAAATGCGAAATAGCGCACGATTGCGCGCCACAGGGTGATCCGTGAACCATCCATCGGTACGACTCGTAGGCCAACAAGCGCCTTGCCTACAGATTTCCCGGCGGTGAATGTCCAAAACAGTACATGATAACTGAAGGCTATAAAAGCTATGCTGCCCAGGAATGTGGCCACTCGTAAAATGTCACCAAGTAGATTCTCACTTGACAACAAATTGCTAATTAAATCGTCGAGTCGAAAGAATTGCAGGAGAAGCGAGATCACAATACCTACAATCGTAATCGTGCCGATAATGACAGCAAGATCGATGATGTAGGCGATAAAACGGCTGGCAAATCCGGCGTAATGCCCCTGTAATGGGCTAGGAGGTGGCGTCTTCGTTTTCGTCTTCATCTATCTGCATCTGAGCTTTGTAATCATCCAGGCTGAGGCCGGCCCACTTTTGCACTTCGGGTGGCGGTTCCGGTAATTCAGCGCGCGGCGCGCGACGCAATATTCGACGCACGAGTCCTTCCATGAGATTATCGGCGGTCACTGTGCGCTCACGTACTTCGTCCCTCATTTCGCTGGCAACGCCAAGACTTTGCTCCGTGATCAAGGCTTGTAGTTCGGGGTTTTCAGACAGGCGTTCGATGAACTCGTCAAGGATTTCGACGTACGTCCGACTGGCTAGCTGCCGGCTCTGTGGCTCTTCAATACGGCCGTCGGCGATCCAGCGTGCAAGGCTCCGTTCCCCGCGACGAACCAGCCTATCATAGCGGCGTTGAATGGGATTAAATAGGAAGCTATTGGTAACCGGCTCGGTCACGCGATTGGTCATATTGGCAGACCGGCTGGCGACTTTCGCCCACAAGGTAACATTTCGACGAAAAGTGGATTGTGCATCGAAGATCAAGCCCACCACAGCATAGCGCAGGCGATCAAGTTCGTCTTCTGTTGTGGCAACGGCCGAATCGCTCTCATCTGCGGCTCGTTCGGCTGCTTCGCGGCGAAGATCCTCCTGATATTGCTGCAATCGAGAAGCTAGCTGGCTCGTCCCCTCAATAGCCCCACCAACAAGAAGCCTGGTCAGCGCCCGCAACGAATCGAAATCCGGTTCCTCCTCGCCGGCACCAGCTTCAGAACCATCCACTGGTTCCGTGCCTTGTGGCCCAGCGGATCCTATTTGGCTTTCAGATTCGTCTATTGTGTCTGGATCCTCCATAGGTTGAGCTGTTTCCGGCGTAGGCACGTCTCCCTCGACCTGTTCAGCTTCACTCACTTGCACCGATTCTGCACCAGAACTGGCGTCTATTACCATTTCTGTATTGCCTTCAGTTGATTCTGGAGATGATGTGACGGCCCAAACTTCACCTTCGATAATGACGGTTTCAAAATCATTGTTATTGTCCTGGTCCATAGTTATTCCCGGTGATTTGTGGATTATCCTATTGCATTGATATGAGAATGGTCTTGAAATGCAAGTAGATTTTTTGTCACTCATATCATTATACCTCGGGGAAATGTTGCGAACCAAAATTAGCACGCATACTTGGCGGAGCCTAATGATAGATATGGTCATTTTGCAGGACATTTGAGCACTCATAAAAATCGGCTCGCCGAAAGAAGATCAAACGCAATTAAACTAGACGGCCGTTCAGACCGCCTATTTAAGCTATTGATTTAGATGATACAATTAGGCAACGATGGGTAAGATAACTAAGATCGTACTGGCTGGCATGGGCCTCGTTTTTTTCGCTGGGATCCTAACCATGCGGTTGCTTCCCGGAGCCGTGGCGGCTCTTCCCGGGCAGGTCAGAGGCCGGCTGCCGCAGGAGTTACTGAGGGCTGTCACGACGCCCTTGCCGACGGCGCTGCCTCCTCCTGAACTCACGCCAGCAGAGATTGAAATATCGCTTGGAGATATTGGGGCGGTCGACTTGGCCACACCAGCGCCATCAGAGTCACCTACCCCAGGTCCCAAGGAAATAGAAACGGCCGTACCCACCCCGCCGTCAACCACGGAAACAGAAGCACCACAAACTCCAACATTAGCTCCGACACCGGCAGGGATTCCCCTGCCAACGGCCGTTCGTTTACAAGGTTTGCAGATTGAACCACAGAAAATGAATAACTGTGGCCCGGCTAACTTGAGCATCAATCTTAACTTCTACGGGCTAGAATCAACACAATTTGACGTAGCCGACGTGGTTAAACCACATTACGATGACCGTAACGTGTCTCCCGAAGAATTAGTAGCGTATGTCAACCAACGAACCAGCCTGCGCGCTACGCTCTACCGAGGAGGCGATTTGCTATTGCTCAAACGACTGATCGCCGCCGGTTTTCCTGTGGTGATTGAGAAAGGGTATGAGCCTGATAATTGGCAAGGTTGGATGGGGCATTACCTGACGTTATTCGGCTACGATGAAATGAAATCAAGTTTCATCAGTATGGACACGTTTCTGGGTCCATGGGATGGAAGCGGTCGTTCTTACAGCTATGAAGAAATACAAAGGTATTGGGAGCATTTTAACTTCGCCTTCTACGTCGTTTACGAGCCGGAACAAGAAATAGCGCTGCAGAAGGTTATAGGGCCTACCCTAATCAAAACGGAGGATATGTGGAGATCGGCCGTGAGGAAGGCGCTAGATAAAGCGGAAGCGGAGCCAGAAAACGCTTTCGCCTGGTTTAATCTGGGGAGCAGCCTTTCGCAGCTGGCCGCAGCGACAGGAGAAAGTCGATTCTACGGGGCCGCAGTCACCGCTTTTGACCAGGCGCGCCTGATTGGGATACCACCACGTATGCTATGGTACCAATTTCAGCTATATGAAGCATATCTCGAGGTTGGCCGCTTCGATGACGTGTTAGCGCTCACTGAGACGATCCTTGAAGATACAGGGGGGCAGGATGTGGAAGAGACTTTTCTCTATCGCGGCCATGCGTTACTGGCGAAAGGGGATTCCGCGGGGGCAACGACCGCTTACAGGAGAGCAGTAGAGCTGAATCCTCAGCACCAGGCGGCAAGAGAAGCGCTTGGATCGTAAGGACGGGTTTGAAACTCGCCCCTAGCGGATAATGAGCCAGACCCCAAGCATGAGGGTGCCGATGCCGATGAGTTTTTGCAGGGAAAACGGCCTTATTTCCGCACCCAACAAACCGTAGTGATCAATAAGAGCGCCAAAGATGAATTGGGAGGCAACGATAATCGTGATGGCAGCCACAAGGCCCAAACGGGGAACGGAAAAACTGATGGAACCGATGATGACCAGACCGCAAAGTCCGGCGAAAATCACATACCAGGGAAGGGTGGGAAAGGCGCTGAGATTGCCGCCGCGCATGAAGAGCATGACCAGGGCAATGGCAATGCCGCCAACGCCATAGGTGATAAAGACGCTCTCTACGGTACCCATGCCTTTGTCCATGATGCCGTTAAGTTGAGCCTGAATGACCGCGGCCACGCCGCCTAATATGGCTACGAATAATACGACAGGGATGTTTGACATATGGTTCTCCTGGCTAGGCTTGTTGTAATTTGCCGATTAGGTCATCAACAAATGTGTATAAAATAGGCGCAAACCCACCGGCAGCGCCATGGCTATGGGCCCTCGGCTATTTTTTGAATAGAGCTATTTTTTTCACCTACGTATATGGGACCGGCGGAATCGATAGCTAAAGCAACAGGAGCCATAAATTCTAGATCATCCAACCCCCTGCTTCCCCGACGAATCAAGAATTCGCCCGCAGGCGAATAGACCTCAACCTGAACGAGGCGATAGTTTGAGATAGCATTACTGATTCTGATACGGTACTTTTCTCCCCGGCAGTTTCAGGAGAAACGAGAGGAGACTGGACGGCCGTGCCACCGCATGCGCCAAGAAGTAAAGCAATAAGCGGTACAGTGACAAAGATAGCGGATATATTCAGATTCATGGGCTGGCTTCTGTGGAGAAAATTGGTCAGGATATAAGAAGATGTTTCATGGCTGTAAAATCTCATATGGATAGCCATCAGGTCCGCGAAAGTAGGTATAAGCTTCACCATCGGCAGTTACCACCACCTTGGTGATGAATTCTACCCCATTGCTTTCCATTTCCGCACGCGCTTGCCGTACATCCTCTACCTCAAACCCAATAGCAACGTGAGGCATAATACGGCTCCAGCTTTGACTTGCATCAACAATCTCCAGGATATGGCCGGCGGGCAACTTGAAATGGGCCAGCCCGCGGCTGTCATTGCGCCACTCCAACGGCATATTCATCACATCGGAGAAGAAGCGCAATGCCGCTTCGAAATCCTGCATAACTATCCCGGCCCAAGAGAAGCGTGAGAGTTTTGCAGAACTGTGGGGCCGTCTTCGCTGAGCTTGTTGGATTGCCAACAACTTGTCTTCCCTCCCTAAAAACATCGACCATGCCGCATCTTGCCAATTTTCTATGCCTGTAATGAAATTAACTCCCCTGGCAATCATCTCCCCACGTGCGGACTCAATATTCTGGACTTCAAATCCCAGTGCAGGGCCATCAAAGCGGCGATACTTTTCTTTACGCTGTTTATTGCTGGGGCCAAAGATCTCAAGGAGCTGCCCTGATTGTAAGCGAAAATGAGCCAGCTCCTTGGATTCGTCCCTATGCGAAAGCGACAAGCCCAGAATCTGCGCAAAGAATTCCAGGGTCGCTGAGAAGTCTTCGGTTATGACGCCCATCCAGCCCAATCCAGTTACTTGCATGGTTACCATCCTTTCTTTGGTGTGGTCTCTGACTATAGCCTCGCGGAAGGAGTCACGCAAAGGAACAAAGGGGCAAAGACGCCAAGAGTACTTAATTCGGCTGGCGTCTGGTAGATCAATGTTGGTTGAAAAAGCGGATGGTCCTTTCAATAAAGAGCTCGTCCCAGACGCCTATGAATGTATGCGGGGCGCCGCTGTAGATGTGGCATTCATGGGGGTGAGCGCGTGCTTCCAAGCGGCGGCAGAGATCAGTCGACCATGCAAGGGGCACGACGTCATCGGCGTCACTGTGGTGGACGGAGATAGCAGCATTGATACGCTCAAGGTGGTTGATGGGTGAAATGGCATTAAGTGTTTCTGGCGAGGCGTTAAGCTCAAAATCTCCCCTGAGGCCACCGCTCCATTGCTGAATACGGCCGTAGTTCAAGACCTCGTCTCCACTCATCGCGCCATAGAGCACGGCCGTTTTGAGGTATTCGTCATTGTTAACCGTGATTACACGCAGTGCAACGCCCCCACCCATGCTGTGGCCCCAAAGGTTAATGTCATTCGCATCCGCGCGGCGCAAAGGGCCTAACGGATCTTGACTCTGTTGGCGAATGATGGCGATCAGATTAAGAACGTCAGCCGCCATGCCAATTCGGAAGGGATCAGGACCGTCATCAGAGGGGGGATAACCACGTAGATTGGGATGGATCACGATATAGCCCGCTTCGGCCAGGGTGTCAGCATAACGCTGGGTATAGGCCAGCGTCTCATACTCCGCGGGTGGAACATAACCATGCAAGACGATGGCTACAGGAAATTTACTGCCTTCATTAGGTACGTTCATAAAACCCGCTACGGACAGATCATCACTGGGGTAGGTGATCAGGTAGCGGGAGAAATGATCATTGGCTTCGACTGTCTGCAAGATTTCCAACTTTCCACCACCGTACTCTCGCTTTGCCAAGGCCTCAACTGATAACAAGACATAAGGATCAGGAGTGGGGGAAAATTCGGCGGCCCGTGGTGGGCTGTTCGTAGGCAGGGGCGTGGGCAACGGCGTTACCGGCAATGTAGCCGTCACTGCCGGGGACTTGGGGGGGGTGCTGGTAGCTGTAACGCCTGACGTCGCCGCAGCAGCGAGTGCTGTTTGCTGAATGGTGGCCGTGGATTGAGGAGCGGCCGTCTTCGAACTTGGCTCTGGTGGCGGCTGCGTACAGGCTGCCAGAAAAATAACAATGCAGATCGAGGCTCTTAAAGCCATATTCGTTTTATCTCGCGCCATAGTGGCTAGGATGCTTGCGGTCGTATTTTGCACGCAATACTAGGGTATAGACGTTACCAGCACGGAACTTTCAACAAGCTGGTAATCAATCCCCTCGGGGACGATCACATCTGGGATCACTTCCACCCTCTGGTTGGGCTTCAAGTCGAGCGCATCTATTTGTACACTCACCAACTCCGGTGATTCTTCGATTTCATCGAGGATGGGCAAGGGGCCGCTGAGGAGTAAAGTCACGTCCGGCGGTTCCAGGGTTATGGTCAGTGTGCCGCGATCATTGATCAATTCCACCGGTCGCTCGACCAGCAGATCGCCGCTACGTGGTGCGACCTGAGCTGTAACGATGACGGTGCCAATAGCGTTACCGTTGCTGTCCAGGGCCTGCACATCGGCGGGGATATCGAGCGGTATCTCCACGATTGTCTCGCCAACAGCGCCGCTCAAATCAACGGGTAATGTGTCTACAAAACTGCCCATCTCGGCGATGACGTTGCGATCGCCTTGAATGGTCACTCCCCCCGGCTCTACGCGCAGGCCGTTCAACCAGTAGCCTTCTGGGGGAGATCCTGTAGTCACAGCGCGTACGCCCACGTCCCGGGCATCATTCCGCTGGCGCACAAAGACTGTCACCATGACTTCATCGGGATCTATATCAACATCGTCAACCGTCTCTCCGTTGGCACCCAAGGCCAACAACGGCCGGGTCTCCCGCACTGTGGTTGTCGCACCAGCCACCGAAATCGCGGTCGCTACCTTGGCGACGCGCTCTACTTGTGGCTCGGGACCGGAGATGATTACCTCGTCAGGATTGGCGATCTTCTGCCCTCCTACTTCATAAGCGGCAGAAAGCTGATCTTCGCCATTGACCTCAATCGCTACAGGCATCGTGCGACTGATAATCGTGGCAACGTTGACATCAACTTCGGCCGGCTTTGCGCCATTGACCAGCACCTTGCTGGCCGTGGTCGTCACATTTACAGGAATTCGGTTAGCCCCATTTTGCACACCGGCCATGGAGACAGTAGCCTGAAAGCTATTTGGTCCCAGGCCCGTCAGTTCATTGACCGATGTCTGGAAGTCAACGGAAACCGTACCAGGTGGCGGTGTCGTCAACGTCATACCAGAGGGCAGATCTAGCACCTCCAAGGGAACATTGCTCATGGTCGTGTTGATGAAGGGGTTGTTCTGTTGGCGAACCGCCGTGGTAGCGATCAGGGCCAGAACAAAGGAGAGCAACAGATAAGCAAGGTTAGCCAGGATGCGGCGCAATCCTGGCATTTTAAAATGCCAATTCTGCCAAAAGCGCCATCCGACCACCGGTCTCGTTTCCGCTCTCTGGGTATAGAAGTCGGAAATACTTTGGTGCAGAGCCGAGCGGTCCAAGCGACGGTCGAGTCGTCCTTCGCACGCAACCGATATGGTTCCAGTCTCTTCGCTAATGACGACGATAAAGGCGTCGCTGGCTTCGCTCATGCCAAGGGCAGCCCGGTGGCGCGTGCCTAGCCGTTGACTACCGCGCAACTCCCTTTCAGTAAGCGGTAGGACGCAGGACGCAGCAACAACCTGATCGCGGCGGATAACAACGGCGCCATCATGCAGCGGAGTCTTTTCAGAGAAAATAGTTTCCAGGAGTTCCGAGGTAACACGGCTGTTAAGCGGCACACCGGAGGCGACTACCTCTGGCAAGCGCACATGTCCTTCGAGCACGATAAGCGCCCCGGTGTGAGCAGTTGACAGGTTCCCGGCAGCACGTGTGACCGGAGAGATAACTTCTTCGGCAGCAGTGTCGCGGTTCGTGAGTGAAAAACCAAATCGACGCCCGAACTGTTCCAACCAGCGGCGCAGTTCAGGTTGCAGCGTGATGGGAACGGTGATCAGGATGGCCAACAGGGCGACCGTAATAATCGCTCCAAAAGTCGGCAAAGGCAAAACCAGATTGGCCAGCAACAGGAGCAGGGCCAGGGCAATGATGCCGCGCAAGAGAAACGCCGCCTGGCTGCGCCGGATGAGCGAAAAGAGGAGATAGAAGGCAATCGTAACCAGGAAAATGTCAAGAAAATCGAGCGGTTCGAGCGTATCGAGGCGAAAAAGGAAACTGGTGATTACCGAATTAAGATCAAGCATATGACGGAGGCTTTTGCCTTTATTTCTGTTTCCCTAATGGTATCTCAAGCGGCCCCGTCTGGCTAAGGGTTTCTGCCCCTTGCTCGGAGCGTTGAC
>JAACFF010000197.1 GCA_009937635.1 Chloroflexota bacterium
GCCACAGAACAAATGTTCTGGTTAAATTGAATGGTTTTCTTTTCATTTATAGTTTAGCAAGCGCAGGGCGTTGAGTACAACCAGGATAGTGCTTCCTTCGTGTAAAATGACAGCGCCGCCAAGCTGTACCAGGCCAAGCACTGAGGTGACAATCAGCAGGCCAATGATGCCCAAAGAGATAACGAGGTTCTGCAAGATTATGCGGCGGCTGGCCCGGCTGAGGCCCACGGCAAAGGGCAGCTGCCCCAAATCGTCAGCCATCAAGGCCACGTCGGCCGTCTCCAGAGCCACGGCCGTCCCTGCTCCTCCCATGGCAATGCCCACGGTGGCTGTAGCCAATGCCGGCGCGTCGTTCACGCCATCTCCGGTCATGGCAATGTCACCATGATCTTGCTGTAGTTCCTGGATGGCAGTTAGTTTATCTTCTGGCAACAGGCCGGCACGGACATCGGTCACGCCTAGCGCTTGTCCTATCTGTTGGGCTACGTCCTGATTATCACCGGTGAGCATAACCAGCTTTTGAATGCCCAGGTCTACAAGCTTCTGCAACGTCACTTTCACGCCGGATCGGGGGGTATCAGCCAGGGCGATCACACCTAAGAACTGGCCGTCAAAGCTAACAGCCATCGTCGTCTTGGCCTCGGCTTCAAGTCGATCAATGGATTGCACCACTTCCGAATTCAATGCGTACCCATCTGCCTCCTGGAAGAGCTTGATGGAGCCGATGATCACAGGACGGCCGTCCACCGCGCTGCGTACACCACGACCGGCCATATTCTCCAGCCCGGTCGCTTCGAGTAGATTCAAGCCCTGTTCCTGAGCGGACTTCACAATGGCCAGGGCCAATGGGTGATTCGACTGTTGTTCCACTGTTCCGGCGATCCGTAACAGCTCATCGGGACCCGTGCCATTCAAAGGGATGGCGTCTGTGACTTTTAAGCGCCCTTCAGTCAGCGTACCCGTCTTGTCGAAGGCCATCACCTGGACCAGACCCAGGTTCTCCAGGTGCACACCCCCCTTGATCAGCACGCCATTACGCGCTGCCTGCCCTATCCCGGCCAGCACGGCGGACGGTGTGCCCAGCGCCAGGGCACAGGGTGAGGCAGCCACCAGCAGCAACATCGCCCGGTAAAAACTTTCCTGGATCGGCATCCAACCAATCAAGGGTGGCACGAATATCACTGCTACAGCCAGCACCAGCACCACCGGTACAAAGCGAGAGGTGAATTTCTGAGTCATTTGTTGCGTCGGACTTTGCTGCTCCTGCGCTTCCGCCACCATCTCCATGACGCGATTGAGCGTATTATCTTTCGCCAACTTCGTCACTCGTACAACCAGGGCATTTTCATGGTTGATCGTTCCCGCAAAGACTTCGTCTCCGGCACTTTTATTAATGGGCACACTTTCACCCGTGATAGGACTCTGGTCTATGGCGCTTTGGCCGCGAACAATTGCTCCGTCTACCGGCAGCCGGTCGCCAGGCCGCACCAAGACCACGTCGCCAATCGACAAGGAGTCGACCGGCTTTTCAACAATCTCGTCGCCGTGCTTAAGACGGGCGGTCTGAGGCATTAGTTCGCCCAAAGCGCTGACGGCGTTGCGGGCGCGATCCAAGGCGTAATGCTCGCCGGCATGACCCAGGGAAAAAAGGAAGAGCAAAAAAGCGCCTTCCGCCCATTCGCCTAGAACGGCTGCGCCAGTGGCCGCGGCCAACATCAACACATCGGTGTCAAACTTGCCTTTGAGTAATCCCGGGATGGCATGCGTGGCAATATCGTATCCGCCAGCCAAATAGGACAGGAGATAAAAAGCCAGGGCCACGTTCTCAGGCATGTCAAGAAATGTCGCGCCGATCCAACCCACTAAGAAGAATAGCCCGGCAAGAGCGACCAGGAGCAGAGTCCATCGTTCCTGCACCCAGTGAGGCATAAATCCCGGCGCGCTGCCATGGTCGTGTTCTTTTTGATCCTCTTTTGCGGGAGAAACGGCCGCCTTTGAACGATAGCCCATATGACGGATCGACTCTTCAATCTCGCTTCGCTGCAATAGCTCACTGTCGTAAGCGACGAAAGCCAACCCAGCGGCGTAGTTGACGTTGCCATGCAGCACGCCGGGCAGATCTTCCAATACCTGCTCCAGCGTTGTCGCCGCATCGGCCGCGTCCATCCCCGCAAAGGGGATCGTCTCATGGCGGAAACGTTTGGTAAACTCACCGCCCACGTCACGGGCCTGGCGCTGCACGGCCGTCAGTGAAACGAGGTTGGGATCATAATGCAGGCAAAGGACGGGACTCTCTGTCTCTCTTTTAATATGAGCGCGTAGAATACCTTTGCGGTTTTGCAGAGTTGTTTGCAGATGATCCAGGCATCGATCCTGTTTATCGTCGATATCTGGTGCTATTAGTTTAATTTCTAACTCAATCGTTTGTTCCATTGCTTTGTGCATGCCATTATTTTCCCAGAAACTTGAGTGCATTTTCCCACTGTAGGTCACAAAAAGTTTCCAGGAAAATTCGCAAAGTTCTTTTAGCCGTGCAAGACGTGCTCCATGCCACAGCGGAAGAGATCGTTAATGTGCTCATCATCCAGGGCGTAGTAAACGTACCGTCCTTCTTTGCGGCCGCGCACCAGACGCATTTGACGTAAATGGCGCATGTGATGGGAAACGGCCGATTCGCTGATGCCTACCTTTTCAGCCAGCGTACCCACATTCATCTCGCCCTGCCTCAATGAGGCAATAATCTGTATGCGCCTGGTATCACTTAAGGCGCTAAATAATTCGGCCATTTGCGCTGCTAACACTTCGTCGACTTCAGAAAGTTGAGTTGATTTCATATCATTTACCCTTCAATATATGAAGATATATTCATGTATTCAGGAATTATAACTATGGCATTAGTTTTGTCAAGCCTAGCTCAGAATGAATTCTGCGGCTAAAGAGGCAAACATGTTGAGGCAGCAAATGGAATAGCAAATCATCTTGTGGGGCTCACTTTGATTCGGTTATTCTAGGTCTCAACTAGCAACGGCCGTTAATACTCACGTAACATCCTCAGAAGAACTCTGTAACATCTTTGATCTATCTTTGAGTAAGCTATTGCAAGGGCCCTGCGATGCAGTCGAAACCAAAGCTTGCTTTCAAGGAGTCAACAGAGCAAACGTCGACCAACAGTGAATAAAAACGAGGCTGATTGGCTGACAGCTAATAGCTGACTTCTGAAAGCTATTTTCAAGGAGACAAAGAATGAGCAAAAAATTCAGTGTATTCGGAGTATTACTTTTAGGCGCCATCGTGGCTATGTTCCTGATTTCCCCAGGGGTTGCGAGCGCCGATCGTGGTGGTGAAGGGGGGCGCGGTGATGGTCCCGTCATCTACGTTTCAGGCCAGGGTCTCTATTACGACTCCATCGTCACGGCCGATCCCCTTCCCCCACATGGGCCTTTTCAAGATCTGATTATGGGCGAGAACGGGCTTGAAACCGAGTTCGGACCTGGTGATCATGGTTACGTCGGTGGGCGTTGGAGGTTACTGGACGGTGACGGAAATGTTGTTAAGTACTTTAGCTGCCCATTATTGGGACCTGGACGCGACGCTCCCTAAGCCTAAACATCCATAGATCGGACACGGCATTTCTGCCCGAAATGCCGTGTCTGGTTTCCCGGCTAACTTGAGCAGGGTACCTGCTTCAAAACGCGCAGGGCGCGTACGGTAACCCATTTATTGGCTTCTTTTTTGGGGCCAAAATCTACCCAGGTTTTGCCTGTATAACTATACTCCAATGGCCAGCGCCCCTGGCCATCTTGCTTTTCACGGATCAGATTTAGCGCGTTGGTCAAACGGGGATCCTTCCCATACCCCAATCCGACCAGCGCATCCACATTTTGTAGCAAATCGGTAACATAGAAAACGGGAAAACCAAACTTCCACCAGTTGCGGCTGGGCTTGTCATTCCAACCCATGGGGTAATCGGCCAGCGCCGGATCAGTACTGAACAGGAAATCGACACCCCTGTCGACAGCCTTCTCCATTAAAAGCGTTCTTCGTTGCGGCGCTATCTTACTAAAGGCCAGCATTACCTTCACCCCACCCCAGGCGCAAGGCAACTTATTATTTGCGCCACAAGCGAAATCGGGTCCACAGTTACCGGCATAATAGCGGACCGGCGCGCGGCGTTCCGTATTGGGCGCCAGGCCCTCTCCCGTTACCGTGCGTGCCATCCACTCCAGCGCCTTATTCAGCCGGGGATCGTCAATGCCCAGATCAAGCAATGCTGCGCAAAGGTTGCCTTGCAGGCAGTCGATAGTGCCCGATGGCGCGCCGCTCGTGGTGAATTGGCCGCCAGCAGCAAAGGCATGATCGAGAATATAGGCGCAAGCGCGCGCGATGCGCTCGTCGACAACCACCGCGGCGCCCAACTGTGCCAGGGTGATGATCGACCAGACCGAAGACCAATACTTTGGATTGTAACCTGGGCCTGCTTTTTTCCAGTAACCCTCCGCATCCATCTGGGACAAGATTTCTGCGATAGGCCCTTCTATGTGGGCGGCAGTTCGGGCAGCCAACAGTTCCGGGTCATCTGGGATCCTATCCAGTAGATCGCGCAGGGCCAGATAACGCACGCCTGGCGAGTTTGTCTCCAGTAGCCAGGTCAAGGAATCTCCATTAAGTTGTTCTTGCCACGTCATGATTTGCTCCTCTAAAATTGGCTTGGAGTAATCGCTTTGGCGACGAGGTGACTGAAGTCACTACTCCTTACCAGTTTTCATTCATGGTGGTGCGCCACGGCGCGTTTCGTCTCCACCGAAATTGGCTTGGAGTAATCGCTTTAGCGACGAGGTGACTGAAGTCACTACTCCTTACCAGTTTTCATTCATGGTGGTAGGCTAAATGTCCCATAACGTCTTCTCTATAAACCCATGAATACAGTATATCAGACAAATCACAGAGACGGACGCGTTCCTTATTTCCACCCTGTCACCACCAAACAGCCATCGTAAGTCATGCTTTTTTGGATCACGGTTTGCAAAGTGCAACTCTGTCTACTCCCTGGCGTATAGATCATTGACGAACATCGCAAGCTAAGAAAAGGAGTGGGGACCTATGAATAGATCACTTTTGGGCATCTGGCGTACGCTTTTACCCATCCCACAAGCGATATGGCAACGCCAGGTCAAACGCGGCAGCATAGCGGCGCGTAAGAGTTTGAGTTTTATGAGCGCCGATCACCATCGTGTGCGCGACTTCGTGGTTCTGGAACTACCCAGACGTGGCGAACCATTGAGCCCGCTGTTGATCGCCAATAATCTCTCTCTACCGCTAGAAAAAGTCGCCAGTATCCTGGATGAGTTGGAAGCACACCTGACATTTCTGTTTCGCAATGAAAGCGGGGATGTAACCTGGGCTTATCCGGTAACGGCCGAACCAACAACGCACAAGGTGCTTTTTAGCAGCGGCGAACAGATTTATGCCGCTTGAGCGGTTGACGCGATAGCGACGCCCTTCGTGCAAGGGCAACTACGAAACGAAGCGCTGGACTTCATCATCGCCAGTAAATGCTCGCAAAGCGGCCGTACCATACACATCGAAATGGATGGCGAACTTAACTACAGGGTGCAAGAATCTGATGCCGAGCCGATGCTATCCGTTCCTATGGTTGATATTGGCTCGTTAAAGGATCCCAGTATCATCGACGCATTCTGAAACAATTCACTCTTCTTCTGGTCAGAAGAGCAGGCACGAACATACCATAGAGAACCGAAACGGCCTCGTGCTGTTTATATGACGCTTGATCAAGTTATCTACACCACACGCCTTTCCCAATCAGCATTATTCGCCTTTCCACGCAACTGATCCGCGGAAGGATGCGATTATTTTTGGTGTATAGCTCGAGTGAAATTCTCAGAGTGTGAAGCTGCCCCGGTTTGGTTCACACACGAATTTTGATCGCACCTCCGCGGAAACGTCGCTTGACAATGAAACGGCCGTTTGCTATAGTTCTCGCCACATGAACAGTTTTGGTTTAGCAGTTTGCTGCAAGAAGGGTAAGAAGAATAAACAAGATACCACAAGGTATGTTGGTTAGGTTTGCTTGCCTGAAGACAAGATTTCAAACGCCTCACCAGATGCCGGTGAGGCGTTTTTTTATTGTGGTGAAAAGCCGGACGAGACAGTTGGTGGACAAGGTTTTGGTTATTTCTGAAGGCCATTCCCAACCGTCTCGCCTCTACGAAGAATGAATAGAAATCATCGCGTGAGCACATTGAAGAAGAGCAAGAAGCCGTGGCCGGACCGGTGTCTGGATAGCAACGCGTGCTGACTGCTCGATTTAGAAAGGTCAACCAGCGGGCTTACCGGACATCCGGTGAGCCCGTTTTTTATTGGTGTATTTATCAAAGATTCCTGAAAAAGGACCTTGTTCGCAGATTACGCAGATTAAAAAAGGAGAATGATGATGAATGAAATTAATTGTATGGAATGTGGCGCGGTGGTGCTAGCTGGGCAGGATTTGATCATGGGTGAAATTCTTGAATGTGCTGAATGCGGTGTGGAACTGGAGGTTGTACAGCTTGCGCCATTGGTGGTGGAGTTGGCTCCTGAGATTGAAGAGGATTGGGGGGAATAGGTGCCGCACGTAACGCAAGCTTTCTAGCTTGCAGTCACAAACTGGAAAGTTTGTGTTACGGGTTTGGAGGTGGACGATACGTAACGCAAGCTTTCTAGCTTGCAGTCACAAACTAGAAAGTTTGTGTTACGGGTTTGGAGGTGAACGATATGAAAGTTGGTGTTCTCTATTCACGTGTTCGCGTGGAGGAAAAACTACTAGTACAAGCGCTGGAGGCGCGCGGGGTTGATTATGACCTGATTGATGTACGTAAGGTGATTTTCGATCTGCAAGCACGTGACCGTTGGAGCCAATATGATGTTTTTCTAGAGCGCTGCGTCAGCCATTCGCGCGCGTTGTCAGCGCTGCAGATCCTGGAGTCCTGGGGGGTGCCCACTGTCAACACAGCCCACGTTGCCCGGGTCTGTGGTGACAAGTTGAATACCTCACTGGCCTTGATGGCTGCCAGCGTGCCAACGCCCCAGGTAACTATCACCTTGACGCCGGAATCGGCCCTGGAAGCGATAGAAGCGATGGGCTATCCAGTCGTATTAAAGCCGGCCGTCGGTTCCTGGGGCCGTTTGCTGGCCAAGGTCAACGACCGCGAGGCAGCGGAAGCGATTTTGGAGCATAAGGCGACCCTGGGATCGTATCACCACGCCATTTTCTATGTGCAGCAATACATCGACAAACCAGACCGCGATTTACGCACATTTGTCGTTGGCCAGGAGACGATCTGCGGCATCACGCGCCACTCAGATCATTGGATCACCAATACGGCGCGAGGAGGAACGGCCGAAAATTGCCCCATAACGCCGGAGATTCATCGTCTATCCCTGGTCGCGGCGCAAGCTGTGGGCGGCGGAGTCGTGGCCGTGGATCTGCTGGAAACCCCGGGCGGCGATCTACTGGTCAATGAAGTGAATTACACCATGGAATTTCGCAACAGTATCGAACCGACTGGCGTCGACATCCCGGCGCGGATTGTGGATTACGTGCTGCAAGTTGGTGAAGGTCGATCGGAGCAGGAGAGCCAATCATGGCGCTTAGAGCTAACATTGTAGGTGGGTCAGGCTATGCGGGTGGCGAATTGCTGCGCCTGCTTCTGGCCCACCCCCAGGTAGAAGTGGCGCAGGTCACCTCACAGCGCTTCGCCGGCCGTTTTCTACACGGCGTACACCCTAATCTACGCGGCGCGACGAGACTGAAGTTTAACAGGATAGACGACTTGTTGCCTTGCGACCTGCTGTTCCTGGCTCTACCTCACGGCCGTGCAGCGCAGCAGATAGTTCATTTCGACGGCCTGTCCGATCGACTCATAGACCTGTCGGCCGATTTCCGACTGCGAAACCCAACACTTTACGAGACGTGGTATGGTACTGCTCATCCCAGAACAGTTTGGCTGGATCGATTCGTCTATGGCCTGCCGGAAATACACCGTGAGGAATTAAGAGAGGCGCAATATGTCAGCGGCGTGGGCTGCAATGCCACGGCCGTTAACCTGGCCCTCTTCCCCTTTGCAAGACGGGGGCTGATCGATCGCGCCGTCGTCGAAGTAAAAGTGGGCTCGTCGGAAGCCGGCAACAGCGCTGGTCTGGCCGGACACCATCCCGAGCGCAGCGGCTGTGTACGCTCGTTTGCGCCTGTCGGGCACCGCCACCAAGCGGAGATGATTCAGGAATTGGGCGATTTCGAACTGTTCTTCTCGGCGACGGCCGTGGAAATGGTGCGCGGCGTCTTGAGCACGGCCCATCTGTTCCTCAGCGAGGACGTCAGCGAGCGGGATGTGTGGCAAATCTATCGCGAGGCGTATGGTCAGGAACCCTTTGTGCGCTTAGTAAAGGACCGGCGCGGTATATACCGCTACCCCGAACCCAAGATCCTCGCCGGCACGAACTTTTGCGACATCGGCTTTGCCAAGGACCCGGGATCAAAGCGGCTGGTAGTGATCAGCGCCATCGATAATCTGATGAAAGGAGCGGCAGGCACGGCCGTACAGGCCATGAATGTGATGATGGGCTGGCCGGAAAGGAGCGGATTGGAGTTTATGGGATTGCACCCGATCTAACAACCAACATTCAACAGCTAACAATCAACGAATAACGACAGAAGTCTAGGCGACTAACGACAAACCGACTAACGACTACAGGACTACGGGACTAACGACTACGAGACTATGGAGACTACGAATGATTGTGATTAAAGTAGGTGGCAGCGAAGGAATAGACTATGACGCGGTATGTGACGATGTGGTGGATTTGGTGGATACGGGGCAGCAGTTGGTGTTGATCCACGGCGGATCGCATCTGACCAACCAGGTGGCGACGGCGCTGGGACACCCGCCGCAATTTGTCACGTCCCCTTCCGGCTACAGCAGCCGGCTCACGGATCGGGCGGCATTGGAGATATTTGAAATGGTCTACTGCGGCCAGGTAAACAAGAACATCGTTGAGCGTTTGCAGCGCCGGGGCATCAACAGCATCGGCCTTTCCGGTATAGACGGCCGTCTCTGGCAAGGGACGCGCAAAAAAGCGATTCGTGTGTTGGAAAACGGCCGAAAGCGCATCATCCGCGACACCCATACGGGACGTGTGGAGCAGGTAAACAGGACTTTGTTATGGGACTTGATGCAGGTAGGATTGCTGCCCGTTCTGACACCGCCAGCCGTCAGTTATGATGGAGAGGCGATCAATGTGGATGGGGATCGTGCCGCTGCAGCCACGGCCGTTGCCTTGGACGCGACTGACTTAATCATCCTTTCCAATACACCTGGTGTGTTGGGCAATTTCCCTGACGAGTCTTCTTTGATTCCCACCATTGAGCGGGATGAAATTCAACAGGTGATCCAAACCAATGCCCAGGGACGCATGCGCATGAAGCTACTCGGCGCTCAAGAAGCGCTGGCCGGAGGTTTGCGGCGCGTCGTCCTTGGCGACGCCCGCTGCTCACAGCCGGTGCGCCGCGCATTAGCCGGAGAAGGAACCGTGATTCGATGACCATTATTGAGCAGGAGAACAAGTTCAGCAGCGGCGTTTACGCCAAACGAGATGTGGCCATTGTCAGGGGGGAGGGCGCGCGGATTTGGGACGTGGACGGCCGATCCTATATCGACTGCGCGGCCGGGATTGGCGTGGCCAGCGTTGGACATAGCCATCCAGCGGTGGTGCAAGCGATTACACAACAAGCACAGCAACTCATCACGTGCCAGGAGATGTTTTACAATGACCGCCGCGCCCAGTTGCTGCAACGGTTGGCAAACGTTCTACCTCCTGGCTTGAATCGCTTTTTTCTCTGCAATTCTGGGGCAGAAGCGGTTGAAGGGGCCATCAAATTTGCCCGCTTGAGCACGGGAAAGCCCGATGTTGTGGCGGCCCAACGCGCCTTTCACGGCCGTACACTGGGCGCGCTTTCCGCCACGCATAAGAATAGATATCGCGATCCTTTTCTGCCCCTCGTCCCCGGCTTTGGCCATGCGCCGTTCGGGCAGATCCAACCACTGGCAGATGCTGTTACCGGTCAAACTGCGGCCGTCATCCTGGAAATTGTGCAAGGGGAAGGAGGGGTGCGTCTAGGAACGGCCGACTATTTCCAGGCTGTTCAAGAGCTCTGCCAACAACGAGATGTGCTATTAATCGTCGACGAAGTGCAGACAGGGTTCGGCCGTACCGGGCGCTGGTTTGCCTTTGAGCACATGGACATTCAGCCTGATCTCGTTTGCATGGGTAAGGCGATGGCCGGAGGGGTGCCCATGGGCGCTGTTGCACTTGGGCGTCGAGTCGCCCCTCTACCGCCGGGCGTGCATGGTTCGACTTTTGGAGGCAATCCGCTTGCCTGCGCTGCCGCGCTGGCCACGCTGCGTGTTATTGAGGAAGAAAGTTTAATCGTTCGCGCTGCTGATCTGGGAGACTATCTTCTAGAGCGGTTACAAGCAATTGAGTCCCCACTCGTCCGTGACGTGCGTGGCCTGGGTCTGATGATCGGCATCGATTTGAAGGTGCGCGTGATGCCACTGGTCAAGGCCTTGGCCCAAAGAGGCGTACAGGTCCTGACCGCCGGTTCGACGGTCATGCGACTGTTACCTCCATTGGTTATCTCGCGTCAAGAAGCGGACGATGTGGTAGCGGCTATCACGAAGGTGTTGCGGACCGTGGGTTAACAGGTGTCAGTGAACAGTCATCGCGCTAGCCGACAGTTCGGAAATGGGACGCGGACAAGAACGGACGAGAGCGGATAATATGGATGAGATTGAATTTCTTCGAGAGCTCGTTTCTATTCCCAGTCTATCTGGCCAGGAAGCGGACG
>JAACFF010000198.1 GCA_009937635.1 Chloroflexota bacterium
TTCAGCCCAGGATCGACGGCCGAACTGCTGGCCCATGGTTAACGGTACATTTTGTGTCATTATCTCTCTCCTAAAATGGTGAACAATTTGGCAAAGCGTTTATTGGCAATCGCTTTTCCTTCTTTTCGTGAGCGTTAACTCATTACAACTCCTTCAATAATTCATTGACGGTTGGTTGGTTAATTTGTGAATGAAGGCTCTCATCCACCAGACAACGGTAACGCGGTAGACGACTTAATCTCGTCTAGCACCAGGCTGGTATAGATACGAGCAACACCAGGAATGGGCGTAAGCTTATACTCCACGAAACGTTGTAATTCCTTGCGGTTGCGAACTACGATTCTGAGCAAGTAATCAAATTCGCCGGTGACGTGATAGCAGTCCAATACTTCCGGCAGCTTTCTGACGCTGGCCCTGAAGCCGGCCAATTCTTCCGTCCCATGCATACGCAGACTGATGTTGACAAAACAGGTCATATCGAAGCCCATCTTCTCCTGATCCAGCAAAGCAACATATTGGCGGATAAAACCTTGCGCCTGCAAGCGTTTCAGACGAGCATGGGTGGCCGGCGGTGAAAGCGCAATGCGATTGGCCAGTTCGACATTGCTAATACGGCCGTTTTCCTGCACCTCGCGCAGAATGGCCAGATCCGTTTCATTAAGTTCGATATCCAGTGAATTTTCTGACACCATATTACCCATCGTTTAAACTATTATTCTGTCTATCAGTATATTAGCCGAATCATTATCTGTCAATGGTAAAAATACCATAATCTTCTTCAGGAACTTGCCTTGACGATTCCAGCGCAAGAAACAGGTCTATTAATGCGTGCGTTTCAAGTGTATTAGATCAGTTCTTTAAGAGGCATTGCAAGGCGGTTCGTGTTACACTGTTGAACAAACAAAAGCAGTCGGAGAGAAGATGACACCTCAATCAGCTCGCGGAGCAAGGCCCGCTGCAGCTTGACAATAAATAAGTGATGTTCTCAAATCTGAAACTGGTAGCAACGAAGCTGCGCGGAGCCTCCGCCCAATTACCCTATCTCGCTCAGGCCTTATCGCTCGTACGCAAGGCTGCGGGAGGGTGGACCTTGCTCTGGCTCGGTCTGCTGGTCATTCAAGGTCTCTTGCCCGTCGCCACAGTCACGCTGACCAAAGCGTTGGTCGACAGCCTCGTGATCGCCATCGAATCGGGAGGCGATTGGGAAACGCTGCGCCTGTCGTTATTTTATGCGCTGCTCATGGGCTTGATCATGCTGCTGCAAGAGTTGCTGCGCGGGGTTAGTTCCTGGGTGCGAACCAGCCAGAACGAATTGGTGCGAGATTACATCAGCGCCCTCGTACATCGCCAATCCATCGCCCTCGATCTGGCATTCTACGATTCACCTGAATATTATGACCATCTGCACAGGGCGCGCTACGAAGCCAGCAACCGGCCCATAGCGTTGCTAGATAGCATGGGCAATTTGCTGCAAAACAGCATCACCATGATAGCCATGTCTGTCGTATTGATCGCTTATGCCTGGTGGTTGCCACTTGCCTTGTTCTTCAGCACCCTACCCGCCCTCTACGTTGTCCTGCACCACACCATACGCGAACATGAGTGGAACCAACGCACAACGGCCGACAGACGCCGGGCCTGGTACTACGACTACCTGCTTACGGCGCGTGAAGTGGCGTCTGAACTGCGCCTCTTTGGCACCGGCGAACATTTCATTACCCGTTTTCAGTTGCTGCGCACGCGGCTGCGGGATGAACGCCTCGCCCTACTCAAGAACCAGGCCCTGGCTCGTCTGTCCGCCGGCATCGCGGCGCTGCTGGTCTTGGGCCTGACCATGGCCTGGATGGTGTGGCAGGCGCTGCAAGGGTTATTCACCTTGGGCGATTTAGCCCTTTTCTACAGCGCCTTCAGTCAGGGTCAGAACTTGATGCGTTCGCTGCTGCAAAACCTGGGCCAGATATATCGGAATATGCTTTTCCTCGGAAATTTATTTGAGTATCTTGCGTTGGAGCCTCAAGTAGTTGACAAGCCCCACCCATTTTCAGTACCGCTTCCCCAGGAGGGTATTCGTTTTTCAAACGTGACATTCAGCTACCCCGATAGTGAACGCACGGCCCTGCAGGATTTCGACCTCGATATCCCCGCCGGCAAGATGGTGGCCATCGTGGGCGTCAATGGAGCAGGCAAGACAACCTTGCTCAAGCTGCTCTGTCGCTTCTACGATCCGCAATCAGGTCATATAGAACTTGATGGGACTGATCTGCGCGATTACGCATTAGAGGAGCTGCGGCGTTCGATCACCGTCTTATTCCAGGAACCGGTTCCTTATCAGGATACAGCCGGCAAAAATATCGCTTTTGGCGATCTTCTGTCAGAAGCGGACAGTGAGGCTATTTGGGCAGCGGCAGAAGCAGCCGGCGCGGACAGCGTCATCGCTAAATTGCCGCATGGCTATGAAACACAGCTGGGCAAGTGGTTCAAAGGAGGCACCGATCTGAGTGTCGGCGAATGGCAGCGCATCGCTTTGGCGAGGGCTTTTCTACGCCAGGCGTCGATCATCATTTTGGATGAACCAACGAGTGCCATGGACCCTTGGGCCGAAAGAGACTGGCTGCAGCGCTTTCGTGATCTGGCCTCTGAGCGAACGACCGTGCTTATCACACACCGCTTCACCACGGCCAAACATGCCGACATGATCCATGTGATGCACAACGGCCGTATCGTCGAATCCGGCAGTCACGAAGCGTTGCTGGCCCTGGACGGCCGTTATGCCCGATCCTGGCAGGCACAAATGCTCGGCAAAGAAGAATCAGATCCCCTTCTATGACCCCTATCACTGAATTGCCTTCCAGATACTCACGTGCTAAGCCCGGTTAAGAGCGCTGCTTGGCAAACGACGCTACGTATGGCAGTCGCCTGCCTGGCCGCAATATGTCCCCTAAAGACCCAACGCCTTGGAAATCTGCTCCATGGCCGCTTTTTCCTTGTCGCTGACGCGCACAGCGCCGACACCCAAGAAACCGCCTTCTTTGCCTGCTTCGGCCGTTGCCTCGGCGACACCCATCAGCCACTGCTTGTATCCCGCGGCCTCAGCCTCGCTGCATTTCTCATCCACAAGAGCAGCCGTGCTGCTCAATTGTTCCAGCATCTTTGCCTTGACCTGCTCCGGGTCCTCCTTTGAAGTTTCGGGAGGCTCTATCTTTTCCTTGCTCTCAGCCTTGGCCTTAATATCCTCCAGCAAGGAACCAACTAGCTCCTGCGCTCCCTCGGGAGCCGGCTGTTCCATCATGCCCTTGAACAAACCCTTCATTTCCCCCATCATGCTCGTGACGTGCAAATCGGCGACGATGATCATCATGCCGGTTGTGAGCGGCGCTTGTAACAGTTGCCCCCATTCCTCTTCTGTATAGTCTGCCTTTGTGGTCATAGGTTACTTACCTCCAGGTAATTCGTTCACTTCTATTGCCCCAGGTTCGCTTGAAGCCATCCCCTCAAGCAGGAACTGCAAAGGCGGCCTGATCGCCAGCGGCAAGTTTAGCACATCTCGCGACATGCTCACATGCACCCTTTGTCTATTACATTGATCACCACTAAACGTGATAAAGATCACTTGTTATTTTCTGGCGACTTCGTCTATGCTGTTAGCGCCTGCGGCTTTCAAATGTTAGTAACTGCCAAGCAGCGAGTCACCTTTTATCGGCATGGGGAGCGAAACCCCAAATAGATTCCAATTGAATACGGAGGGTAACATGAAACGATTTCGCGTTTTAATTCTGGTAGCTGCCGGATTAATGGCCGGCGTCTTATTGATTGGCTTGATGGGATCGGCCGTTCCCGTCTCTGCCAACCCGGACATCAGTATCCAAGTTAATTACGGCCATGATTGGGTGCAAGTTAATACAACTCCATCAACCAATGTAGAAGTTACTGTATCAGACAACCAAGGCGTCAAGGGCACGTACAATGATCAATCAGATACAAATGGGGATTTGTTTACCCATGGAGGGGGCTGGAACCCGGATGGCTGGGTACAGATTGACCCCGGTGATATTGTATCCGCTACCGCGGGTATCGACTCAACGGCCGTTAACCCTATAGGCGTCATCAACGGAGATCTTGATCTCGACGCTGATAAGATCAGCGGAACCATTGAAGCGTCCTGGTTCACCACCGTCGACGTGTCCTGCAATATCTGGGTCAATAATGGGCCGAATTCAATTGATGTTCCGAATGTGAGCGGCGATGGCGGCAGCTATACCTGCGATTTTTCAGGCGCTTGGGATATTAAGCCTGGCCAAACGGTGGCCGTGTCTTATTCTGAGCCAGATGGCGATCAAGTAATTAATACCTTTCAAGGGCCCTGGATGAATGTCAATTATGCCCACGACTGGGTTGGTGGCACTTATCCGGCGGGCCACACCTTCACCGTTACTGTCAAGGACAGCTCCAATGTCGTGAAGGCCACGGCCGTTGTCAATACCGTTTCTGGCGGTGGTTGGGGCGGTGACGGTTTCCAGACCGAAGGCGAGGATTGGCTACCTGAGCAACCCGATATTGTGCCCGGTGATTCGGTCATGTTTGAGTCGGATGACAGTTATTTGAACACCGTGAAAGTGGGTGACATCGGCGGCACTTTGGATCTGGTAGGCAACAAGATCAGCGGTCCCATTAATGCATCCTGGCTCACCGAAGAGCTGCCCGTCCGTTGCGAAATCTGGACTGATTCTGGTGGTCCGGACGGGAAAGATTCAACGGCTGCCCCGGATGGAAGCAAGTCGTATGAGTGTTCCTGGGATTCGGAATGGGATATCCAACCTGGACAGGATGTGGCGGTTATGTACAGAGAGCCGGATGCTGACCAGGTCATTAATGTCTTCTACGAACCAGCCCCCGATTTACAGGTTGAGAAGTGGCCGGAAGGCAATGGCCAATCGGCTCCAGGCTCACCGCTTGTCTTTCACATGAGATTCGAAAATCAAGGTGAAGCCACGGCGCAGAGCATCACCCTCACCGATACCATGCCCGCCAACACCACCTACATCTCTGACAGCAGCGGGATCTCGCCCACACTATCCAGCGGCAAGATTATATGGAACATGGGCTCGCTTGATCCGAATAAAGAAAAGGAGTTCTTCCTGGTTTTGGGCAACAGCGCCAGCGCTGGAGATACGTTGCTCAACAAACTCGAAGGAATCACGCCGCTTGATCCGAATGATGGCAACGATTACACCGAAGCGGAGGTGCAAATCGTCGCCGGGCAGCCGGATTTATACGTTGATAAATGGGCTGAACCAGGCGATCCCGTTCCCGGCCAGACCTTTGAATACCGCATCAACTATGGCAATAATGGGCCGGTCGCCAGCGGGCAGGTCACGCTGACCGACATGTTGCCCCCACAAGTGACTGTCGTTGACTGGTACTCACATGAGGGATACAACCTGTGGCAAGACATTAGCGGCGGCGGCAACTTCGTCTTGCAGGCCGACAGCATACCTGGAGAATGGGGTGACGAGATCCACCTGCGCGTGCGCCTGGATGCGAATGTTGATCTGGGAACGGAGCTCTATAACAAGGTAATGATTGCCACAGCCAACGATTCCGATCCTGAAAACAACCAGAGTGAGGATTGGCGTGACGTTGGCGAACCACGCTGGAACGGCCGTGCTGACAAGAGCTTCAATTGGGGCGTCCTCGCGCCTGGCGGTCGAGTCGAATACAACCTGCACGCCAACAATGACGGTAATATGAAGACCGATTTGACCCTCACCGACCTGATTCCCCTGGGTACTACTTTTGACGAAGCCTGGTCGGAGGTCAATGGGGAGCGGGTATCCTTCCCGCCGGACGATGTTGACGGCCGCAAACTCACCTGGAACCTCGGTTCATTTGAACCGGGTGAAGGGCAAGGAATCGACTTGCGCCTGAAACTGGATAAAGTAAACCCAGGAGACAGTATCGTGAACTGCGCCACTGTCGCCATCAGCGAAGACGATCAGCGGCCGTATGATGACACGTCCTGCAGCACGGAGATGATCAATGAACGCGGCCCCAACTTGCGCGTCACCAAGCACCATTGGTGGGATAACGACGATCGCATCCGCTTCACCTTCCACGTGGAAAACATTGGCACGACCACGCTGCGCGATGTGGAAATCGTAGATACTTATCCCGAAGATACGCAGTTCAACGATGAATGGTGGCACGATTATTGGCAGGAGCTCAAGTTCACCCACAATGCCACGGAGCGTAAGCTGATCTGGAAGTTCGAAGAACTGAGACCGGACCATCGCTTTGAAATCAACTTTATCCTCAATGTGGATGGCGCTGTCGTTGGCGACCAAGGCCTGGCCTTCACCAATCTTGTGCAGGCTCCTGTCACCGGAGATGTTTATCCCGCAGACAACAGCGATGAGGATACGGCTTACAGCGGACCGAACCTCTTTGTCAAGAAATGGTTGGCGACCAAATTGCCCTACCCCGGCGAGGTGGTAACCTTCGTCGTCGAGTTCGGTAATGCCACCCAAGGCTACTGGGGCACTTCAGGTGACACGAGCCTGGTCGATACTGTTGGCGCAGGCATGACCTTTATCAGTGCCACTGATCCCGACAATCCTGGCGAATTTTGGCTGCCTAAGCTAAGACCTGACGGTAAGCTGCTGTGGGAGTGGGGAAACATGCATTCCGACAGCCACTGGCGTTTTGAAATGAAAGTGAAGATCGACGACGATGTGAGTCCGCTTGCATTCCTGACCAACAAGATCGTGGTCTCCAATGAAAGTCAAGATGATATTGACCCGGTGCCGGAGAATAACATGGATGAGGCCACTTTCCGCGCCGGTCAGGTCATTTTCACACCCGTTGTAATGAAGTAACAACGGGCAAAGAGAAGCCGGGTTTTTCTGAAGAATACCCGGTTTCTAGATAGTACGTGAATGGTTAATGGCCGGTGACATTAGCCGTTCACGTTTATTCATTCCGCCCGTCAAGCGTTTGATCCTGCCACGATCGCTCGTCTTCAAAGGGCTCCACATGCACCATCACCGTGCTGTAGTTGATCTGCTCCCGGATTTGCGTTTCCACATGTTCGGCCAAATCGTGAGACGCTTGAACAGACCAATCGCCCGGAACCAAAAGATGTACGTCAACAAAGCGCCGTGATCCCGATTGTCTCGTCCGCAGCGCATGCCACTCAATCCCTTCTGTGCGGACATCGTCTAGAATCGCTTTCACCGCCTCCCGCTCATCTGGCACGATGGCCGCGTCCATCAGGCCGCTTATCGAGCGCCTAAAGACATGTATCCCTTCCCAGCCGATTTTCAAGCCGACGACAATGGCTATCAGCGGATCGAGCCATTGCTGCCCGGTGGCCACGGCCAGGGTCACCCCGGCAACGACGCCAACAGAGGTCCACACATCGCTCATAAGATGACGGCCGTTAGCCTCTAACGTGATGGAGTCATTGTTCTTACCGGCACGGATCAACAGTTGTCCCACCAGCAGATTGATGACCGAGGCCACAATAGCCAGGGCCAGACCCAATCCTGCCTGCTCAAGCGGCTGCGGATCGAGCAAGCTCTTCACGGCCGTATAGAGAATGCTCAACGACGCGACAACAATCAGTGTGCTTTCGATGCCGCTGGAGAAATATTCCGCCTTATCGTGACCGTATTGGTGCATTTCATCCGGAGGTTGCTCGACGATCTTAAGCACACTCAAAGCGACCGTCGCCGCGGCGAGATTGACAACCGCTTCCAAAGCATCCGACAGCAAGCCAACAGAGCCGGAGACATAAGCGGCGGCCAACTTGATCAAAAATGTCAAAGCCGCCGCGCCTACCGAAAGCCACGCATATTTAGTCAGCGAAGGTCTCATATGTTATCCATTCCCAATCTCGATCTCAATCATTATCGATCTTCTTCAATTACCAAGCGATTGCGAAAACGATTAAACCTGACGTGGCTTCAACGCAATAAAAGGAACAACATCACGCCCCAAAATAAAATAATCCTCATCACTACCATCAACCCGATAACCGCAAAGTGACATCAAATTCATAGCCGCCTGCGGATGCCGTTGGGCATACTGCACCATTGCCGGCCCGATGTAATTTACATAACATTTCTGAAGCACCCAAGAGAGGTCGTGATAAAATACCTCTGAGGTGTAGTTTGCTTACGGCTGGACCAGGCCCACGCGTTCCAGCAATGACTCAAGCCCGATGATTGCCCCCCCAAACATAGCGGCTGCAACCAGGGGAATGATAATCATCACAGCCAGCCCCAGGAAAGGCAGCGCAAATGTGCGCCAGCCCCGGGTTTCGTGCGCTTCCGCCGCGCCCATCCAGACGGCCAGGAACGTTACAACGGTGGTTAGAAAAATCGCGAATGGCGCAAGGGCCGGTATCAAATCCAGCAAATCAAGTATCCCGGCAACGTGTGCAAATCCGAGTCCTCTTAATGTTCTTGTGAAATACCCTTTACGGGTCAGCAAGCGTCCTGCCCAAAAGATGGCCAGGACAGATACAAGCCAGGCTGCCGCACCGGCCAAGACAGCGATAAGCTCGCGCCCTGTTTCTACGCGGATATAAGCTGACAGCCCCGAGAAGAAGAGGCCCAGGAGCAGCGCTGGACCTGTCATGCGTTTGTCTCTAACGATATCGTGATAAGCGGAACGATCGAGCACCAGAGCGTGCCTGGCATACCTGATCCAGGTCCTGACATCGCGCAAGCCGCCCCATAGATTCGCCCAGGACCATTCATCCTTATCCGGCGCCGGTTCCGCACCGACCAGGGCTTCATCCGCATCCAACGGCCTGTCGCGGTGGTCGTTGAGGATATGGAAAACATCGGTCGCATTGCGCGTCGACGTGACCTCAAGACTGGGCGGATGGAAGAGAAAGGCATCCGTTTGTTCGCCACCTAATCCGCCATGATTGCCGATCAACTCCTCGAGAGCGGCCACGGTGCCGTCAGGGTAAACGGTACTGATCACCATGAGATCGCCGGCGTGGGGAAAATCCATGACGCGCTTGACCTGCCATATGCGTGTTTCTAGCGGGGCAGCGCCGTAAGCATTTGGGTCATCGGGCGCGTAAAGCTTGAGCGGATCTTGCCCGGTTACCTCGTCACTGTGCAGATTGCGCCGGCCATCTTTGCCGAGGACGACGGGTGTTCCGTCCTGCTCATAGCCACAGACGATGCCGATCCCTTCATGCGCAACCAGGGCCTCGACCATGCCGGGATACGCTTTGTCTAGTTCGTCGAGCGTAATCTTACGCGGGTATAAATCAAAATAGACTTGGGCCAGGTTACCACTGCCATAAGCGGTCACCTGCGCCACTAGATCGAGCTCGCCCTCCCTTTCCGCTTCTTCGCGCCGCTTCGCCCCGGAATCGAGCAATTTTCTGCCCCGCTTGGCCGCGGCGCGACCGGTACGGCCGCCAACCCCTGTCTCCTGGATATTTTCCAATTCGCCGGAAACGGCCGTGATCGAGGTCACGCCCGTATCCCCACCCATCGATTGGGCCACCGTTGTACCATGCGGTAGCTGCTGCTCAATATACTCCTTCAAAGAGAGGCCATAGCGCTGCTTGAAAGTCGCGCCAAAGGATTGTCCATGGTCGGAAAGGACGATCAAATCATACGGCCGTGGCGCTTTCTTTTTGATCGTTTCGTGGATATGGGCGATGACTCTATCATAAGTGGCCAGCACCTTGAAGGCATCGCTCGTCCAGGGGCCTGAATGGTGCGCCACCTCGTCGTAGCCGGGCCAGGTCACATAGATCGACGGCGCCCCGCGAATAATATCGAGCATGGTCAGATTGGCCGCGATATCACGCATAAAAACCGTCGTCGCCGCGCGTACAAAGGGGTAAGCATGGGCCAGGCGGTTGAGGCGCGGCGTGACGTCCTTCCTGCGCTGCTGCCAGCCCTGCCACAGTTCGCGCACCACATCCACCAGGAACAAGACAATAGTATGGGTCAGAAAGTAAGGGTTGAGCAGCAGCAGGTAGACATCTTCTGCTCTGCGCTTCTTTTCTTCATCATCGGCGTCAAATAATCCGGCCAGGGTCAGCAGCGATTTTTGTGCGTCGCCATTCAACATATTGTTGATGCTGGAACCGCCACGCATCAGGCCCTTGCCGTGGGCATAACGGCCGTTCAGTTCGCTGGCATCGTTACCGGATACATACAGCTTTTGCTTGTCCTTATCGTACCAGCGAAAGGCGGGAATATCGCCGTTGTCGCCAAACATGATCCCCGCCTGGCACGCCGATGTCTGCGAGGGTATGCCGCAGTCGACGCGGCTGAGCTCATACCCTTCTTCATCCATCATCTTCTGCATCATGGGCATGCGCCCGTCGGCCAACGCCTTTTGCAAATGATGGTAACTCAAACCGTCGATCTCCATCATTACCAGGCCGCGGCTGTCCGGTTCCGAATCTTCGTAGCTGTGCCGCCGCGCCAGCCGTTCGATCACACCCTGGTAAAAAGAGCCTTCATCCTTCACCTCCAGCACACCGGTGAGGATCACATTGATCGCTGAGAAGATAAGGCCGCCAACGATAGCGCTCAGCAAGCCGGTGACCTCAAATGCCGGCAGGAGCCAGGATGTGAGCATTAAGGCGAGGGCGTTGACAAAGAAACCGATGACGAATACGGCGATGAAGCCCAACGGCCGCGCGATCAGCAAAAGCAAGGGGCGGATGAGCAAATTGACGATACCCAGCAGGAAGGCCGCAGCGAAGGCGTCCACAATAGCCAGTCCCGCATCCGTGGTCTCAAAGGCGATGCCCGGGACGATGAGTGCGGTGACAAGCAAAGAAATCCCGTCCACAAACCAAAGGACCAGAAAACGGATAACTATTTTAGCAAA
>JAACFF010000620.1 GCA_009937635.1 Chloroflexota bacterium
CAAGACCGTGGTACATTTGATCGTATTTCTTGTAGGCGGACGCTTCTGGGGTGTTCCCGGGGAGGACATGGCTTTCATTTGTCATCATAGTAACGGACTCTTCCGATAGAATCCGTTGACTTTCCAGCTCACCTTCGTCTAGAAAGGCCATGGCGAAGCGGACCATATTGGTTACCGTGCTGATTGGGCCGGTTGGTCCTTTCTGGTCCATGTAGACACGGTTGAACCAAAGCTGCCCATCAACCTTCTCGCGGATCAAGGCATCCATTTGATCCTTATCTAGGATATACGGCAACAACAGCGCCTGGAAATCAAGGCTGGGGCTGGAACCGGCAGCTTCATTGGATATCGTCGCTTCGGTGTAGGTCCAGCTGGTTTGATCCATCCCCAGAGGTCTGAAGATGTGGTCAATCATATATTGCTGGTAGGTCTGCCCGGAAACCGCTTCGATGACTGCTGACAACACTGAATATCCGACGTTGGTGTAGACTCCCTTTGAACCCGGCTCATAAGCTAGTTCGGTGTAATCAGGCAGCTTTTCCTTAATCAGCTCGGTCTGGTTCCATTCCGGGTCGCCGTCGAAATGGATCCAGCTAATCAATTCCGGCATATTATTGCTCAAGCCGGAACTGTGGTTAAGCAGATGGCGGATGGTAACCGTTTCGCTGTCCTCGGACGGGTACTGTACCTCAAAGAAGGGCAGGTAATCTGCAACTGGATCGTCGATGTTGAGCAGACCCTGTTCGTGTAATTGGAATACTGCTGCTGCAGTCATAGGTTTGACCATGGAAAAGGTGTTGTACACTGTATCTGCTTTGGCTGGGCTATTCCGCGGTCCATCTGCCAAACCGAACCCATCCTGATAGACAATCTCTCCATCTCTAACCACTATCAGGGACAAACCTGAGGGAGAATCGGGATTGTGCCCAGTCAGATCGCCCAGATAGGCTTCCAGCTTGGCCAGGTTGCTGACCGCCTGCGGTGGCTTCAGCGGCTTGGGTGCCAGGGTGAAATAGCTAATGTCAATAACAATAACGAGTACCACGGTGATAATGCCAATAATACGCAGGTATTTTTTCAATTTCTTTTTTTCCTTTCTGCCATCAAGAACAGTACCAATCCTCCCAAAGATTCGTTGTCAACCCCGTCTGGCACCTTGACTACTTTTTCTATCGGTAGAACAGCGTATTCGGTATAGCCGCCGTATAGAATCATCACTGCCACATGCTGGCCTTTTTCCAGTTCGCTTACGCCAGGGCCAACCTCTTCAATTACCCCCAACCACGTCTTAGCAAAAACAAAGGGGTGCTTAGGACCCACCGGGGCAACAAAAATGCGGGCTGTTTGCCCGCTAAATTCTATTGTCTTTGGATGATGCCAATATTGGCTTCAGATATAAAGATGACTAGATGTAAGGCAAGATCCCCAAAGCTCTTGCCTTGGCTACTGCTTGCGTCCGATTGTGGACACCGAGCTTGCCATAGATATTGCGGGTATGGGCCTTGACCGTATTCAACGAGAGGTAAAATCTGGATGCGATTTGCTGATTGCTCAGCCCTTCGGCAATGAGCTGCAGCACCTCAAGTTCCCGTTCGCTCAGAGGCTCAACTAAATCAGCTTTGGGGACTTGCGTCCTTGATGGATCAGTAAGTTCTGATTCCACAACTGGGAATGCTGCCAATATTCGACGAACATAATTTGGTGCAATTCCGCGAGAGAAGGCTTCGTAGAGTAGACGAGACATCGGCGGACCTTCGTCCACAAAAATGCGGATAAAGCCTTCTGGTTCAGCAATGGAAAAAGCCTTTTCCAAATGAATAAGGGCTTGATCGTTTTCACCTTGAACAGAAAAAACGAGAGCCAGCAAGATGAGTCCCTCAAGTTCGGTGTATCTTTTTCCAATTTCCTGAGCTGTCCGGTATATTATCTCGACCAATGCTTGAGCTTCCTCAAATCGGTTCCGGGATATAAAAACACGAGCCAGCACCAAATATTCATTTTCGCGGTGGAATTCAAAATCACCATCGATGACCAAATCATTTGTTTGAGCCCATCGTTCTGCGGCAACAATATCGCCACGCTGTAAATCCATTTTTGCCTGATGCGCACCTGCGTACTTGCTGCCCCACGGAGAGAAGTCATCATAAATCTGGATCGCCTCTTGTATAGATGCACGCGCTTGCTCATCTTCTCCCAGAGCTTGGCAAATATGGGCCAGTTCAATATAACTTAGCGCCAGGATATCTGCTACATTCCACTCGCGACAAAGGGCGAGGCCTTTCGCGGTAAAACTGTGAGCATCTTGTAATTGATTCCACTGGCGCAAAATGCGACCAATTCTCACATAGACTAAGCCAGTAAATGGCCGATCAGGACGACCTGTATACCTTTCAGTCATGTTGAGCGCTTCTTCGCAATGCTTTTTCGCTCGATGCAATTGCGCCAACTGCCAATACAGATCAGCCAGATGGAGATAGCACAATACGGCGATTGATTTGCCACCCATTCCTTGGGCAATAGGCAGTGTTTCATTATAGATATCCAACGCGGCTTGGAGCTGACCCTGGTATCGATAAGCAACACCCAGATATAAAGCCGTCTGTGCTCGAATCAAAGCTGCAGTTTCCGGCAATTGATCCAGCGCCTGGCGAGCGTAATAAATAGTCTGATCATGTTCCCCGGTCACGAAGGTCAAATAGGCGCGATGGGAG
>JAACFF010000621.1 GCA_009937635.1 Chloroflexota bacterium
GAAGGATGGCTACCGGCTGATAAGGTGGAACCACTGAACCACTGAGAGCACAGAGAACACAGAGAATGCTTGAATTACAACCGATCACCTTGCGAGAAGCAAGCGAATTTATTACACAGCATCACAGGCACCATATACCCCCTAGGGGTTGGAAGTTTGGTGTTGCTGTGAATGACGGATCTGAGGTTGTTGGCGTGATCACTGTTGGGCGTCCGGTGGCCAGGGCTTACGATGATGGTTATACAGCTGAAATTACCAGGTGCTGCACAAATGGCCATAAAAACGCAGCAAGTAAGTTATATGCTGCTGCCTGGCGTGCTGCTCGAGCGATGGGATACCGGCGCATTATTACTTATACGCTGACCAAAGAAAAGGGAATATCTCTAGTGGCTTCTGGTTTCAAGGTTGTTCATCAAACCAGGGGCGGTTCTTGGTCCTGCAAGTCTAGACCGAGAGTAGACAAACACCCACTAGATCAAAAACTGCTATGGGAGATTATGCCGCAATGAAAGTAGCTGAGGATATGCGGGCGGCAATTGAGCGGATGGAGATTTACCAGGCTGCACAAGTCAGGCAGCAGCTGAGCGATTTCGCGGATTATATCTATCCGGATGATGGATATGTCGAGCTGCAGCACGCTGTTGAGGCTATAGACCAGTGGATTAAAGGTAAGGAGGATCAAATTAAGGAGGTGATCGGTGCCAGATAAAACTATCGAAACTGAAATAAGCACCAATCCCGGCCTAGAACATGCCGGGATAAATGTAAGTCTTGCTGGTACGGGGGTTGTGAACAGTAAGGGCCAATTCGAGATATTGGCCATCACTGCCGGTGAGGGAAACGGCTGGCAGTTTGGAACCGCTGTGCTAAAGGAATCTATTCCCCTTTGGGATGGCGTCGAATGTTTTGTAGATCATGGGTCCTGGTTCACAGGGCGCCAGGTAAAGGATCTCGGTGGCCTGTGCAAGAATCCTCGCTGGTCGGAAGATGATCAGGGAATCAAGATGGATTTGCAGGCTATGGGTCCAATGGGGGATCTGGTAACTGAGCTGGGGCGTGAGATATTGGAAATGGAAGAGCCCAAACCAAATCTAGGCTTTTCTGCGGACGTACTGATCAAAGGCAAGCGGAGGGAAGTCACTGACATACTGCGTGTTCTTGATCTCTCTCTTGTGTTTAACCCTGCGCGTGGTGGCGCGTTCGTGCGGGCTATGAATTCGGTATTTCCAAATCATACTAAGGAGGTTTTTACTATGCCGGATAATGAGGTGTCACTTGAAACCGTATCAACCGCCACCGCGTCAGAGGATGGCGGCAATGGTTCTCGCGAGCAATTGAGTGAGGATCAAGCAGCAATCGAGGAGCTCAGCGCAGCTCAAGAAGAGCGCCAGAGATTAGCTGCTACCGAGGCCGAGGAGGCCAGGCAGATAAGGATCGCAATGTGCGCCAACTTGCTCGATTCTGCTCTGCTGTCTTCGAAGCTTCCGGAGGCCATGCAAACGCATGTCCGAAAGCAATTAGAGGGTCAGGTTTTCAAACCTGCCGAACTGGACCAGGCGATGGAAGAGGCCAGGGCTCTTGTTTCTGAGCTGCAAGGTCCTTCTTCTGTCCAAGGCCCGCAAATCTCCCACATGTTCAATACCGAGGATCAATTACAAGCCGCGGTCGATGATATGTTGGGGGCGCCACGCGATGAGGCAAGCAAGGATCTGAAAGCTGCCAGGCTCAGCGGGATTAAAGAGCTCTACATGATGATGACAGGCGACCGCAATCTGTACGGCGGTTATTATCCTGATCGGATCCAGCTGGCTACCACTTCCAACTTCACCGGGCTGGTCAAGAACGCGCTTAACAAGATTGTGGCCGATCAATGGCTGCAGCTGGGGCGCGCTGGGTATGATTGGTGGTATCGCGTAACCAAGCAAGAGCACTTTGAAAATCTCAACACTGTAACCGGGACTCTTGTTGGTACTGTTGGCACTCTCCCATCTGTGGCTGAGGGCGCGGAATACACCGAACTGAAGGTAGGCGACTCACCCGAGACCGCCAGTTTTACAAAGTACGGTGGTTATATTCCGCTCACCCTGGAGCTGATAGATCGGGACGAAACTCGAAAGCTCTCTCTCTACCCCTATGAACTCGCAAAAGCTGGCATCCGGAGGATCAGCGGCCTGGTGGCTGGTGTGTTCTCGGATAACTCGGGAATCGGGCCAACAATGGCCGATACCGGAGCTTTATTCAATGCTACTGCAGTAACCACTGCTGGCGGTCATGCCAACCTTCTCACTACTGCGCTGTCTTCGTCTGAGTGGGAGGTGGTTTCTAACGCGGTCTACACCCAACCGATGCTGATAGCCAATGAAACCGGCTACTATGGCACCGGCGCCGCAATGGCGCTTGATCCGCGTTACTGCCTGGTTCCTCGCGAGCTCAGGCTAACCGCAATGAAGATTCTCTATCCCTCCTGGGAGAACGCTACAAATATCCACTCTGAGAATCTACAGCGCGGCGCCTATGGTGATGTTGTGACGGTTCCGGAATGGACCGATGCGACGGACTGGGCCGCGGTGGTCGATCCTGCTCTGGTTCCTGGGATCGTGGTGTGTGAACGGTTCGGTATGCTGCCTGAAATCTTTATCGCCGGTGATGAGCTTTCTCCTGCCGTGTTTATGAATGACGAGCACAGGATTAAGGTCCGTCACTTTGTTGC
>JAACFF010000199.1 GCA_009937635.1 Chloroflexota bacterium
CAGCCTCGAAAAAACGCGCCAGTCTATTGTCAGGCGCTTCCTTCTCCAGCACCTGGCCCCGTATGAAATCAAAATGCGCCGCTGCGCTTTCCTCGATCAACGCCAGCATCAGTTCTCGCTTGCTGGGGAAATAATTGTAAATCGTACCCTTGGCAAAGCCGGCCGCGATTGAAATACGGTTGATGTTCGCTCCCACGTACCCTTCGCCGGCGAACTCCACCGCCGCCGCCGCCAGCAACCGCCGCCTCGTTTCGCTCTGCACCACTTCCCGTTCACTCTCTCTTTGCCGCGCCACAACCGTCTCCAATTTAATATGGGTGACCACCCACCCATATTATTGCACAAACCACATGCCTTGTCAACATGTTCCCCCTTTTTCCATCACACAACCCCATTAACAATTCACTATTCAACGATTTTCTTGATCCCTATCGCCACCCCGTCTACCCCCCTGCATACACGTCAACTATCTGCCGCGCATAATCCGCCACACTCAACCTCAAGGCCAGCGGCTCCACAACTTCCAGCGCACGGCCGTATCCCAATAACCTCCCCCGCGCCTCCTCAAAACTGGTGAACCAAAGCGACATCCGGATCCGCCCATCAGGGCCAGCCTCCTCCATCATCCCGCTTTGCGTTCCAGCAACATCGCCCAATAGTCCCTGCATCTCCGGCAGCAGTTCAGGCACGATGCGCACTGTCACCCTGAAAAGGGAACGGCCGTCCTGATTCTCCGCGCACCACCCCTGCCAAAAAGTCACCAGATCAAAATCAGATTGCCTTTCAAACCGCTGCCCCCGCATCCCGACCTGCAAGAGCCGCTCCACCTCCAGCACCATGATATGATCCTCACGATTCCCTACCACGTACCAGACTCCCGCCTTGGCCACCAGTCCCAGAGGCTCAATCGTCGCTGCCAAGGGGCCGACCCGGCTGCCCAAGTATGATTGATAGGCGATATCCAGCACCCGATCATCCCAGACCGCCTGCTGAACCATGAGCAAGTGCGGCAGCACCTCCGTTGATTCTTCCCAGGGATCATTATCAATATGAATCCGCTGCCGTACGCGCTGTTCATCCCCCCTCAACGTTGCCGGCAGCGCCGCGGACAGTTTTCGCAGCGCCCCCTTTAGCTTCTGATCGTAACCCAAATCCATCAATGGTGAGGGAATGCTAAACATAAACAGTGCCTGTACCTCATCCGTCGTCAGCCCCGTCAGATCAGAACGGTAACTCTCAATCAACGAAATCCCGCCCCCCGGTCCCGGCTCCGTATAAACCGGCACACCGGAAATACCCAGTGCGGTCACATCGCGGTAGATCGTCCGCTCGCTGACCTCCAACACAGCCGCCAACTCCGCGGCCGTTTGCCGCCCCTTACTCTGCAACAACATCAAAATCGACAACAACCGGTCCGCCCGCATCAAGCCACCTCCCACAAGAACAAATCAATTATTTTTCCCATTATACCCAAAAACCCTGACAAAAGATGTCAACATTGCCCGATATCATAAACGTTAATCGTTGAATGTTAGTTGTTGAATGTTAAATGTTAGAAAGGAGATCCCCATGTCCACACTAGAAGTCCGCATCGTCCAGCTAGATCCCATGCGCGTCGCCGCCGCCCACGGGTTCGGCGAAAGCCCGGAAGGCATCGCCTTCCAGAAGATCGAGGCCTTTGCCGCATCAAAAGGCTTATTGCAAGAAGGAAAATTATCGCAAACCTTCGGCTTCAACAATCCTAACCCTTCTCACGGCAGCCCGAATTACGGCTACGAAGTCTGGCTGCCCCTCGATGGCGACGTAGAGCCTGAAGGAGATATAGAAATCAAAGACATTCCCGGCAACCTCTACGCCGTTGCCCGCTGCCATGGCCTGAACAACATCGGCGAGATCTGGAGTCAATTAGCCATGTGGCGTGAAGGCAGCAAATACAAACACGGCAACCATCAATGGCTCGAGCACCTGCTCACCCCCGTGGATGTCCCCCTCGAAGCGTACATCTTCGACCTCTACCTGCCCATCACCGAATAGCCCCCGTGCCCGGCACAGCGCATACCCCACCTGTCAACCCACAATATCCAGCGGTGTGCCGGGCACGACTCCAGCCTAAGACCCATTCCCCCTGTTAATCTTAAGCTCAATTCATTTTCGAGAAGATAAATTCGCCACAACGCTTTACCAAGCTTTCTTTGCGTCTTTGCCCCTTAGCGCCTTTCCGTGAGACAATATCAACAGGAGGTATGCACCAACTACCATGAAAAACCACACCAAATCCTACGAACAACTAGCCGCCTACTGTCATGCCCTGCCCGTCGTTGACTGCCACGATCACTCCACCAGACTGGGCCCCAAATACGCCGATCCTATCCAGGTCGTCATTGGGGAGTATTTTCTAACCGACATCGGCAGCGTGACCTCCGAGGACGAAGCAAAGACGCTGTTGGACGCCAGCATCCCCTGGCAAGATCGCTGGCCCATCCTCGAAAAAGCGTGGCCGCTTACCTGCCATACTGGATTCGCTCAAATCACAAGGCGTGTATTGAAAAAATTCTATGATGAAGAAGAAGTCACCTTTGCCGCCCTACAGCGCATAAACGAGCGGCTGCTCGATCTTGACGACTGGGAAGCATTCGACAGCATCCTCGAAGAAGCCGGCATCGTCGTACGGCTGGAGGATGTCTGGCCCGACGTAAGCCAGATCCTGGACGGAACCTACCAACTGACACCGCGCGGCCGTCTCGTCATCCCCCTCCCCGCCTATCATCGCATCAACAACTACCAGAGCGTCCAAGACATGGTTGCCCCGCTCACGGTCACCGTCACAACCCTAGACCAATACGTCGAGGCTTGTTACGAGATCTTTAAGGGCTTCAAAACCTTCGGAGCCGTGGCTTTCAAAGACCAATCCGCCTATTTTCGCCCTCTCGACTATGGCAACCCAACGCGTGCCGAGGCTGAAGAGATCTTCAACTGGTTCATGGCCGACCCCACCCGATCTGCCGCCTATCCGACCGGTACCCGCGCCCTCGACGACTACCTCTTTAACGCCTTCCTGCGTATGGCACGCGAACTCGAACTGCCCGTCCAGATCCACACCGGGCACATGGCTGGTCTTTATGGAGATGTGACCAACGCCAATGCCATCAAGCTCGCGCCGCTATTAATGCTGCACCGCGACGTGCGCTTCGATTTATTTCACGCCAATTGGCCATACAGCGGCGAACTACTCTACCTGGGCAAAGCTTATCCCAATGTGGCCCTTAACTTTTGTTGGACCAATGTCATCGACCCCGTTTACTGCCAGGATCTATTTCGCCAGGCCCTTGCCAGCGTACCCCACAGTAAAATTCACGCCTTTGGTTCCGATTTCGGCGGTTTTGGCTTTGAACCCGGTGGCGGCTATGCCGATCGCGCCTGGGCCCATGCCCAAATGGCCCGCGAAAACGTGGCCATCGCCCTCTCCGATATGGTTGAGATGGGCTACATCAACGTGGACCAGGCCCAAGAAATAGCCCGCGACTGGCTCTACGATAATCCCAACCGCTTCTACCGCCTGGGATTAAAATGACGATGATGTATTGGCTAATAACCACGCTATCCTACAAGCTCAGCTAGACATGAACGTGAAGACCACTGACAGTACGGAACCTAGAATACCCCCTGGCCACATCCGGCCTACCGTCATTTGCATCATCTTCAGAGATGCCAGCTTTCCAATAGTTGGCACCTCTCCCCAGACGGCCTCCTCGAACTCCTCACCCATCCCGATGCCAACTTCCCCAAAGTGGGCACCGCTCCCATCGAACCCTAAAATCTCTCCAATCTGTGATCTCCGCGCCTCTCTTTGTGCTTTATGCCCTTAACTCAGCGAAACAGGGATCTTCCGTTCAGAAACTTCATGCAGAAGAGGCTAACGCAGCACCTGCCAATATATAAACGCCCCACTGATCACAAAACCGAGAATCAACGTCACCACAAACATGGGGTTACTACGCACATTACTCTTATGATTAAACACAATCCGGCCCAGCAGCGCCCCCACAAAACCCCCGATCAAGGCCATCAAATGTAGCACCATATTGGGAATGCGTCCCGCATCTCGTTTGGCCTGCATCTTATCAAAACCATACATGCCAAAGGCCACAACGCTCGTCGCCAGGAGCCAATTCCAGTACCACCACCAGCTAGTCTGCAAAAAAAGTAGCACAAACAAAATTACACTGGCGCCTAACCCCAGAAGGGCATACCGAACACGAATATGCGACATCATTCCTCCAAAAAAAAACGGCCGTTTTTCCGGCCACTTTAACAATCTTTCACCGGCTGCCCACCCGCACCAGTATAGCACACAATACCACCGTACCCCGTTAACAAGTCACCATTCACAATTTATCAATTACCATCCCCACCTACCAACCCGGCCCGCCACCGGGCGATACAGCGCGGAGACAAGATCCATCCGCGATACCTAGGCCTCACCGCGCTGTCTCGCCCCTACCGTTTGCGATCACTTTGTTGCATTACCACCCACGCGCCATCCTATGCCAAAAGTATATTTGCTACCTCTTTAATCAAACCTATTATGGTAGGGGCGAGACAGTTGTGGTTCAACTTGAAGGATAACCAAAACCTTGTCACCAACTGTCTCGCCCATTCCCCGCCTAGGATTCAACTTACAGGATAATCAGAACTTCACCCACCAACTGTCTCGCCCATTCCTACACCGCATCAACTTGACTGCCACCGGGCGATAAAACGCGGAGACAAGATCCATCCGCGATACCTAGGCCTCACCGCGCTGTCTCGCCCGTTCCCCGCCTAGGATTCAACTTACAGGATAATCAGAACTTCACCCACCAACTGTCTCGCCCGTTCCTACACCGCATCAACTTGACTGCCACCGGGCGATACAGCGCGGAGACAAGATCCATCCGCGATACCAAGGCCCCACCGCACTGTCTCGCCCCTACCCTCAAAAATCCAGAACGCAGAAATCCAGCAGATCAGCCGCCTGGCAGAACGCATCGAAACCCGCTGTAATTGGTCCTGTCTGCGGGATCACCGAGCAGGCTAGGACGGTGACTACTACGCAGTTGGTCCGGCAGGTTGCCCCAAGAACCCCCACGCAGGACCTTGATTTCACCGCTTTCCGGGCCTGGAGGGTTTTCGGCCGGTGAGTTAGCGTAATAATTGCTGTCATACCAGTCGTTCACCCATTCCCACACATTGCCCGCCACGTCCAGCGCGCCAGCCCAGCTTGCCCCTTCTGGGTAGCTGCCTATCCGCACGGTTTGACCGCCGCAACCCCCAAGCCGAGCCAGATCACACGTCGGTAGTTCCCTACCCCACGGATACCTATTTCCTACGCTTCTTCTGAGGCTCCGTCGCCACCGCCATCAACGCCTCAGTCATCTCCCCCGCGGTCGCATATTGCTCATTTGGCTCCTTGCGACCTCGCGCCCTAACAAGGGGTCATACGCAAGATAAACCGTGCCTATGCCCCCTTCGCCCAGTTGTCCCCATATTTCGTAACGGCCGATCTTAAGTTGACTCATAAAAATCCCTGGCGCTGTAGGCTGCCATACCTGGCAATCCAAGCGCTCCTGGTCCAATCAACCACGACAAGTTAATTTACTATTTTTCTACGATATGTGGACTAAACAACCTATCCGCCGTACAGTCTCGTTATCAATTCACAGGTTCACAAAATTAGCAATTCAACAATTGTCACCCTTCACCCGGGTATGATTCGGCCGTCGTTTCCGAAATGGGCGTTGCTTGTGCTTCGGGCGTTGCTTGTGCTTCGGGCGTTGGTTCTGCTTCGGGAGTCGGTTCTATTTCTGCCGTTGGTTCTGCTTCTGCCGTTGGTTCTACTTCTGGCGGTGGTTCTGCTTCTGCCGTTGGTTCTTCCTCTGCCGCATCTTCCGTCTGAGCGGGTGCCCCGGCAGCACAACCGATGGTCACAGCCGAAATTTCGTCGACATAGATATCGCCGCTGCCGACGTAGCTGTCCCTGGCGTCGTCAAGGGCGAGAGCCCTGAATGTCAAGGGATAATCGACCCGGCCATTATCTGTCCCACTGATGTGGACCCAGGGCCAGGACTGGCTCGTGTCAATACAACCCGTCATCTCCTTCCAACCCTCGTGGTTGATAACGCCCAGGGGCATCTGCCAGGTCTGTCCGCCGCTGTCCAATATCCAGGCGTTGAGATAATGTCCTTCGCCATCACCGTAAACCCAAGCCTTCAAAGCGTCCGGTGACCCGGAAATGTCGTTCAGTTGCAGGAAGACGACGAAATCATTGTCCGCCGACGGGAAATTATAGCTCAACTGGCCCGAACTTCCGCCACTATGCGCTTGATCTCCAGATTGAAAAAATGAGCCATTGTCCTGGTTGCCGCGCTTCCAGGTGCCGAAGGCCTCAAAACCCAATGGCAGCCCGCTTCCCTGGCTTGCCACCCCTGTCTGGTTAGTTGATGTTGTAGCGGCTCGTGATGTCGGCGTCGGGCCTGACGGAGAACCGATTGTTGTCTCTTCCGCCACCGCCGCCGGCAGGAGCTCGTCAAAAGCGATTTCAGTGTAGTTGTCTACAACCAGCTTACCTCTGGTATTACAAAAGGATCCGAACCATTCTTGATCTGCCCACTCCTCAAAGGTTTGCCGGTATTCAGCACTGTTAGTGGGATCGTCGCTTTCCCACACTTGGGCCACAAACTCGGCATCCTGGTCTACCGCCAGCAAAAGCTCATACCAGGTATCTGGATCGAGGCTCAGTTCCCCTTCCAGGGCGCTGTCTTCAATGATCGCACGCCTGCGCACAGCATGGAATTCGGAACCTTCGTCAACCATGTGTGCGCCCCACTGCCGGTAATTCGTGCTGCCAAATACACCGTTGTTGAAAAACATCTCAAATTCAGAATTGGCAACATCTTCGTAAGAGAAACGGGCCAGCATCGCGGTGTTGGCGGATAATCCTTCCAAACGGGCAAGACACTCCGCGGTGTCTTCCAGTTGCAGCCGGCCATCAACTGTCTCGTAATCCTCAGCGTCGCGCCAGTTTGAGGACGAAAGCCCGGAAAAGTCATCGTGAAAGATCGGTTCAGCATCGGTCAAAACGCTTTCGATTTGAGTGGGTAGATCAAAGGTAATCGGTTCTGTTGGCTCTGACGTCGCTTCCGGCGCTTCGGACGGTGTAGAGGTGCTTGCTGAAGTGGGCGTATCGATAATCACCGGCGTGTCTGTCGGCAAAGGTGTTGTCGTTGGCGAATCAGTGGCTGTGGGGCTGGGCGTGGCGCTCGGTTCCTCAACCACAGCGGGCACGCTTTCCGGCTGCGCCGCCGCCGCCTCAACGGGTTCGGCCGTTTCATCATCGCCGCCAGATAGCCAAAAATAGCCCCCGCCGACGAGCAACAAAACGACAACCAGGCCAATAATCACCCAAACCAAACCCGATTTCCCCTTACTTTCACCAGGCGCCGCTAGCGGTTGTTGCGGCGCTGAGGCAGCGGCCGTCTGGTCAGGCTGCGGGCTGCCGGCCATAGCCGTCGCTGCCACCGGGGTTTCATACTGCGTAGTGCCCCCAACTGTCGCCTGCTGTGCGGGCTCGATAATAGTCGCCGCGCCGGTCATGGTCGCACCGGCGGCGGCGCCACGACCAGCCAGCGACAATCCCTGTAAATCCTCCACCATCGCCGCGCCTGTCGTGTACCGTTCTTCCGGGTTCTTAGCCATCGCCTTCTGAATCACAGCTTCTATTTCAGGCGCTATATCAGGATTCGCTTCCACGATGCTGGGTACAGGAGCCGTTAACTGCATCACAATAATGCGCGCCATACTTTCACTCTCGTACGGTCTATGGCCGCTCAACATCTCATAGAGAATGATACCCAAGGAGTAAATATCACTACGCCCGTCCACCTCCTTGCCATCCAACTGCTCCGGGCTCATATACTGCGGCGTCCCCAAGGCTTGCCCCGTTCGTGTCTTTACTCCCGTACTGTCGTCCACCTTGACAATGCCAAAATCGCTCAGATAGGCTTCCCCTTCCTCGTCAAACAAAATATTGCCCGGCTTCAAATCGCGGTGCACGATACCCTGCCCGTGCGCCTTGTCCAGCGCGCTGCCTATGCGCTGCACAATAGCGAACGCTTCCTCTTGGCTCATCGGCCCTTGTGCCAAGCGCTCGCTCAGCGTTCCTCCCTTCATCAAGCGCATCACGATAAACAGCCATTCACCATCCTCGCCGTAATCATGCAGCGCGACGATGCTACCATGCTCCAAAGCAGCGACTGTTTTGGCCTCGCGCTCAAAGCGCATGGAAAACTCCGGGTCCTCCCTGTACAGTTGCGGCTGCAAAACCTTCAGCGCGACCTCGCGCCCCAACGTGGGATCATAGGCACGATAAACGGTGCCCATGCCCCCTTCGCCCAGTTCATCCCGTATTTCGTAACGGCCGATTTTCAGTTGACTCATGATACTCCCTCGATTCAAAGGCCACCATGCCCGGTAGTCCGGGCGCTACTGGTCCAATCAATCACGATATGTTAAGTTATTATATTCCGAAAAACCTGGTTCAGTCAACCTTTTCTGCATAACTTCCTAGACCGATTCGCCAACCAGACCAAATTCGCCGTTCGCAATACAGTATTTCACCATTATCCATTGTTAACCTCGCTCCAAAACCTGTATTGGCAGTCCCTCCAATTCTCCGTATACTTTCCTTAGAACGTCGAATCAACAGTACCCAACGGCGGTTATCGCCAAGGGGGTAACCAGTCCATCATGAAAATCCACTACCTCCCATCACTCCTATCCCATTTCATACTTGCCACGATCCTCCTCCTTACCCTTAACGCCTGCGACATCAATTCCAATCAGACTGCCCTACTGGCCACTGGCCAGGCCCAACAAGCCACCCAGATCGCCCTGCTGGCCACCCGCTCTGCTCTCGATCTGCAAAGCGCTCAACTGACAGACATGCAAGCCCAACAAGCCACCCAAATCGCCGGCCAGGCCACCAGATTGTCCAACGTCGACCACATAGCCCAACTATCAACCTTGCAAGCGCAGCAAGCCACCGTGCAAGCCCAGCTGGCCACGCAAATTGCCGTCCAGGCTACGCGATTCTCCAATACCAGCCAGATCGATCAGCTAACAGCCATGCAAGCCCAGCAGGCCACTCAAATCGCCGACCATATGAGCTGGATCTCCAATTTATCCACCCGCGTCCCCCCGCGAACAGTGGTCGATAACCCGACCGCAACACCTTACCGGCCTGTAGAAGGGTCGGTCGCCATCGAAGACGGCCGTTGCTGCGCCGGGGGCACAGCCGGAGAGATTATCGATGTCTACGTTGCCTTCGGAGCTTACAGCCCTTTGGCGCAAGTCACAGAGATGCGCCTGCTAACTGGTTCCATGCAGTTCGAGGAAGACGACATGGTCACAGCCAACTGGGAACCATTTGTCACCTCCAAGCGCCTGCCCATTCCCGTCGCACTGAACTGGACTGGTTACCATGTCTCCGTTCAATATCGTGATGCCGCCGGCAACCAATCTCGCGTCTTCCATGACGACATCGCCATAGAAGGCCACGCCCCTCGCCCCACACCATAAGCACAATGGAACTTTACAAAACGAAAAAACATTCGCACCCGCGCAAACTTCATGGTACAATAGTACAATACAAGCACCTTGTCGGAAAATACCTGGTGCAAACTAGTTATCCAGCCACCCGATTACGAGACTAAGGAGCACAACATGCCCGCAAGAAGTTTTGAAGTAACCACCTATGATATCAGACTCGCCAGGCGACTCGATACGCACGCCGAAGGAAAGCTTGTCCGCTACAACGCCTCCATCACCTGCCGCGGATCGAATCACATGCTGATCGTCTACTTTCTGGATGAAAACAGTTATGTGCCCAACAACGCCTTTTTCCCTGATCAAAGGCGCGGCACCTCGTACCTTCCACAATCACAATTCCAAAGGTATGTTGACATCCTACGCAATGAGAAGCCCATCTACTGCTTCTTGAACAGCAGTTACCCCCTACAAAACGGCATCTACACCGGCGCCGAACCTGTGGGTGAAAACGAACCATAGCGAGATCCAAGGCAAAATTTGGCTTCCCATGCCCGCCCCGCCTTCGCGTGAGTGAACGACGGCAGAAATCCATCTTCACACTCAAGGAAATGGGTTCTCCATTACGGACTTACCGCTGCAATCCGTCATAGTTGTGCCCCATGAGAACCCGATTCCAGCGTTCAAACCTATTTGGCCCATGGCACCTGGCCTTATTGCCACTGCTCTTGATTTTGCTAACTGTGGCCTGTACCACTACGGCCGTACCAGCAACCATACCTACCGCTCTCCCCGTAGAGAACACGCTATTCACTGCGACGATAACAAGCCCTGCTCCCACACCCTATTCCCCAATCAACCTGCCCCTAACCGCCTACATCCTCGACGACAACACCGGGCAAAGGTCTAGCCAACGAACGGCCGAACAACTGCAAGGAATCTATGAAAAAGTCAACGCTATTTATGCCCCGGCAGGCATAACCGTCGATCTACAAGCTGTCCACCGTGTCCAGCTGCCGCCAGTCTATCTAACGGCCGTTAGCAACGGCGATTTCGAGCACTTCTTCAGCGGCATCAACCATGATTTCACCTTGCCCGATCCTTCCCTGCTCAACGCCTTCTACGCCAGCGACATCGGCGGCCCAAACGGCATCACGCCTTTCCGCACGCGAACCTTCTTCGTCACCGATTTCCCCTCCGTTCATCACGAACGTGTCACCTCCCATGAAATCGGCCACATCCTTGGCCTGCACCATGTCCTAG
>JAACFF010000200.1 GCA_009937635.1 Chloroflexota bacterium
CGTGCCCGAACTTATTTCTCCTGCACGCCAGAGCAATGCCGCCAACAGAAAGCCGCCGGCCCAGGCGACGCTGAACACGAGCATGGGCAGGTAGCGCGCTTGAATCTCTCCCTGGCGCACAAAATGATCGCGGAAAAGAGAAGCATCAGTGACAAACTTCTCCTCTTCCTGTTTCTCCTGGGCGTTGCTTTTGACGACTTCGATGCCGCTGATGGTTTCCGCCAATCCGGCGTTCATGGTGCCGAACTGTTCGCGCATGGCCGCGCTTACCGGATTTAACTGCCGGGCGTAATCCCAAACGGTGATGACGAAGCCGATGAGAAATAGGATGGGTACGAGCAGAAGCCGTACATCCAGGAAGGCGATCATGATCACGGGGATAGCGATACCCAATACGGAGTCGAAAATAAGCATCAGACCGGGGCTAAACATGATGTTGAGTGTGCGTACGTCGTTGGTGGCACGGGCCATCACATCCCCGATCCGTTGACGGCCGTGGAAAGTCTGGCTTTTGCCCAGCAGATCGATGTACAACTCGTCGCGCGCATCCCGTTCGAAACGTTGGGCGATGAACTCCGTGCTTAAATTGCGCACCAGGCTGAAAAAACCGCTGGCGATGGCCAACAAAAACACCGTGAGAGCGATCATGAACAAAGCAGAGGTTTCCCAATCCGGCTGCACAATCAGATCAAAGGCACGGCCGATGAGTATCTGCGTGGTGCTGTTGACGACGCTGACGAGAACGGCGGCAAGGAACGCGGCCAAAGGCAGGAGTGGATAGCGCAGGACATGCGAAACGATCCAGCGCACCGGTTGGCTGCGATTGTAATGGTATTCATTTTCAAGCCGGAATTCGCGCTTGCTCATCTGGTCACCTGATTGCCAAGAGCACTATATTATACCTGATGTTGCCAGGTAAGGTTGTGATATCTAAAGAAATCCGTTGCGCATCTGAGGATGCGCACTACGCGCGCAATCCAGATCATTTGGTAAATATTCAAAAGCCGTTGCTGGGAAGCTGAAAAAAACGCCGTCTCGCTCATGGAGACAGCGTTCGAACGGCAAGTCTTTTTTAGAAAGCACGGCCGCACCAGATGCCTGGGCAACCGGGGAAGTCAGGTCTTGCTATCCCACGCCGTAAATCAGCTTTGCGCCCTGTGTATGGCCAGCAAATCAGCCACCAGCGCATACCCTGTCTCAATGCGCCCAGCGCCCGGGCCGACCAGGGTCACGTCGCCCAGTAAATCCGTTGTATAAGTGATGGCGTTGGTTGCACCATTTACGGCTGCCAAGGGATGATCAAAGGACAGGCGCAGCGGTTGCACGGTGGCCTGGACGGACCCATTTGCCCTCTCTACCATACCGATCAGCTTCCAGCGTTCCCCCGCTTCTCGTGCGTTTGTGATGTCTTCCGCTGTCAAAGCGGTGATGCCTGTCCGCTGTACGTCGTTCATAGTCAGTGACTCGCCCATGAGCAGGTTGGCCAGGATGACCACCTTGCCGGCGGCGTCAATCCCTTCAACATCTCCAGTTGGATCCGCTTCAGCGTAACCCCGTTCTTGCGCATCAGCCAGCGCATCAGCATAGCCAGCTCCTGACTCCATTTGGGTCAGGATGTAATTGGTCGTGCCATTGAGAATGCCTTGAATGCGGCTTATGCCGGCCCCGGCCAGTTGTTCGTGCCCCAAATGTATGGCCGGCGTGCCGCTCATCACGGTGCCTTCAGCCTGGATCTGAACCTGGTTCTGCCGGGCCAGATCCGCCAAATCAGGATAATGTAAGGCAATAGGCCCCTTGTTGGTTGTGGCAACATGTTTGCCCCCTGCCAACGCCGCGCGGATATGGCTTAGTGCCGGTTCCCCTGTTTGTAGGTCGGTATAGCTAATCTCTACGATGATGTCCGCGTTACTGCGTGTGATAGTCTCCAGGGCATCCCAACCGCGATGGGTCGCTTCCACGTTATGCAGATGGCCGTCTTGCTCGTTGGCCTGCAATAATTGAGCCGGGTCCAGACCTGAGGGATCATAGAGACTTCCTTTCAAGAAATCGCTGACCGCCACGATCTGGAATTGCGCACCGTATCGTTGGGCCAACTCCTGGCCCCGGTCGCGCAAAATCTGAGCCAACCCCTGGCCTACGTTACCAAAACCAATTAAGGCCAACCGGTAGTTTTCCATAATTACTTCCTTCTTCTGACGTCCTCGGAATTAGCTGCACCCCGAATATCGCCTACCTATATAACCCAACTCAGCTCATTCTTGACCGCATTGTAAAGCCGCAGATCGCCAGTAACGAAATGCAGCTCTTGAGCTTCAGCCAGGCTCAAGAGCTGCATCATATGCGGAACGGCCGTTGCTGTATTGGTTACTCTGGACCGCTGCTACTGCAGACTGGCCATCACATCAGCCAAGGATTCTTTGGATGGCCGGATCACCTCGTCAGGCAGCAGGGCCAGGGGCGTGTCCGGTAGATTGGCTGCTTCAGCCAGGGATTCGCGTACTGGGTTAAAGTAGATCAAGCCGGTAACGAACTCTTCGCTATGTTCCGTTTCTTCCAACAGGCGCAGCGCCTCCATCCTATTCGTCGGATCGTAATCTTCTTGTAGCTTACGCAGTTGGATGTGGGATCCATCGTGCATGATGATATCGCGCAAGGTACCAGGCTCATGCTCCTCAATTTCAATTTCCAACGCCGGTGGCACCCAGCCGAAGTCATGTAGGGGAGCTTCATGTTCGCGTCCGAATCCGTAGCTCTTGCTGGAAGTGTCCACATTGTTGAAGGCTACGCAAGGACTGATGATATCCAGCACGGCCGTGCCACGATGGCTCAAAGCTGCTTTTAGTAATTCGCGCACCTGCTTGGCGTCACCTGAGAAGGAACGGGCCACGAATCCGGCGCCGGCCATGATCGCTTCCATGCAGATGTCAATCGGAGGCAGCTCGTTTTTCCCGGCATATTTCAGTTCATCGCCCTCGTCGGCCGTGGCTGAAAATTGCCCCTTGGTCAGCCCGTAAACGCCGTTGTTTTCAATGATGTAGACCATGCGTACATTGCGGCGTAGGACGTGCTTGAATTGCCCCATCCCGATGCTGGCGGTATCCCCGTCACCACTGACGCCGATGGCTTTCAGATGATGATTGGCCATGAGGGCACCGGTGCCGATGGAAGGCATACGGCCGTGCAGGGAATTGAAGCCATGGGACATGCCCAGGAAATAGGCGGGGGACTTGCTGGAGCAACCGATACCGCTTAGCTTGATGATCTCATGCGGGCGAATATTTAAGTCGTAGGCGACCTGGATAATCTGGCTGGCGATGGAGTTGTGCCCACATCCTTTGCACAGTGTTGATGGTTGCCCCTTATACTCATTTTTACTCAGGCCGATTAGATTTATCTTGGGCGTTCTTGTACGGGTTCCCATCTTAATTTTGCTCCTTGGCTTTAATTGCTTGCTTAACCCAATGTGCGCTCAAGGACATGCCGTCCAGATGCGCTAACGAGATCAACTTTGTGGCCATCTCCGGCATTTCTGTTAACAATATCGAGTGCATTTGGCCATCTCTGTTTAATTCCACGACGTAGACGCGATCATGGCGGGCGACAAACTCCTTCACCTCGTCATTGATCGGTAAAGCACGCAAACGTAGATAACTACTCTTTAAATTCTCAGCGGCCAAATGATCTCGCGCTTCTTCGATTGCAAAATGGGTCGTGCCGTAGGCGATGATGCCAATTTCCGCGCCCTTTGTTTCCTCGATTACCGGACCCGGGACCTTCTCGCGTGCCGTATCAAACTTGCGCATGATGCGGTTCATATTCTCTACCCAATCATCAGCCTTTTCACTATAGACAGCGTATTCGTCGTGACCGGTGCCCCTTGTGAAGAAGGCCGCTTTGGGATGATCGGTGCCAGGAAGGGTACGATAACCGATCCCATCACCATCTAAATCCTTATAGCGTGCGAAGCCTTTTTCTTCCACCTCTTCGGCCGTCAACACTTTGCCGCGATTGATGGGCTCTTCAGGATAGGTAAAAGGCTCCGACATCCAGTTGTTCATGCCCAAATCGAGATCGCTGAGCACGAAAACCGGCGTTTGCAGCTCGTCGGCCAGATTAAATGAGGTGATTCCGAATTCAAAACATTCCTTGATTGTAGAAGGTAGAAGCATGACATTCTTGGAATCACCATGGCCCAATGTGTAGACGAAGCTGATATCTCCCTGGCCTGTACGCGTTGGTAGCCCGGTACTGGGTCCGACACGTTGCACATCCCAGATGACGGCTGGAATTTCGGCGAAATAACCAAGTCCAGAAAATTCCGCCATGAGCGAGATTCCAGGCCCCGAAGTAGCCGTCATGGCTCTGGCCCCAGCCCACCCGGCGCCTATTAATATGCCGATGGCTGCCAGCTCGTCTTCGGCCTGGATCACGGCATAGCTCTTGTGTCCCGTCTCAGGATCGACACGTAATCGTGACAAGAAGCCGTTAAGCGCGTCCACGACGCTGGTTGATGGTGTAATTGGATACCAGGCCACGACGGTAACGCCTCCAAAAACGGCACCAAGGGCGGCGGCTTCGTTTCCAGTCATCATGATCATGCCCGCCGTCTCGTTCATCTGCGTTATCCGGTAAGGATCAGCTTTGACTAGGTTTTCGGCCGTCCATTCATAAGCTGTGCGCACCACGTCCATATTGGAGTCAACCAGTTTGCGACGGCTCTTAAAGTGAAAGTCGAGGGCATCGTCAATCTGTTGTAAAGGGATGCCCAAGAGTTGAGCTATCGCGCCCACATAAACCATGTTGGCGATATAGTCGCGAAGTTTGCCTTTCATGCCCGTCTTGGCCACGAAGCGGTTTACTGGGACAGGATAATAGGTGATATCATCTCGCTGGGGTACGGCGCGCCAATCGCCATTGTGAATGCAAACACCCCCTGGAGGGAGATTGGCGATATCCTCATCTAAGGTCGCCAGATTAAAGGCCACCAGTATCTCGGATGTCTGGCGACGCGCTACATATCCTTCATGGCTCACGCGAATGTGATACCATGTGGGAAGTCCTTGAATATTGGAGGGGAAGATGTTCTTGCCGTTGACGGGAATGCCCATCTTAAAGAATGCCCGTAACAATGCCAGGTTTGCCGTCTGGCTTCCGGTACCGTTGACTGTGGCGACCACCAGTGAAAAATCGTTCACTATGGAGGGCCGATCCGCGGCAGGGGTTGCTTCAGACAGTGCTTCAACAGTGCCCATTATTTGGTTTCTCCTTTGGTTGTGGGAAATAGCTGAACGCTCTCCACCGGCCGTTCACCGGCTGGCGAAGGAATCGATCTCAGCAACGAAAAATGCTCGACCAGCAACTGCCGGCCCAGCTCAAAATCATTATTGCACAAGGCATTTACAATTTTCTCGTGATAGGTCCAAACCTCAATCCAATATTCGTAGCGCACAAAGCGGGTCCACTCGCTGGCTTCATACGCATCCCAGTAAGTGGACAAGATACCATGCACAAAGGGGTTGTCCACGCGCTTGAAAATGGTGAGATGTAAATCGCGGTGTTCGCCGTTAGGAACGTGGATAGGTTCGCCAAGCAATTTGTCCCAGGCTTTGGCGACCAGGTTTAATAGATGTTCCTTGTCTTCGGGGGTCAATCGTACAACAGCCTGATCCCAAAACCCAGCCTCAACCACCTGGCGAAGCTGGCTAAACTGCTCAAAGCTTGCCTCTTCAGTGGCTAAGCCAAATAAGACGCCGTCAAGGAGTATCTGCGAAAATTGAAACGGTTCGCGTTGAATGCCCAGACGCGGGCGGACTGACACCAGGCCCATACTGCGCGCCACTTCCAATTGCTCGCGCAGTTTACCTACGCTGATTCCCATTTCACGGCTGATATCGGCTAAGGCCGGAAAGCGATCTCCAGCCGCGACATCGTTTGCGATGAGGTACCTGAGAAATGGTGAATTAAGCTTGTTGAGTCGCATTAATTGGATTCATTCGATAAATCGGACCAATGTAGGAATTTTATCATGGGCCACCCAGGCGGGCAATATAATCTCAACATAAACTCAGCCAGCCATTTTGTTTCCAGGGCAGAGGAGTCAACATGCACCACAGCGCACCACCATGAACGTAAAGCAACCTTTCCAGGTTGCGATCAAGCTGGAAAGGTTGAATTACGAAGGAGTCGTCGTCAAGAAAAAACCTCCCGTTAGGTATTGGCGGGAGGCTTCTCAATGCGATTCTTTTTATGGATAGAAGAGAAATTCACGTTCTCACGGCGATCGCAAAAATCCTTACGAGATTACGCCCAACTTCCTGCCCCCTTCAATGATGACATCGGCGCAAAAGTCCAGGTCTTCGACAGTATGCGCTGCGGAGACACAGGCGCGCAAGCGAGCCAGCCCTTCTGGCACAACAGGAGAGACAACCGCTTGTACAAAAATACCGTTATCCTGACAATGCTTGGCCAGCGAGGCTGCTGCAGGGGTCGAGCCGCAAACGACCGGCACAATGGCCGTTTCTGTCTGCAATAAGTCGAATCCAGCATCGCGTAATTTGCCGGCAAAGCGATGGTATGTGGATTGAATCTTCTGCACGCGCCAGGGCTCTTCTTCGATGACATCAAAGGCGGCAATAGCTGCGCCGGCCGAGGCAGGCGGGACGGCGGCAGAAAAAATGAAGGCGCGCGCCTCATGTTTCAGGAAAGTGACGAGCTCTTCGCTGCCAGCTACATACCCCCCAGCACTGGGAATGGTTTTGCTCAACGTGCCCATCTTGATATCTACGGTGTCGGGCGGAAGGTCAAAATGCTCTTCGATGCCATGTCCGGTCTCGCCGATGACGCCGATGGAATGGGCTTCGTCAATCATCAGATAGGCATCATATTTCTGACAGAGGCGCGCCATTTCAGGCAGGTCGATGATATCACCATCCATGCTGAATACGGCATCGGCAACGACCAGCTTTCGGCCGTGGGGATTGGCCTCGCGCAGGCGTCTTTCCAGGTGATCCATGTCGTTGTGGCGGAAGCGTACGAATTTTGCCATGGCCAGCAAGCACCCATCTACGATGCTGGCGTGGTTAAGTTTGTCGCAAATGACCGTATCATTCTTGCGCAACATACTGGAGATGGTGGCTAGATTGGTAACGTAACCACTGGACATGGTTACGGCAGCCTCGGTTTGCTTGAATTCAGCGATCCGTGCCTCGAGTTCATTGTGAATTTTGAGAGACCCGGCCAATAATCGCACACCGTAGGTGCCTGTGCCATATTTGTCAACGGCTGCTATGGCCGCCGCGTTGATTTTTGGGTGGCCTATAAGCCCAAGATAAGAGTAGCCGCCCAACATGATCATTTCTCCATGGTTGATCACATTGACACGGCCGTTAGGAAGCAACTCCTCTGTTGCTTCAAGATAAAAGTATAGATCCCTCTCTTTGTATTCTTTTACCGGCAGCAACATCTCCGGTGTCAAAGGGGGTCGTTCTATGGTCATTTCTCCAGCCATCCTATTCTCCTCGCAGTTTCTTCTGCGAATGATACCATGCCCTCAACGCATTGCATACAGGGCAATTAATATCATGAGTTTAATTGCTTTTCTCAATTCATTCAAATGAATTAAGAACACTATTTGAATCGGAATTGGGGAAGGAACCTTTGCGACACCTTCACAACCATTTTACGGTCCCCGTACTGACAGCAGGAGGGGGATGGCAGATGCTACAGGTATTGTCAAAAGGGACAATAGGTGGGGTATCGGCCGTAGATGGGGAATGATGGAAGCGTCACAGCCCGCTGTTGCTAACTACATTTAAGAAATATTGGTGGAACCGGTCATCGTTGGTCAGTTCAGGATGGAAGGCGGTAACGAGCCAATGCCCCTCTCGCGCGGCAACGGCCGTGCCGTCTTCCATCCTGGCGATTACTTCTGCTTGCCCCTTTACCGCCAACAGGCGTGGGGCGCGAATGAAAATCGCAGGGAATGGCCTAACGGTTCCATTGTTCAGGACAGCTACCTCCAACGGGGTTTCAAAACTGTCAACCTGGCGACCGAAGGCGTTGCGCTCCACCGCGATGTCCATCACCCCCAAAAGAGGTTGATCCACGCCAATTTCCTTGGCCATAAAGATCATTCCGGCGCATGTGCCCCAAACGGGCTTTGCTGCAGCAAAGTCACGCAGCGGGTCCATCAGATCGTAGATTTCGGCCAGTTTGCCAATCGTCGTACTCTCACCCCCGGGAATAATGAGCCCATCTAGGCCGTCCAGGTCTGCCGGTAGCCGTACTTCTACCGTTTCCACACCCAGACGGCGCAGGATCTCACTATGTTCAATGAACGCGCCTTGTAGCGCCAGAACCCCGATTTTCATGGTTTCCCAGGTGACAGCCATAAGGTATCAGGAGTCAGTCCTGACTCCTGTCTACCATCCTCGAGTGGCCAACTGCTCGCTTTCCGGCAGGCTGCTGACGTTAATGCCGACCATGGGATCGCCCAGATTTTCGCTGACTTTGGCCAGGATTTCCGGGTTGTTGTAATGTGTAGTGGCTTCAACGATGGCCCGGGCGCGAGGGGCAGGATCGCCGCTCTTGAATATACCTGAGCCGACAAAAACGCCGTCCACGCCAAGTTGCATCATCAGACCTGCATCGGCCGGCGTGGCGATACCTCCGGCAGCGAAGTTGACGACTGGCATGCGGCCCAATTCCTTGGTTTCTTTCACCAGCGAATAAGGCGCTCCGATTGTCTTGGCATAGGTCATCAACTCGTCATCGGGCATGAGCTGCAAGCGGCGAATCTCGCCTAACACTGTACGCGCGTGGCGTACAGCCTCGACTACATCTCCGGTGCCCGCCTCACCTTTGGTGCGAATCATGGCCGCTCCTTCGCCAATGCGCCGCAGCGCCTCGCCTAAATTACGGCAGCCACATACAAAGGGGACTTTGAAGTCGTGCTTGTTGATGTGGTGCGCCACATCGGCCGGCGTCAGGACTTCGCTTTCATCCACGTAATCGACGCCGATGGCTTGCAGAATTTGGGCCTCTACGAAGTGACCGATACGGGCTTTGGCCATAACCGGGATGCTGACTGTCTCGATGATTTCCTTGATCAAACCAGGATCGGACATGCGGGCCACGCCACCTTGTACACGAATGTCCGCCGGCACCCGCTCCAGAGCCATCACCGCCACGGCTCCAGCATCTTCGGCGATCTTGGCTTGCTCGGGCGTAACCACGTCCATGATGACACCGCCCTTTAGCATTTGTGCCAGGCCAACTTTAACCCTAAAGCTGCCAACCTCTCCCTGTCCATTGCTGCTACCATTTGTACTCATATCTTGTACCTCCATCGTAACTCAAGCTTTCTAGCTTGATCGCAACCCATTCGGCGAGCTTAGGGCAAGCTCTGGAAAGGTTGCGTTACGGGTTTGCTCTTGTTGCCTTGTGTCGGGAACGCATTGAAATCAGTTTGAAAACAAACCGTTTTCCGATTTCTAACCATCAATTTCGTTCTAACCAAACCCACGTTGTTTCTAACTTTGATTGTATTGCCGCCGCCGGTTGAATTCAAGCCAATTGGATCTATTGATTTACACGAAATGCTATAAATTACTGACCAATAGTCAACATTGCTTGTGGGAAATCTATTATAGAACAGCGAAGCCCTTGATGGCAATCTTGTCAAGGCTGCCTGGCTAATTTTCAGGAAGTCAGGACTGTTTTTGCAATACAAGCAGATGGGAGAGACCAAGCGCCGCGATGGGGGTCTTTTCGGCCGAGTAGAGAACTTTTTTTATTAAACGGCCGGCTCTGGGCCAACGGTATTGAATGTTGTCGTAACCTCCGAAGAGGCGTTCGTGGTGGACGAAACGTACCGGCAGAGGGTGAAAGAGCGCGAACAGCGATCTTCTGGTATAGGTACGTACATGGGGAGCGAGGCCAGTACGCAGGGAATTGGGCAGATAGTTAACCAGGGGGATGTTGCCGAACTTGTATTGGCCGCGCCAGAAAATGCCGTGCTGTTCCACCGGGTACCAACGATTGGGGCAAAAGAGTAGTATTTGGCCGCCTGGCTTGGCAACACGCACCATTTCTGCCGCATAGCGTGCGTCGTCGCGCACGTGTTCGATCACCTCGTTGCTGAAAATGAGATCAAATGTGTCGCTGGCGAAGGGCAGTTGTTCTCCTACCGCCTGGGCAATGCCGGTCGCCGCAGGTAGCGCTTGTACTGCGCGCCCCGCCTCGACCTCCAAGCCAAAACGCTGGTTGCTGTAGGCAGCAAAAGCGTCCAAGTAGGTTCCCAGGCCGCAGCCGTTGTCTAGAATACGGCCGTGTAGATCGACCCATTCGCGGATCTTATGCAGGCGACGGTCCTGTCCGGATCGCCAGATGTAGCTAGGTTCGCCACGGAGCGCGGCTTGGGGGGAGAAGCGGTCAGCCATCAGCCTTCAGTGGTCAGCCTTCAATTTTTTGATGTATCCAGCTAACATGCGCTTGATTTCTGTAGTTTGACTGGCTAGACGTTGGTAGTCGGGAGTTGCCAGGTGACTCAAATCATGGGCCAGGAGCAGATGGTACTCAACTTCACTTGCAGAACCCATCGCGATATTTAAGAAGCGGGCGAAATCCGCTTTGCTTTTCCTGCCACAACCTTCGGCAATATTGGCCGGGATCGAAGCACTTGCACGGCGAATTTGACTTGTCAGTCCGTAAGCTTCTTCTCTGGGAAATCCAGCCGTCGCCTTATAAATCCCTAGGGTCAACTGGTGACTCTTCTCCCAAAATTGCAACTGCTTAAAATCCCGCACTATTTCACCTGTTATCTGACCGCTGACGGCTG
>JAACFF010000622.1 GCA_009937635.1 Chloroflexota bacterium
GGCCGTCATTCGCCGTCTGTACTGTATACCCTTCTTCTTCCAAGTAAGCTCGAACTGTATTCCGTAATGTCGATTCGTCATCAACTACTAAGATCTTATATGCCATTGAAATATTGCTGTGTCTTGTCTGTAAAGCCAATAAATTTCGTGCTTTATTCGTCCATCAATTGTTTTCAACCATAGTGCTGGATTCTAGCTGGAAATCGGGAGAGATGTACCATTGGTTGCCACAAGCATCTTGAATACGCCTTTCATACCCATGTTTTTTTCAAGCTCCAACTGCCAGCCACTCTGGCGAACATTCTCGGCAGTTTGCCGGTTGATATTGGCGCCAGTTACTCGTACAGCTAGTGGATTCATAACATCCATGACAAAGCCCGCTATTTCATTTCCTGAACGTACATGATCTAGTAAAAGTAAGTGACCGCCTGGCTTTGTCACCCGCGCCAATTCTCGCAATCCCAGAATCGGGTCTGGTACTGAACAAAAAACAAAAGTAGCTACACATTCATCAAAACTGTTGTCTGGAAATTCGAGAGCCTGCACATCACCTATTTGCAGGTCAACGCCTATATCCAAAACGACCGCTCGCTGTCTGGCACGCTTAAGCATACCGGGTGTGAGATCTATGGCAGTTATCTCAACATCATCAGGATAAAAAGGCATGTTTTTGCCAGTGCCCACCCCTACTTCCATCACCTTTGGCCCTTGTACTATTGACCAAAGATGTCGCCGCCAGGAACTGTACCGGCGCTCGGGTAAGATTTCCATAACATCATAAAGAGGAGCAATGCGCTCGTAACGAGCCTGTGTTTTGGAGGTTCGTTTCATTTCAGTCATGGCACACTTCTTTTTGGCGGATCGATGTTCCCGATTTAGATCCCACTTATTCTGTCCTAACTGAATCCGAAATCGGTGATTTTCTACCATTGCAGGCAGGCTATTAAGCATTAGTACAATATCTGTTTACGAAGATCTATTAGTCCTAGTACTCGCGTGAAATCAGATCTTACTCACTCGCAATCCAACTGAAACCACGCATTGGTGCATCAACATCACGGATAATCAATGTCACGCGAGACGCATTTTCAAGCAGGGCAGAGCCATTAAGCCCTATGGGAAAAGAAAGTACGCCACCAACATGATGACCCCCACGTGGGGCCTCCCAATCGCTTGCGGAAACAGTCAAGCCATTATCTGCCTCGAGTGTAGCCAGGGAAGCCAGATCCATGCTTAAATCGACCGAGTGGGTATTTAGTGTCACTTCAAAATTCAGGCTATCAGTAGGACTGTTCAGATTAAGTGGGATAACAGTTGTTTCAACAGCCCCTTGCACATCTAGTCTCTCTTCTCCATCAGGCCAATGTTCGCTATCGGTAATATCGTCTGAGTTGGAATCGAGCATAGGCTCATCTGATTTAGGAGGTGACCCGGGAACGGAGGCATCATCTATTGTTGAGTCCGATTCCCGTATCTGAACAAGTTGCTTGGTAGGCTCGATTACGGCAGTATTGCCCTGACTGCACCCTGCAAACAGCAAACCTGTAAGTGTAACAAGAAGTAAGAATTTCATGTTGCCTCCGCAACTGGGGTCATAGCACTGAGCACTTTCCGTCGTTCTTTGAACAGAATCACGAGCATCAAGAAGATGCCCAATAACGTCGTTCCTAAACCAACCAGCATGAAAGCGATCCGATATTCGGCGAGAAAGGTAGCTGCCGCGGTCAAACCCAAGATAGGAAGTACATCGGTAACATGATGGGCGCAGCATGCTACCATTGCGGCGGCAGACATACTTCCGCTGGCACCAGCCATGGCGCCACTTGAGCCGGCACTGGCGGCGGATACGAACAGACGTTTTTTCAGAATTACATAGAGAGCCATCTGTATACCAAAACCCAATATGATGGGGATGACTATCCATCGATCTTCCCAAAATAGGTCAGCGGCATGCTGTGGGCTTTCGGCCCACGAGACAATGCCAAAATAGAGAATTGCCAGCAATCCGCTACCGACCAGCCCGGCACCAACAGGCCATAAGATGCGTTTCTTTTTAGACATAGGTGACCAAACCTCCCTTTTCAATAACGAGCTAAACATAGCTGATTTCAATCGTGCCTGCCCAGGGCAATATGGGCCTGTCATAGAAAAAACATGACATTTGTCATGAGCCAAATGGCTTACATTATCATTCAGCAGATCTGTTTTCGAGTTAACTATTTTCTAGTAGTTGTTCAAAAACCTGCTGAAAAATCGGAAACGGCTGCGCTCCGACTAGTGGTTGACCGTTAACGAAAAATGTTGGTGTGCCATTAACGCCAAGTTGTAATCCTTCCGCCACTTCGGCATTAACAGCATCATAATAACGGCCGCTGTCCAGGCACTCATCAAACTCATCTTGAGGCAGCCCGGCTTCAACTGCATATGTTTTTAGAATCGCCTCGTGGCCCGGTACCGGCATTTGTGACCATTCATCTTGGCGGCTGAACAAGATGTCATGCATTGTCCAGTATAGATCGTCTCCCCCTATTTCGCGGGCACATCGCGCTGCTTCATGCGCTTTTTGCGCCTGTGGGTGAATGCTATGGATCGGGTAATCTTTGAACACGTAGCGCACCTGGCCAGCATCAATGTATTGCTGCATCTGGGGTATTGTCTGCTGGAAATGGCGCAAGCAGAAAGGACACTGGTAGTCGGAGTATTCGAC
>JAACFF010000201.1 GCA_009937635.1 Chloroflexota bacterium
GGTGTAACTCACCTTCTCCATAAAACAGCAAGAGTAAAACCCCTCCAAGTCTTGCTTGTCCCGATAGGTCTTGCGGCCGATGCCTGGCCCGACTATCCGGGATCATCATTTTCTGCGCTGCATATGCGTCAAAGTCAGCCAATTTCAACGCTTGTTTCACATCGGGTATGGTGAAAGTCATGTGTTACAGATCAATTAAACTTGCTTACTACTCGGTCAGTCGCCGAAATGTATAGCCTGCACCGCGTTCGGAAACGATATATCGAGGTCGTGTCTTATCTTGCTTATCTTCGATCTTTCGACGCAACCGGTGCAAGTGAACATGCAGCCTATCTTCGTATGCAATTTCAGCCGGCCAAAGACGCCGCAGGATGTATTCGGTTGTAACTGTCCGTCCAGCGTTTCGCATCAGAAGATACAGCAATTTGGTTTCTGTTGGAGTAAGTGATACAGGCTGTCCATTCACTACGGCACGGCGCTGCGGAAAATCGATCTGCAAGCGGTCATCGACGTAGGTGAGAGATGCCAGCGGATATACAAATTCTCCCATCCGCTTTAACAACCGGCGTACTCGGGCCAACAATTCACCAGGGCTAAATGGCTTGACAATATAATCCTCAGCATACTTCTCCAGGCCTTCCAATATCGTGGTTTCGTCGCCCGCTGCCGTCAACATGATGATGGGTAAATCACTATACTGATGTACGGTATGGCAAAACTCGAACCCGCTCATGCCGGGTGGCATATGTATGTCGACAATGGCTAGATGGGGCAATCCCCTCTCTGCGATGTTTCTCAACGCCTCCTCGCCAGATGTGACTGTGAATACATTGAAGCCGGCCTCGTCCAATGTATGTTTCACAATCCGCAAAGTATACGCATTGTCATCTACGACAAGGATATTGTGCTGCTTTTCCAGAAACTCCATAATTTGCTTACCTGTTTTGCTTTCCACCTGTCTAATACTTTGATACAGTATCTGTGTGGCAAGCACCATCTCGTATTTGCTGATTCTATCAGAGAGACAGAGGTGGCTCAAGAAAACTTGTTGTGGTTTCGGTTGGCAGCTTGTGAGTCAGGAGCAATCAATACGTGACCATCATCTATTGGACGGCCAGCTGGCTTGTTGGAATCTGGTTCGCTTCCCTGCTGGAAATCTCGTGGTTTTTCTGGTTAGTTCCAGGTATGTTGGGGATCTTGGGTGCTGTTTTACTTCGTCAGAAGCCGGCCCCACGCATGATGTTCATATGCCTCTCCATCGCCAGTCTGGGAGCGATCCGCTTCGGTCAATCCACATTTCCCAAGGATGACGACCACATTTCCAACTATAACGGATTTGAATCTGTTACCCTTACAGGGCTTGTTACGCAGGAACCCGATGTGCGGGACCAATCAACCCATTTATTTGTAGAAACAGAGTCATTATCTGCAATTGATGGTGAAGAACAACCTATCCACGGTCCGATTCTGGTGAGGAGCGCACGCTTTCCAGCTATCGAATATGGATCTCACCTGCGCATAACCGGCCGGCTGGAGGTGCCCGCTAATAAGAGCGATTTTGACTACCAACAATATCTGGCACGGCGCAATATCTTCACTGTCATGGACCGGCCCGATATTGTTGTTCTGGAAACGGGTTTGGGCAATCCTATAACGAGACTTCTGCTGGCGATCAAGGCACGGGCACAAGAAACCATTGATCACTTACTGCCCGAACCTCAAGGAGCTTTATTAAGCGGCATTCTGTTGGGCAACGATCGAGGGCTACCTGCGGATCTCGCCGAGGATTTTCGTACAACAGGAATGACTCACATCATCGCCATTTCAGGCTTCAACATTGCCATCGTCGCCGGCATATTATTGCGCGGTAGTCGTCATCTTGTAACCCGTCGTGCAGCCGCCTTTATTGCCCTCTTGGGCATCACGCTGTACACCATTCTAGTGGGTGCCGAGGCATCGGTCGTTCGTGCAGCAATAATGGGCGCCCTCTTTATAGTGGTCCTTCAATTTCTGGGCCGGCCGACTTTTCATCCGGCTGCATTGTTTACCGCCGCGCTGTTCATGACCCTTGCCAATCCACATATCCTATGGGAGATAGGCTTTCAACTTAGTTTCGCGGCCGTTCTAGGTTTAATGCTCTATGTTGGCCCGTGGAGCAAGAGGATCGGAGAGCGTCTGCAGCCACAACTTGGCCCTGATGGGTCGAAGAGAGTGACACGAATGATAGCCGATATACTTCTGGCTACACTAGCTGCAACTGTGATGACCTTACCTGTTCTACTCTATCATTTTGAAACATTCCCCTTGATTAGCCCCTTGGCCAATACTCTTATCCTCCCTGCCCAACCTGGCGTTACGATATTTGGGGGTTTGGCAACAATTCTCGGTATGATTCTACCGGCTCTCGGGCAACTTCCTGCCTGGGTAGCCTGGCTTCTGCTGACTTACACAATCAATCTGGTGCGTTTCTTTGCCAGTTTGCCATATGCGAACTTGCCCGTCTCCATTTCTTTTGGGGGTGTGATTGCTATTTATTGCTTGGTCATCACTGTCACCTGGCTAAGTGGATTGGAAAAGCAAAACCGGCTCGATCTATTCGGCCGTTCCCGGCAAAGTCGCATAATGCGCGCTTTGATCGCTGCCGCCGCTGTTTTGGCCAGCCTAATCATCATTCGGGCCTGGAACCAACCAGACGACAAATTACACGTCACTTTTCTAGATGTCGGTCAGGGGGATGCCATTTTCATTCAGTCCCCAGATGGACACCAAATCCTCGTGGATGGAGGTAGATATCCATCTGTGTTGCTGGACCAGCTAGGGCGAGAGATGCCATTTTGGGACAAGGACATCGATATCATGGTCGCCACCCACCCTGATGAAGACCATATTTCCGGACTTGTCGAAACACTTGGCCACTATCAGGTGGGCATGCTGGTCACCAACGGCGAGAAACAAGATGTATCGCCCTACTATGATGCCTTACTACAAGCCGCAGAATCTTCTCAGGTACCAATTCACGCTGCCTCAGCCGGTGAAATTTTCGAAATAGGTAAAGGAGCACGCCTGGAGATTTTGCACCCTGATTCGCAGCTAGGTCTCGCAGAGCGCAACGATTACTCGATTTCTATGCGCCTGGTCCATGAAGATTTCACACTGTTGCTCACAGGTGATGCCGAAGATAAGGCTGAACGAATGATGTTGCAAAGTGGGCGCCCCTTGCAGTCACTGGTATTTAAGGCAGGGCACCATGGTTCTGGCTCTTCCAGCAGCCGGGCATTTCTACAAGCGGTGAAGCCAAAAATCGTCATCATCTCCGTTGGCGCGGGAAACCGTTACAAACACCCACACCCCGCAATGCTTCAACGTGCGCAGGAAATCGGGGCGACTGTACTCCGCACAGACGAGCTTGGCACAATCGAGTTGATAAGCAACGGCCGTGAAGTCTGGTGGGAATCAAGCGCCGATTAAGCAACACAAATCGCCAAACACAACCGGCGATCTCTTAAAGTAATGGCAACAGTATTTCGACATTTGCACAAATCGCATCCGGGTATTTGGCCGTTATGAGAACCGCGGGCTGAATTTGAGGTTTCTTGCCTGTAAGCATACAATCGAGCATCTGAGTGCAAACTAGAAGGGTGTTTGATGGGACGAAGACGAATCACACTCGTATGGATACTTCAATTCTTACTATTGTCCGCGTGTTCACGAGTTGGTGGAACCCCTACCGAAGGTCCACCATCTTACGACCTAAGAGTGACCGAGCCAGCAGCATCGCCCACCCCACCACCTACCACAACCCCTATCCCTCCTACCAATACCCCGGAGCCAACTCCCATCGTTCCGTCTCTCAAAGTAAAAGCTCAAACGCTTGTAGAAGATGGTCAATTGACCATAGATAGCGTAACCACTCCTGACGACAGTTGGGTAATCATATATCGCGATATGGACGGTGAGCCTGGCGACATTTTAGGATATCAAGCAGTAGCCGCAGGTGAAAACGCGCGTGTAGATGTTTCGATACCGCCTCGTGAAGCTACTCCCACTCTCATCGCCCAGCTGCATATTGATGCTGGCGTGCATGGTGAACTAGAGTATCCGGGTCCCGATTCGCCCTTTAAAGATGGAAGAGACGTTGTCGCAGAGACCTTCCAGGTTGATCTTCAATTGGCCACGCCAGCTATCGACGTAACTGATCAGATAATCGCCATAGACGGCTTGATAACCGTTGAAGAAGTATTCACGTTACAGCCAGGATGGCTGGTCATACATAACAAAGAGAACGATAAAATAGGGCAATCCCTAGGGCAAGCGCCCTTGCAGAGTGGCCAGAATTCAGAAGTGGTGATCCCCATACGCTGGCGTGTCGCCTCGACGGAACTCTTGGCTGTTTTGTACCAAGACAAAGAACAGCCGGGCGGGTTTGATCCCTCGGTTGACCTACCCATCCTTGATAGGGCAGAACCAGTCGTTGCCGAATTTAATGTAGTCCTACCGCCAGATATATTTGTCTACGATCAGCAACTCCATGAAGGAAAGATTTCCATTGATAGAGTCATCACTGATGGGCCTGGATGGGTTGCCGCATATTATGATGATGGTGGGCAGCCAGGCCTGATCATTGGTTTCGCCTTACTCGAGGACGGCGTGAATGAGCAGGTAGAAGTAGAGCTCCTGGAAACCGCCGTCACTCCGCGGTTATTCCTCATTCTACATGAGGACACCGGCAACGAAGGAGAGTTCGATTTCCCCGTCGCCGATCTCCCTGTCGTTTACGAAGGACAATTGCTCACACCAGCGGTTGTTCAGACCAATTCCGGCAACTATTTGATTACTAAAGATCAGTCCCCTATCGAGCAAAACACCATTTCGGTACCATTGGTTGTCGCGGATCTTGATACTTGGCTTGTTATCTACAACCTCGATGAGAAAGAAGAGCCGGATGAGATTATCGGCCAGACGTGGCTGCCAGCCGGCATCCACCGCGATATTCAGGTAGCCATAAACCCCGGCTCTAAACCTGGTACACTTCTTGCCATTTTGCATCAAGATAGTGGCAATTTGAATCAGTTTGACTTCCCCGACGGGGCAGATGTCCCACTCTTGCGCAACCTCGTTCCTATCCAATCTCCTTTCACGTTGATAAAATCCCAAGATCCAGTTCAACCTATTCCCTAATACAGGGGACCCTCTAAACCAGCCCCATCTTTTAAGCCATTTTCCTTGTTTTGAGCACTATGCTCGCCAACGTGCCCCCAACTAAATAGGGGAACCCGGAATTCACGAAGTTTTTATGCCGCTCACGCTTCCATTTCACGGGGCATTCATGTTACATTGCATCTAATTGTGGAAGGATCATCTTAGGATGAAATTGCATGCGTTAGTGTAGCCAGTCATGTTCCGTGCGTGTCGCGAGTAAAGGCAGCAAGGTGGCGACTGCTTGATCACAAAGGAGCGAGGTATGGGGTGAGAAAACGGATTTCAGACTTCATTTTAAGCACAGAAAAGCACATGATTTCGTGTGAAAGGAGAATTTAGACGAATGAGCAAATTAAAAATTGCAATCTTACTGACACTGCTCCTCGGTCTTGTAATATCGTTGGCAACATTTGCCGGTGGTTTTTCCGTTGTTAAATACGACGACACTTCGGCAAAGATTAAGCAACCCAGCAAGCAAGTAAAGACGCCGCAGTACATATTTAACGGTGACTTCATGTACTGGGAAAACGGCTACCCAGTTGCCTGGGATGTTCCCACACCGGTCTTAGGTCCCGGCTGGGAAGTGCATTTCGCCAACGTGGACCTTACCAAGGCAGGAACTCGAGAAGGGGGCACGCCACCGCTTCCAGAAGGGGAAGCCAAAGAGGAGCCTTCTGATCCTATCGGTATAAACCCAGGCGCAGGTTATTTCTTCCGCACCGGTAGCTCTGGCTCGCAGTATGCAGGGATGTCACAACAAGTAAGCCCGAAGTTGGTTGATGGCATGTACTGGGTACAAGTGCATATGACTGCTTGGGAACACAACGTTCAGAGCGAATACAATAGCGTAGCGTGGTACGGCTTTGGCGAGACAGATGATCCCAACAGTGTTAAGGAGTGGCGAGAGCTATTCCCAGACGAATTCGCGTGCTCCAATGGCGACGCAAAATGCAACTATCTTGGTCGCAAAGAAAGCGTGCTCATCCGCAGTGGTTCCTTTATGCATCTGTGGATGGGTATGAAATTCCCAGACCACAATGCTTGGACAGTATTTGTTGTGGATGACATCTCCATTTCTGACTTCAGTGATGGCATCAACGTTGACGTCACCGATTTCACTGACGACGGCGACGTCCGCTGGGATCCACGTGCGGAGCGTTAGTTCAATCTCTTTTTATCCTATATCTCACGGGCTGGTTATTGTAACCCGCCCGTGAGTCCTTTCCTTCCCCAATATGGAGTAAAGTTATTATGGCAGTACTCAATAGTAACTTCAAAAGACTTCTTCTGTTACTGTTCGTTGGTCTGTTGCTGGTCGCATGTTCAGATTTGGAATTACCATCTATTGAATCTTTGGCGGACCCAGGTTCGACAGCAACATTACCAACTGATACAACACAGGCGACATCAGAAACAGTTTCTGCCGTCGAAGAACCTGCGACTGTAACGCCTCCATCCCCCACTGAAGCAATTTCACCCACTGCTGAGGACATAGAAGAGCCAACACCTGAAAACACAGTGACGCCAACACCTGAGAGTTTGCCCTCGCCGACCACACCACCTGAACCGACCCCGCTTCCAGTAAGTATTAGAAGTGATACGGCCGACATGATCCTGGTGACTGGTGGCCAGTTCGAAATGGGAGCTCGTGGGTCACAACTATTGGAAGAGTGTAATGCATTCCGTGAAGGGTGTGATGAAGCTTGGTTCAGCCCTTCGGAACCCATCCACCTGGTTCAGATCGATCCTTTCTATGTGGATGTGTATGAAGTAACCAATGAAGCCTACGTACGATTTCTCAATGATCTGGCTGAGATAGACGCGGCGTGCGATGGTCAGTCATGCTTCAATGCCAGTGACAGTCAGATCGATTCTGACGCGGAAGGCCAATTTGCCGTTGATGAAGCTTTTTTGGACCATCCGGTAACCGGATCCTCCTGGTATGGAGCTGGTGCATTTTGTGCGTGGCGCGGGGCAAGATTGCCCAGCGAGGCAGAGTGGGAGTTGGCCGCGAGTTGGGATAGCGAAACCAGCACCAAGTTTCTGTACCCATGGGGCGACCAATTTGACGGCTCGATCGTGAATTCCTGCGATGTTAATTGCGATCAACCCCAGGCAAATAGTGAATACGAAGATGGCTATGCCATAACCGCACCCGTTGGCAGTTACGAGAACGGCCGTAGCCCATCCGGTGCCTACGACATGGCCGGCAACGTTTGGGAATGGATCGCTGACTGGTATGATCCTGGCTACTATGGCCAATCTCCGGATGCCAACCCCATCGGAGCAGAAACCGGTGAAGACAAAGTAGTTCGGGGCGGGTCATGGTTTGACACCGGTAATTTCACAAGTGCAGCCATTCGTTTCCCGGCTCCACCTGCCGAGACGGGAGATACCATTGGATTCCGCTGCGCCCAAGATGCACCTCCTGCGCCCGAAGTTCTGGCTCAAGTTCCCGACTCTGAAACAGAAGTGACCGAAGAGCCCACAGCGGAACCGACCGTCGAGCCTTCGCCGACACCTGAACCAACTGTTGAACCTACAATCGAGCCCACGGCAACGCTTGAACCAACTGTTGAACCTACAATCGAACCCACGGCAACGCTTGAACCAACTGTTGAACCTACAATCGAACCCACGGCAACACTTGAACCAACTGTTGAACCTACTCCCGTGCCAACGGAGACGCCTGAACCAACTGTTGAACCGACAGCCGAGCCAACGCAGACACCTGAACCGACTGTTGAACCGACGCCTACCACTGAACCAACAGCAGAAGCGACGGCCGTTGCCGAAGATGAGGAAGCTCCCGTGGCTACAACTGACGCCGACTGCGAACGATATCCTGGCATAGACAATGGCAGTACCTATGTAGTTGGCGCTTGTGATTGGCTAGCCAGAATTGCCAATAAACTTGGGATTTCTTACGCTGCCTTGCTCGCGGCCAATCCTCAAATCGATGATCCAAATATCATCCTTCGAGGACAGATACTCAACCTTCCCCCGCGAGAAGGTGTTCCAGTGGCTCCAGTCCCCCCACCCATCAGGCCGCCTAGCCCACAACCACCCCAAGGTCCTCCAGGAGGCAGTCTAGGCGAATAGCATCAGGCGCGAATATTGATTTTTCTCCAACAAGACGAAAGGCCCTGAGATTAACAAATCACAGGGCCCTTCTTGTGCACCGTAGCACTACTTATTCTCACGAGAAGGTAGTGCTACGGTGCGTTTGGCATAATAATTATCCATAAGCACCACCTCCTCTTGGTATAGGATGGCTTTACAGCTAGTTGCTGCGGATCAATTTAAAACGATGGTGGCATTATGACATACAAAACCATTAATGTCAAACAAGCCGGCTCGCGCGAGTGTTAAAAAAACCTTTCTTAGTTTAGCTTCGATCCCAAAATTCACAGTTGGTTTGCCAGATCGCTCAATGCCCCCAAGACCTGGTCAACCTCATCAACCGTGTTGTAATGCACAAAACCGATGCGCACCAATCCGCCTTGCTCTAACAGGCCAAGACCATCCATAACAGCAACAGCATAGTAATGACCATGCCAGACAAAGATGCCCTGTTCGCCGAGGTATGTGGCAACCTCTTGCGGCGTGTATCCGCTCAGGCTGACGGCAAAGGTCGGTGTGCGGGCTTCCAGGTTTTCCATATCGGTAATGCCATAAACTCGTAAACCGGGAATATTAACAGCGCCGTGTAGAAAGCGTTCGCTAAGGGACATCTCATAGCGCTTGATGCGCTCCATCGCCCCTACAATCTGGCTGCGCCGGTCTTTCTGGGGCCCGCCAATCTCAGCCAGGTATTCAATGGCAGCAGTGACCCCGGACACGCTCTCAAAACTTTGTGTGCCCGTTTCCCATTTTTCGGGCGGTTTCCCCGGTGCCGGTCGAACCTTATAGGCAACCATTGTGTCCAACAGATCATACTTGCCGTATAACACGCCTGTATGTGGGCCAAAATACTTGTATGTGGACGACACCAGAAAATCACAGTCCAGGTCCTGAACATCGATTACGCCATGTGGTGCATAATGTACCGAATCTACGTACACTAATGCTCCTGCTCCATGAGCCAATTGTGTTACCCGTTTCACGTCACTGATGCTGCCCACAGCGTTTGAAGCATAGTTCACAGCCACCAGGCGTGTCTTCTCATTCAGCAATTCTGAGAGCGAATCCAATTTCTGCGTACAATCGACTGTGTTGAAATCAAGCCAACGCACCGTGACGCCTTGATCCTCGGCCGCCATTAACCAGGGAGAAATATTGGCGTCGTGATCCAACCTCGTTACAATGATCTCATCCCCCGCTTGCCACGTCCGGCTTATAGCGCGGCTCACAGCAAACGTGAGGCTGGTCATATTTTGCCCGAAGACGATCTCTTCCGGCCGCCTGGCGTTCAGAAAGTCCACCATGGCCTGGCGCGCAGCGAGGATCACTTCATCCGTCTGGCGGCTCGTCAAAAAAGGACCGCCTAAATTGCTGCTGCCTCGTTCCAGGTAACCACTCATGGCATTGATAACGCGCTGAGGAACTTGTGTGCCACCGGGACCATCTAGAAACGCAGCCGGTCGGCCGTTCACTTTTTGTTGCAATGCGGGAAATTGTGCCCGCAATGGAATAGGATTGAAAGAAGTTTCTTTAGTCATGTTGCAATTATAATGTGATTAACAGAATTACACGAAAGCGCGCTATGATTCACCAACAACTTTCGCTTCGAAGCCTCTATTTCACTGGCGGCCTTCGTTTTATCCACACCATTTGCTAAATGCTCGACATCTTGGGTAAGATGTTTGCGATTACATCAGCTTCGGTACGCGGCAAAGGAACATCACCGAAAAGATCCCACGTTTCGCTATGCGTCACGGCCGTTCCCGGCTCCAACCGCACCATCGGCCCCAGCGTCTCAATCTCCAGCATCATCTCGTTGGTGAACATCTCTACCGTACTATTGAGATCAGGATAATTGTCTCCAGGAATCGGTTCGAATGATTTGACGAACAGATGCCCTCTTCTCGCATAAGCCACCCACCCTTCCAGCGACATCACCCCGATTTTTTGCGGTTCAGTCAAATCAGGGTCCTGTTGCAGCATAATATTCTCACGTCCCCAAGTCCAACGCGGATCAGACATATCCGTATAAGCCCACATTGATAGCGTATTGGCTGGTAGCAAGGATTCCGCGTGGGTTCCGCGCGGAGGAAGCGGGACGATGCCCACGCCGCCAGGGGCCATCACCGAAAGAGCCCAAGGCGCCAACTCAACTGGCCACACATTGCGGTTGAGAAGACGGTGGTTCACCCGCACGCGAGCTTTTTCCGGGTCTAGTTCGACGTCAATTTCCTTCTGAATGCCGGTAAGCGCTTCTGTCTCCTGTATCAGGCGTACAAAATCCTCATGCTCCTCCAAGGCGACAGGAGCATTATCCGCACAATAAGTTCGGGTAGGATGTTCGGGAGCATGCCAGAAACGATGCCCCCCATAAAGCCGCCATTCGCTACCGCCACGCTTACCCATCATATCAGGCGCAGTTGCGAATTCATTCTCTCCGCCAACAAAGCCGAAGTGGATCAATCGAGGGCCTACATCGCTCGTGGCGATCAGTTCGATTACG
>JAACFF010000623.1 GCA_009937635.1 Chloroflexota bacterium
GGCCCCGGCTGATACATCCTGACGATGTAATTCCATCCCGGCACGATCGGCAGGAAGTTGTCCGCCTTGGGGTCACCGCCGAAATGGATGGTAATGCTGCCGTCTTTGTCCTTTTTAGCTGTGACGTTGTTGAAGGAGTAAGCGTTGTACTTGTTGACCGGTATCCAGCCCTTGTCGTCGTAGAGGGTCACAGACCAGAAACCATACACCGGCACGTCTGTCACGGTGAGTGTATAGGCGGTCTTGCCGTCGTTCTTTTCGGGAAACACATTCGCATAAGTTGCAGCACCTGCCGGAAGCCCGCCCCAGCCGAGTGCAGCGCCCAGCATCCAGTAAACCGGGTCCAGGTTCTCTTTCAGACCAAAGAATTTTGAAGATTCCGTCACCGTGGCGCCGACTACGTTGATCGTCGCTCGCATCTTCTCCACTTCTTCCTTGTCCCAATCAGGCACTTCAAACTTCCCGATTTCAGCCTGCTCGACAACGACCGCATCCTGGAGTCGATACGCTTCTTGCATATCTTGTTCATCGTTCGGATCCGCAAACGTTCGAACAGTCAGGAGCGCGTATCGAGTGCCCACCTTCTCTTGTGTCAGAGTGCCTGTCCTGGGACCGTAGAAACTCCAGATCGAATGATCTTGATTCACGATCATCAAGGACTGATAGCGGCCCCTGGTTTCCAGAAGCGTGATCGTGACCGGAGACGTCAGATCCCATACGCCGAATGAGTACAGCGTGTCCCGGTTGCCCCGAACCGTAACTTGGTGATCGACATCGTAGGGCTTGCGGCTATGGTGGAACTTTCCAAAGCAGTTGAAGTTCTTGACGTAGCCTTTCATCTGCATGTCCGATTCGGCACGGACGTAGTTGAATGCGGTGACTTTTAGCGGTGTGTCTTTCGGGGTGGGATTTGATTTCCTAGTCATTTTACTCTCCTTGCATAGATAATCCGGGTTTGTAGAGTGAATGGTCCTTACACTTTGCGACAGTTCCCTATATTGGCACCTTCTCAATCTCGATTTCCTCATGAACAGCGGCTGCTACTTCCTCATCGGCCGCGATCGAGGCCAGTCGATTTTCGGCCTCGGCTGTTAGTTCAACGGCCAGTTGCTCGCCGCCGAAATGATCGATTTCGTTTTGGACTGCATCCCAGTCGGCGTTGGTAACCAGAATAACGAGGGCTGAATCGTCCCGCCCTATTTTGTCCTCCAAGAACTCCTTTACCTCATGTCGCTGCCTTGAACGGCTGGAGCCGATCAGAGCGCCAACGACAGCGCCGGCCAGAAATCCAGCTCCTGTTCCAGCCAGTATCAGGCCAATGGCGCCAACACCAAATGCACCTTTCCATACCGTCAGCCGCCTGCGGTGCTTAAGCCGTAGCTTACCGTCCTCGGCACGGTAGAGGGTGGCGGCCGTTTTGATGTCGATCTTGTCTTGCTTTTCCAGCGCACGGAGCGTGTGATAGACCTCATCGGCCGTTTCCTTCCCCGGATAGGCAATAATGAATAGACTTTGCTTTCTCTCGACAGACATAACCAGAGCCTCCTTCGTTTCAAGTCAAGAGATACCTGGCAACAACTAGCGACAGGTATGAATGCAGTAGTTACAGGATAAAAGATTCCAGCAGCCGGCAACAGTGACAGGTGTTATAGTTTTGTTATAGATGGGGGCTGTGGTTGAGGATTATTTGAAGTGATCGCGCGGGAGCAAGATCACGCACGGCATTACTCGGGAAATCGAATCCCAAGATCAGCGGCCTTCATAACGGCCTGTTGGCGACTCTTGACCTGGAGCTTCTGGTAAAGATTGTAGGCATGTTGTCTTACCGTACCATGCGAAATCACCAACCGTTGGGCAATTTCCTTGTTGGTGAGTCCTTGGGCCAGGAGTGCCAGCACATCGAGCTCCCTGGGGGTTAAGGGCTCGACCAAGGATGGCGATGGGTCTTGCGCAATGTTACTGGTAGCAGTGGACGAATCTGCGCCATCCGCCACCTGCAGTACTGTCTCGTCCTTCACCTCAACTGGAAAGGCCGCCAGTATCTGTCCAACATACGCTAGCGCATCACCCCTTTGACCTAAACGTACTAGCAGCTCTGCCATCTCGAGTCCCAGGTCAAGGAAGGGTCGGATGATACTACCTGGTTCAGCCAGGCTGATGGCGCGCTTCAAAGTTGCCAGGGCTTTATCACTTTGTGATTGCTTCTGGTAGATCAGTGATTGCAGCAGCAGGATATCGATCAATTGGTGGGTGTTGTTCTGGGCTTTGTTTATCTTCCGGAATGCAGCCAGTTTCTCTCCAGCTTCCTGCAGGCCAGCCTCTGATCCGTGGGCTATAAGTATCCGGCACTGTGTAATGTGGGGGTCTTCGAGCCAGAAGAACATAACACCGGGCTCCGTTTCTGGATGGGTCATATCCATCCAGTGGGTTGCTGTCTCCAGGTCTCCCTGCATCAGAGAAAGACGAGCCTGGCATGACCGGGCAACGGTTATGGCCGCTGGATAATCCTTTTCCTGGGCAAACTCAAGAAGAAGCAAGGCTGTCGCTTCTGCTCTTTTTGGTTGCCCCAGAGCCTGAAAGGTAAGCGCCAATCCCACCAGGCTGTCGAGGGCGCCCGCAGTATGCAGGATGTACCGGTCGCGGACCGCCTTGTCGAAGTGAAGAGTCGCAGTATCCAGATCATTC
>JAACFF010000202.1 GCA_009937635.1 Chloroflexota bacterium
CCTGGGCCAATCGTAAGCTGGCGCGTCCCGCTTGCCGCCAATTCCTCAACATCCTTTGCGGTATAGTAAATGTTCATCTAAATCACTTACCCGGGGGTTCTGCCCTCTAGGGCTTCGAATGCTGAGATTGCCGCATCACGTGATTGGCTCACAGCGGACTCAGAACCCGAGATCATTAGTCGCCCATTCGCTCCTGCTTGTGAGTAATGGTTGAGGGTGATCCGCGCCGCCTTCTCCGCTTCATTGGCCGCCAGTACGATATAGGCGGCCGGGACAACTTCGATCACGCAGAAAGTTTGGCGGGCCAATACCAGGCCGCCGGCATTCCTGGCGTTGATCAGTTGCGCCTCATAGGGATCGATACCGGAGGTCATATTGGCCGAGAGCACTCTCGGTTTCAAGCGGTCTGTTTCATTCAAACCCATCGATTCCAGCACTTTTTGCCCGGTGTATTGCACGGCTTCTTGATGGCCGGAGTGAATTTCCAGGAATCCGTATTGGCGTCCCATGCTCAAGTATCCGGGCTTCACGTCTGTCGTTTTTAAGGCGATATCCATTACCTTGTAAACCTCAGCCGCCGGCGAGATCTCAATGAATATTTGCGCATCCCCTTCAACGGGGATCATGCCCAACGTACGCTTTCCCGTAAATGCAGCATATTGTGGCTGCATGCGATCAACCATCACATATGTTCGTAATTGCATCGCAACGTCCTTTTTCTAACTATCCTTAAATGACAACAATAGGTTAAGTACAAGCGCTTCTTAAGCTATTACGGCCGTATCTCCTTCAGAAGAAGAGCCTAGTACCTGACTTAATTAGCAGTAAGCCTGACAACCTTCACAGAATCGGGGAGCAGCTTCTCAACACTTCGATGCGGTTGGGCGATCACATGGACCGTGACCAATTCACCGGCTGCTTTTGCCGCCGTTGCCCCTGCATCCACCGCGGCGCGAACGGCGCCAATCTCCCCGCGTATGTAGACGGTGATATAGCCACCGCCAATCTCTTCCTGGCCATAGAGCTTCACATGCGCCGTTTTGATCATTGCATCCGCGGCTTCAATTGAAGCTACCAAACCCTTTGTCTCCACCATACCTAATGCGTTTCTAGGGAAATCGTTGTTCACAACTTCACTCCTTTCTCTCGAACCATTTTGTCTCATTTATATTTCGACAAGTTACTCTGACATTATTTCGTGAGCGACACTCATCGCCGCTCTTGTATTTGTGGGATGTCCAACTTTTTGTAAAGCGACGCTGGTTGCCGAAAGCAAGCCGAGGACATTGTTCTCATTAATCCGAGAGAGCGCTCCTACATCTAGATAGAATGTACCGGGTGTGTCCGTACCCACCGCTTGGCTCTCACCGGGACCCATATTGGCAATGAGTTGCGTCATAAACTGCCGGCTGTCTACGCCGGAAGGTATGCGAACATCGGTGCGGGAACCATGACAGAAGCGCGCGGGGGAATTGCAGCCCGGACATTCTCGCCCATCTACCGTAAGGGCTAATCCCATCTCGCTTACGCCCCAACGAATAGCTTTGGCGCCGAGATCGGCCGAAGCGGATGCCATGGGCGAAGATGATGCGGATGGCGACGGGGAAGCATTACCAGACCAGATCTCGGCGATGGCTAAACGCATCTGCCGCGCAGCAGCGCGTGGATCTGGTTGTTCGCGTATGCCGCGCCCGCAGATCAGAACGGAAGCCGGCAGGTCGGCAAAAAAGGGCAGCAAATCCAGTGTCAGTCCACCCGTTACCGTGACCTTGTAACCCATATCGATTAACTGGCGGATCGTGACCTTATCTTCTTCTGCCCATTCGCGGCCGGCCGATTGGGCATCCCACTCGCGATGATAAACGAGACGGTCGACACCGATCCGCCGCCATTCAGTCGCCCGCGCCACGATGTCGCGCACGCCGGTGAGCTCCATGAGCATGATCTTGCCCCGCTTGCTAGCAACCTCGTGCGCTTGCTCCACTGTGGCCAGTGCGGCGCCGCCAATCACGGTTATCATGTCAGCGCCCGCGTCAAAGGCCATGGTCGCTTCGAGCCCGCCGACATCCGGGGTCTTGAAATCGGCCAGGATAAGCTTGTCCGGGCAAATTTCACGCATCGCTTCGATCGCCTCAAGGCCGGCCGCTTTACAGAGCGGCGTTCCAATTTCAATAATGTCTACTTCGGGAGCAACAAGGGAGGCCATTACCAGCGCTTGAGGCAGAGAGGTGTAGTCTAGAGCAACTTGTAGCAGAGGTATGTTATTCATTAATTGTAGTAGGGGTTCTTAACCCTCTTGACTTACTGTGATTTCTCAGTTAAAATAACATATGTGAACTTTTATTATCACAATTGTGACAATGGTACATTAAAAACTTTGGCTTGTCAACAAGAAAACAACAATTGTGATCATTAGTTGTCACAATTGTGAAGGACCTGCATTTGCGATATCGGCTAATGGATACTGAGAAGGCTCTACATTGCACCTGGTCTTAGTGGGATGGGAGCGTCAACATTGATGGTAACATTGTCTGCTCTTTCAGGCGTAATGATCAAATTGCTGTTACCAATCGAGTCAGGCGGAAGAACAGGGGACATGCAGCATGACTAAATATAGACGTGGCCATGATCGTGATGAATTGCTCGCCGATGTGGCCGAGATGTATTACCTAAACGACCTCACACAAGCCGAAGTTTCACGCGCGGTTGGTATGACCCGTTCGGCCATCTCGCGTATGCTAACAGAAGCGAGGCAGAAAGGCATTGTGGAGATCAAAGTACGCAGGCCTTTAAATTTCGATTCGGAACTGGAAGAGGCTTTGATAGAGCGCTTCAACCTCCTGGACGCCCATGTCCTGTCTATGCAACAGAATACAAATTACGATAGTTTGCGCAGCAGGTTGGGGCGAACGGCCGCACAGGTGCTTCGAGGTTTATTGCGGCCGCAAATGATTTGCGGTGTAACTTGGGGTACGACTGTCAGCGCTACCATTGAAGTTCTGCAAATAGCGAAGCCCATCCCGATGCAAATTGTGCAGCTAGGAGGGGTTCTAGGCTCCAGCAGCCACGCTTATAATGCGCAAGCTTTGGTAGAGATGATGGCCCGCAAGGTAGGCGGCGAAGGTGTATACCTTTATAGCCCCTTTCTCGTGGAAAATGCCGATACAGCCCGCTCTATTATGAACATCCCCAATGTGCGGGAAGCTATCGAGACTGCCAAGCAGAGTGATATAGCGCTGCTAGGAGTCGGGACTATTACTGACGAGAATTACTCCAGTCTCTACCAGGGCGGTCATATTACGATTGATACCATTCAGGAATTACGTGAATCCGGCGCTGTTGGCGATGTCAGCGCCCTTCATTTCGATGTTGATGGAAATTTCGCTGATACATCGTTTCACGATCGCCTGGTGGGCATCAGCGCCAATGAATTAATGGCGATACCTGTGCGCTTCGGCGTGGCCGGCAGCCACGCCAAGATAGAAGCTATCCTGGGTGCGCTGCGTGGGGGCTGGATTAACCAACTGGTGACAGACAGCAGTACGGCCGGAGCGGTGCTGGCCCTGGACAGTGTAGAAGAGAAAGAGAAAAGTTACTGGTAGGATATGGATTTAGACCGTGTGCGCACTTTGTTGATTGATGGCGATGGCGTCCTTTGGCGCGGGGATGAGGCTATTCCCGGCCTGGATCATTTCACGGCCGTATTGCAGCAACGCGGCATTCGTTGGGCGCTGTTGTCGAATAATAACACGCGCACGGTATGCGATTATGTAACCAGACTAGCGGGATTTGGAGTGGACGCTGATGCGAATATGGTGTTTACTAGTTCGACGGTGACGGCCGCTTATCTCAAAGCGCGCTACGGAAACGGCGCCGCGGTACACGTGGTGGGCATGAGTGGCCTTATCGAGACGCTCCAGGACGCGGGTTTTGATCTCACGCATGGCGAACAATTTCCGGAACAAAAAACAGTCGCCGTGGCTGCGGGCATGGATCGCGGCCTGACATTTGAAAAGGTAAAGATCGCCATACGGCTCATATTGGGTGGGGCCGAGTTTGTGGCTACGAATACGGATGGCACCTTTCCTGCAGCCGATGGATTGAGTCCGGGCACAGGCATGGTCATCGGCGCGCTGCAGGGAGCAAGTGGCGTCGCACCGACGGTCATGGGAAAACCGGAGCGTGCAATTTTCGAAGTTGCCATGAAGGCCCTTGATGCTGACCCGGCGACAACAGCCATGATTGGCGATCGCCTGGAGACGGATATTCTGGGCGCGCAACGCGTAGGTATCTCCACGATCGGCGTGCTGTCCGGAGTTACCACACGGGAACAACTGGCTGCCAGCGAGATTCAACCCGATATACTGTTTGAGAGTATTGCCGAACTGGCCCAGGCATTGGATGAAGCAAACCTGGCAGTCGAGCCCGGATGAGTTGAATTGAAGGAAATTGAAGCGCAGCTACCCCTTTCGGATCAGCAACGACGACGGCACCTATTAGGAATCAGTAATGCACACGAAACCCATATTGCAGCTAGCTCTTGATTACATTGACCTTGCCCCTGCCCTGGCGATGGCATATCTGCTGCGCGATGAGGTTGAGGTTATTGAAATCGGCACGCCGTTAACCAAAGCTGAAGGCATGCGTGCGGTGAGTACCGTGCGTCACCTATGCCCTGGCAATCTCATCCTGGCGGACGTAAAAACACCCGATGTAGGCGGAGTAGAGGCCAAAATTTGCTTTGATGCCGGCGCCGACTGGATGACTGTCTTGGGGGCTGCTCCTTTGGCCACGGTACGCCTGGCCCTGGAAGAAGCGATCAGCCGTCCGGGAAAAGAAGCTATCATCGAGCTTACTGGCGTTCGCGATATCTTGGCTCGCGCGCAGGAATGGCGTGCTATGGGCATGGAGCGCATGGTTTATCATCGCGGTTGGGATGAAGGAAATACGGCGCGGACTTGGGATCCGGCTGACTGGGAAACGATCCGCGTTCTGATAGATATGGGTTTCAAGATTTCCGTCGCCGGCGGGATCGATTTGGAAACGATCCCCTTTTTTAGAGGATTGGACATCTCGGTCTTTAATATCGGCCGTGCCATTCGCGAGGCAGAGGATCCAGTTGACGCTGCACGAAGTTTCCGCGCGCTCATCGACGAGCTTTGGTCCGAGCCCATTGGCGCGGCGGCGGTATAAACCAAAAAACCGCCAACTTTCTGAAATGTTGGCGGCTTTTGAGTGACAAACTTTTAGAAGGAGTTAGAGACTATGCTTGAGGACAAAGTAGAATCCGTAAGCAAGGCAGAAGCGGCAGAAATGCTGCGTCTGATGTACGAGACAAGGGCATTCGAGGAGCAGGCTGAAAAGAGCTATATGCTGGGTAAGATCCATGGCACGATGCACCTGTCTATCGGTCAGGAGGCGTCGGCAATTGGCTCCATCAGTACGCTGGAACCTGACGACTATATCCTGGGCCATCACCGGGGACATGGGCTCTGCATTGCCAAGGGCGCGGATCTAAACTTGATGATGGCTGAATTCTATGGCAAAGAAGTTGGCTACTGCCGTGGCCGCGGCGGCTCGATGCACATCGCCGATGTGTCCAGCGGCAACCTAGGGGCTAACGGTGTCGTCGGCGGCGGTATCCCTATGGCCGTGGGCGTGGGCATCGGGCTCAAAATGCGCAGGAACAATCGCGTTTTATTGTCATTTTTTGGCGACGGAGCCGCTTCTGCCGGCGCTTTCCACGAGTCGATGATCCTGGCCGTGCTCTTCCATGTGCCCGTGGTCTTCATTTGCGAGAATAACCAGTACGCGATGTCTTTCGCGGCGAACAAGTGGACGACGAGCGATCGCCTGGCCGGGTTCGCAGAATTATATGGCATGCCGGGCACGGCAACGGATGGCAACGATGTTCTCTCCGTGCGCCAGGCTGTGCAGAAGGCAGTCGATCGCGCGCGTGAAGGTGGCGGCCCTTCCCTGGTTGTCAACAATACCTATCGCTATCGCGGCCACTCGAAAAGCGACCGCAACCGCTACCGCACACAAGAAGAGATTGAAGAATGGCAGCGGAATGATCCTATCTTACGTTACCGTACAGTTTTGACTTCCGAGGGGCTTTTCGACGCGGAAGAAATGGATGAGATAAAAGAGGTCGCTTACGCGGCCATTGAATCGGCGCGGCAATTTGCCGAAGATAGCCCCGAGCCATCTGTAGAGTCCATTATGGAGGGAGTGTACGCACCATGAGAGAGATTACTTACCTGGAAGCTGTTCGCGAGGCGATGACCCAGGAGATGGAGCGCGATGAGACCGTATTCCTTATCGGTGAAGATATTGGGCCATATGGCGGCGCGTTCGGTGCCTCTTTCGGGATGCTGGAGCAGTTTGGCCCGGAACGCATCCTGGACACGCCGATCACCGAACTGGGTCTGACCGGCGCGGCAACGGGCGCGGCCCTGATCGGCATGCGGCCGATCGCCGAGATCATGTTTATGGACTTCACGACCCTGGCATCAGAGCAACTGGTGAACCAGGCGGCCAAGTTACGCTTCATGTTTGGCGGCAGGGCGACGGTGCCCATGGTCCTGCGCACGCCTGCCGGATCAGGCACAGGCGCCGCGGAGCACCATTCGCAGAGCCTGGAAAACTGGTTTGTACATATCCCCGGCCTCAAGGTGGTGATGCCCAGTTCACCTTACGATGCCAAGGGGCTGTTGATCGGCGCCATCCGCGATAACAACGCAGTCGTTTTTGTGGAGCATAAGCTGCTGTACAAGATGAAGGGACCGGTGCCGGAAGAATTGTATGAGATCCCCCTGGGAACGGCCGACGTGAAGCGCGAGGGCAAGGACCTGACGATCGTTGCCACCTCGATCATGGTACAGCGTTCATTGGCAGCCGCGGAACAGTTGGCCGAGGAAGGCATCGAAGTGGAAGTGGTTGATCCGCGTACCCTACGGCCGTTAGATACGGAACCGATCATCCAGTCCGTGATAAAGACAGGCCGCGTTCTGATCGTGCACGAGGCAGTGAAAACAGGTGGTTACGGCGGTGAGCTGGCCGGGGTTATCGCAGAGAGCGAAGCCTTTGGTTACCTGGATGCACCCATCTTACGCCTGGCCGGACGCGACATCCCCATCCCCTATAACCGCACGCTGGAATACAATGCCGTGCCGCAGGTGGAGGATATCGTAGCAAAAGCGCGTGATATCGTGCAGGTAAAGGTGTGATATGGCGACCGATGTGATTATGCCCAAAGTGGACATGGACCAGGAAACTGGGACGGTCGGGCAGTGGCTGAAAAAAGAGGGGGACGAGGTCAAGCAGGGTGAAACGATTCTGGAAATCGAAACGGATAAGGTGGCCATTGATGTAGAGGCACCTGCATCCGGCATCCTCAGCGGCATCCTGGTCGGCGAGGGGGAAACGGTTCCCATCGCAACGATCATTGCTTATATACTGGAGCCAGGCGAGGCGCTGCCCGTAGGGACGAAGCCGGCAGAACCGGCACAGGATGAGCCGCCAAAGATAGATGGACCGGTTCAGCAAACGGATTGGGAAGTGCCGGTTACGCCCGTGGCGCGCAATTTAGCTGCTGCCTCGGGAATAGATCCATCGGCCGTAACCGGTTCCGGTCCGCGCGGGCGGGTGACCAAGAAAGATGTGGAAGAAGCGCTGGCTGCGCCCTCACCCTCTGGCAATGGCCAGGGCAAGGTCTATGCCACACCCGCGGCAAGGCGTATCGCCCGGGAACGGGATGTTGTCTTGGGGAATATCAGCGGCAGCGGTCCGGGTTCCCGAATCCAGGCCGCCGATGTCCTGGCTGAGGCAGATAGGCTAGCTGAGACAGTGGCTCCGGCGGCTATTTTATCGCCGGAGGTTGACGTAGTCCCGCTGCGTGGTATGCGACGCACCATCGCCGAGCGCATGACGGCCAGCTACCAACAAGCGCCCCATATCGGTTTCACCTGGCGCAATGACATGACCCGCTTCAATGAAGCGCGGGCGCAGCTAAACGCCCGTGCCGAGAAAGCGGGCAGCCCGCGCATATCAGCTACAGCGCTGATGGTCAAGATTGTAGGCTCGGTCCTGGCACGCCATCCATGGCTAAACAGTTCATTCCAGGGTGAGGATATCCATCTATACCGGGATATCAACATCGGCGTGGCTGTGGCCCTGGAAACAGGCTTGATCGTGCCCGTGGTGCATGATGTTACTTCCAAAGGCGTTTCCGAGATTGCGAAGGAGGTCAAGGACCTCTCGCTCCGTGCGCGGGATGGACAGCTAATACCGGCAGAAGTACGCGGCGGTACGTTTACGATCTCTAACCTGGGACCTTTCGGCGTGGAGCAGTTCAACGCGATCATCAATCCCCCAGAGGCGGCTATCCTGGCCGTAGGTGCAACGCAGAATGCAGTTGTAGCTGGTGAAGATGGCCAGGTGCTCGTTCGGCCCTTGATGCATATCACGCTGACGGTGGATCACCGGGTGGTCGACGGTGCCGTGGCCGCCCACTTTATCGAGGATCTTAAGTCGGCCATGGAAGCGCCCGTTTTGCTGCTGCTTTAGCGACAATCCAGTTGCCTGGCACTTGTACCGGCTAATTTCTCGAAAGAGCTTTGGCAAAGTGCCAGGCAACTCCAATAGAATCTAAGACTCCTCCAAACAGTAATTTATCAAGCGCCGTACAAAATCGGCCGTCGGATATCGTTTGCCATCGTGCCGCCAGCGAGGTATTTCAATTTTCTTTTTGCCGGGTGCGCGCGGAAAGAAGGGTCCTTCCACATGCAGCTCGGTGTGCGCATCACCCGGCTGGGGTATGCGATAGTGGATGATGAACCGCTTATCTGAAGAAATGATGTGTAGAAGTCGCTGCGTGACCGGGTAGGCGACAAACCCCTGCTCCGGCACGGTAACGTCAGTATCTTTGACGTGCCAGAAATATAGCTTGCCGCGCACTTTAACCTTGCGCAGACCTTTCTTGCGTACTGCCATCTTGGCGTGATCTTACGTTTTTCTGGATGCGGGTCAAGCCCTGCAAGGCGCAGAGTAGCTTGCAAATTCCCCCGCGCCATTCAAACCTAACCACCACACAACTTAATTAACAATTCAGCATTCACTGTTCTCGTTTTCTATTCTTCCAGCCAAGTAGAAGCATCAGCCAACCGTTGCTGGGTGTCATCCTCTACATAGCGATCCCATACATCGCCAAAGATGGCGTCTGGATCACAGTTTACGCCCTGCGCGCTGAAATATTCGCATACGCGCGTAATATCACGCTCCAGGATAAACTCAGCATCTGGGTTGACGGCGCTGCCCACGACATGCGTTTTCTTGCTGACGTGGCTGTTAGCTATCTGCGGGAAATCAATCAGTGTGACGTCTCTGTCCCAGTAAAGGATGTTGTAAGCGGAGAGATCGCCGTGGATACGGCCGTATTGCAGCATCAGCACGATATTTCGCAGCACTTTTTGGAAAAGCGTCCACACTTCGTCTTCGTCTAGCTTGATCTCATTTAGCGTTGGCGCGGAGCCTGTTTCATCGCCAATATAGGACATCAAAATAGCGTTGTCGCCAGAGGCGAAGGGCTTCGGCACGGAAGCGCCAGCCCCATGCAAAAGCTCCAGTGCAGTGTACTCGTGCATCAACCAGGAAGTATGGGCTACTTGCTGCCCAAAGCCTGTTTTCTTGCCCAGGGCGCGCATCAAACGCGTATCGCTGGCTTTGGCCGGTACGCCGTTTGCCGTCAGCGTCGTTCGTCCGCGCCGGTACATTTGGTCATTGCGCAAGTTGCGAAACATGCGCGGCCGGTAAACCTTGGCCGCCAGCCATTTTTGCCCGGTGGCCGGATGGGCAGCGCAGCGATAAACATTGGCTTCCTTGCCGCCTTTGACCAGAGCTTCTACGTCGCTGATCAGTTCCTGGTCATAAAACGGCCGTAAAGATCGCAGCAGCCACATCTTTTCATGCTTCGCCGGGACATAGGTGATTTGCAGGCCACCCTCAAGTCCAATGATATCGGCCGTGTTGGCGATGAGCTCTTCCTGCGTCTTTTTTGGTTTGTAATTTGGTTTCGTCCGGCGCTTACGTCGCGCTTGCCGGTTAGTTCGTAAAGGGTCAAATAATTCTTCGTATGACTCGTATGGATCAGCGTAATTGTTATTAGAATTCATATCTCCAGCTCGATATCTATAAACCTAAAGCGGTTTCGGTTTGCTGTTAAGACTGCGGCCGCCAGCGATCAATTGGCCACTGGAATGGCCATGGGAATCTGAGCAATGGGCAGCGTCGAGGGAGGTATACGAGGAGGGCTTGTAAAGAGGAAGACGGCCGTTACTGCTTGGTTACGGCCGTGCTGCCAACAGGCAGCAAAAAGCCACGGGTCAGTAACATCCGTGGCCGGGACAATTCAGCAGATTGTAATTCTAAGGGACAAACAAGAAGTTTGCCCTAAAGAAGATAGCTTACAAAAGCCCCAACGCACTCACACGACGCTGCACAGATTTGATGCCAATTTCATAGCTCACTTTTTGCATCCTATATCTCCTTTTGCCACCAGAGTAACTAAGCTGGTAACAGCAACGTCCAACTTTGGGACTCAACTCAGTAAAAAGTCGTCTTTATAAACCGCAAGGCAGTCTAGCAAAACGACATGCCAATGTCAAGCCGAATTTCGTGCGCCAGGCACTGGGCGGGCGGTCTACACCATCCACAACCTTCTGCCCCGTGCCT
>JAACFF010000624.1 GCA_009937635.1 Chloroflexota bacterium
TTCTTAACTGGGGCCAGCTGGGAACTTCTTATGGAGCGATCTATGGCCCTGTTTGACCAACAATTGGAGTAGCAAGTTCAATTATAGTTGTTCGAAAAGTCGTAGACGTACCTCAGGGCATCTTGCGCGCCGTCAAAATGAGTCGGAAATTTCTCCTGAACTTGCCGGGCGATCTGGTCAATTGGGGTACGGCCGTTCATCTGTCCCAATATAAATAGATCTACCTGGCCGTATTTACCGAGGGATGGCTGGTAAGTGGAAATGTGTTTTTTGATGCTCTCAAAACCCCAGGGACCATCGAAGGACGTTGACTGTTTGAAATTAGCCTTAATCGTTCTTGGATCGCTTTGAGATTGAATCAAAGTATGCCAATGCCAGATGTATTCCTCGCCATCCAGTTCCGCCTGGATGGCCAGCGTGATTGAATCGCCTTGCGAAACGGCAACCGGTTCAAGGAGAGGAAAAAACCCACGGCCGTAAACGTTAGCCGCCCGGGAAACCTCCGGACCATTCGAAAAACCAATCCCTTCCGCCAGTCGGGCATCAAACCAAACCAATAAGCCGTGGGCCGTTCCATCACGGGCGGCCGTTTGCTGTAATATCGAGCCATCGACATCGGGATTCTCTATCTTTGTGTAGTCCAATTCGGCCCATTTATATGGCTTCATCAACAAGTTACGCGACCTGATGAGATCTGTATTGGCGTCGGTCCAGCTGTTTAACACAATCTGCTTGGCTTCTTCCATGTCAAGGCCATAAGGCAGGTCCCAAGGCTTGATCAGCTCCTTATAGGTGATGGGCGCTTCAACAAGAGCTACCCATAAGGTGTCGCCCTGGGGGATTAGCACGCCGCCTGGCGCCAGGTGACGTTGCCGGGCATCGACGATAGAGGGAACATGAGCGCCAAACAGGGGCATGATTCCTCGTAAATCAGAGACGATTACATCTGCTCGTTTGGGCAGGGTGATATTGGTCGACAAATCATGAATGAACTTGATACAGTCCTCGAAACCATTGGCCCGGGCCACTTCTCGAGCCAGGAAAATGGCGTCGCTTGGTTCGATTGCGTACACCTGTCGCGCGCCAAACTTAGCAGCCAGCAAAGCATGGATGCCTGTGGCAGCGCCAATATCCAACACGATTGAATCTGGACCTATAGCATCCTTGAGTGCATATGCGTAAGGATCCATGCGCGTCTTGTCGGCAATCATGTCGCCGTAATCGCTTAAACTGTACATATATCACTCATGCAGACATCAAATAAATCTAGCGTAAAATCGTAGCCCAGTTTGGTTCATGAACGCCCCTACCATTTACGCCATATCCAAATGATTGCTCTATCAGCGATGCGCCCCTACCGTTTGCGCCATTTCCAAATGATTTCTCTATCTGTTAGCTGGAAAAGACGCAGCAGCCGTTGAGAGGGGCTGAGTTTCTCTCATTGGCTGCTGCGTCTACTCAGTCTTGAATCTATTAAGCAGGCTGTTTTCTACAAGCCTAACAACTGCTGCTTCTTGGTTTCGAACTCCGCGTCGGTGATGATGCCCTTATCGCGCAAATCGGCCAGGCGCTCGAGCTCATCGAGATAATCATCTTCCTGGGCGTCGGCCTGTTCTACCTCGGCCCATTCCTCGTCTGTCATTTCTTCCTTGGGAATGTTCAAATCATCCATGGCCTGTTCGAGCTCTTCGTCGGATAGATCTTCGGCACTCTTGCCCGTGTGTTCTTCCACACGGTCGGCATCTTTCTTACTAAGCTTGTAAGCGCCAAAGGCCACCAGGCCGCCGACCAGGAGAACCCTCCTTCTTCTGCGGCGTCGCATCATCCTGGCCGCCATCATTACTGCCCTTCGTCTTCCCCTTCGTCGTCCTGCCATTGCACCAGGTCCTGGGCCTCTTCGTCTCATTAACTTACCTCCTAGGTTTTGTGTATTTCTTTATACTTATTGGGAATCAACCAGCCCATAGGCAAGCCGATTTCCAGTCAGTTATTTAACGCCCATTATGCAACCACCAGCGCTCCTGGTCAAAAACCAGCGATTATAGGGATTTCAACCTGGCCAGGCGCCGGCTATTGGAATGATCTTGACAATTCGATCTATGCCAGCTCTTTATTAGCCTTGTGAAGGCTAAATGCTAGAGTGACGGCAGCAAGTAATCATAGGCGCTGAGCGCCGCTTTAGCTCCTTCGCCGATGGCAATGAGCACTTGTTCAGCGTAGGCATTGGTGACGTCGCCGGCTGCGAATAGGCCTGGACAGCTAGTATGGTTGAGGTTGTCGACTACCACCCTGCCCTCATCGTCGAGTTCGGCCAATCCTTTGACCAGACCGGAGTTCGGCAAAAGTCCCAACTCTACAAACACGCCGTCTGCCTCAAGCTCGGCCGTGGCTCCCTTGTCCGTTTCGATGATAACCTTTTGGGCGAAGCCATTACCCTGGATCTCCCGCACGGAGTAACCTTGCCAGAGCACGACTTTCATATGAGTCGCCAGGCGCTTGACCAACGGCGTGTCCAGGGCATCGGCTGAAAGCGCAACCATGTGTACGGTTTCAGCCACCAGCGCCAATTCGGTCACGGCGCGTAGAGCAAGTTGACCGTCGCCGATGACCACCGTGCTCCGGCCGACGAAAAGGGGTGCGTAGCTGGTTGCCGAGTAGCTGAGCCCTCGCCCGATAAATT
>JAACFF010000203.1 GCA_009937635.1 Chloroflexota bacterium
CGCCTGACGGAACCGACACGCGCTTTCTATTTGCATATGCCCGAGCCGCAGGCCACAGATCCTATCTACCAAATCTGGCAGCAACAGAGCAATCCGGTACAAGTGCAGTACCGCTCGCGTCAGAGGCAAAGCGGCCGCAACCAGTTGACCATCAACCTGGGTCTGGCGTTAATAAGTACCAGTTTTGAGATTGTACTTGCTGCTCCGGAAATAGAGCTTTCTATCGACGAAGCGCAGATTCGCCGCGCCGGTATTGCGCCGGACACACCATTGGCATCACTTCAACCAGTTGCTCAACCTTTGACCATTGCTATAGAGTGGCCTGACGGAATACCCAGGCAATTGGACGATGTAACCTTGCTGGTCGATGGGAATCCGCAAAGCTTCACTGAAGATTGGCAAGTCAACCCTATGGGCCACATCGACTTGACTTGGGATATAAGCCGTCTGCAAGCTGGAGATATGGAGCTGGTTGTACAAGTAACTGATGAATTAGGGTACCAGGGAAGCAGCCGCCCGGTACTGGTTGAGGTAAAAATCGATCGGCCTTTGCCACCAACACCCGTTCCCACGACCGAACCCGAAAAGCCTTCACCCCAGCCTATACCTACTTCTGGATTGAGATGGGAACTTATCGTCGGTTTCATACTGCTTCTGGTCCTCGTTTTTTCCCTCCTCTTCTGGCGCAGGCGTAGAGCCGCCGCAAAAAATGCTGAAAACGCAGACAAGCGCTTGGGCGTATCTGCTGCTGGCGAAGGGGCTGGCGGTTCAACTGGTGAGTCAATGATGATTGCTGCACTGGAACCTCTTAATGACCAGGCGCATGAGCTGATTGCCCTTGATGGCGAAAACATCACCATTGGCAGCGAAGTACAAAGTGTACAACTCTTGCTTTTGGACGAAAGTGTGGGCAGATTGCATGCACGTATCCGTCGTCAGGGTCATAATAATTACTGGCTTTTTGACGAAGGTAGCGCAGATGGAACATACCTCAATTACGAGCGACTGGGTTTGGCTCCGCGAGAACTAACCGATGGCGACACACTGCAATTTGGCAAGGTTGGTTTTCGCTTCCGTCTGCGGCCAAGCGCGGAATTAGAGGAATAATGATCGAAATTGCTATTGTGTTGGATATGGATGGCTTGATGGTAGATACAGAACCATTGTCGCGTCGTGCTTGGGCTCAAGTATTGGCCACATACGGGCACGATTTAGACGACGCCGTCTATAACAGCATTATCGGCTACAGATTCGATGAAAGCGCAAACATGATCATTGAAACATACGACCTACCTGTAAAAATGGATACGCTCGCACGGCAGAAAGCGGACATACTTGCCAAGATACGTGCCTCTGGGGTACCGGTTATGCCAGGGCTATTTGATCTGCATGCTGCCATCAATCAACGTGCCTTGCCTTGGGGCGTGGCAACGTCCAGCCCTCGCCATCACGCCCAAGAAATCTTGCAGCAAATTGGCTTGGAAGATTCCTGCCAGATCATCGTTGGAGGTGATGAGGTGTCGCGTGGCAAACCGGCCCCAGATATTTACCTGCTGGCGGCCGAGCGCCTGGGCGTTCCATCGTCACGCTGTTTAGCTCTGGAAGATTCTGCACCAGGTTGTCGCTCTGCGCTTGCCGCCGGAATGATGGTTGTCGCCATACCCAATGGAGATACAAAAGAAGCCGATTTCTCGGCTGTTGATCACATTTACCCCTCATTGCACAACGTGGCTGATGAGCTGGATGCTCTGTTAGCGGAATTAACCTCGCGTTAGCCGCTACTAACCCTACCCAGGACAAAGCCCAGGTGAAACGATCACCAGTCGTTTCACTGTCTAAGACGACAACGAATATCTCTCATGACCGCGCTTTCGCGTGATCATCTGTCATTGCCCATCTCAAAGAGAAAATGAAAATCAGGAAAAGGGTTGGTAATGGGAGCATAAACCGCTTCATCTTTCTAAAGGCTTACTAACATCCTTTTGCTATTGAAAGCCCGCTGTGCTATAATTTTTACATAATTTCCTGATAGGTAGGTGCGATGGAAAGTGGGCATTCCCCACTTTTTTTGTTGCTTAGGGCTTTTAAGCGAGGTAGTACAGAAATTACATGAAAAGCGAGTTTCTTTTAGCCTTTAACGAGATTTGTGAATCACGTGGTTTGCCGAAAGAAGATGTTCTTGAGGCGTTGAAAACCGCGTTGGTTTCCGCCTACCGGCGTGATGCCAATGTCAGTAATTTGCAGGATGTTAGGGCAGAAATCGATCAACGTACAGGCGAACCAACGATCTTTGCTGAAAAAGAGGTTGTGGACAGCATTATTGACAACCGTACAGAAGTATTATTGCGAGAGGCCCGTCGTGGCGGTTTTCCTGAGGCTGAGCTAGGCGATTTAGTCATGGTCGACAGCACAACCGCCAGTTTTGGTCGGATTGCTGCCCAGACCGCTAAACAGGTGTTGCTGCAGCGAGTGCGTGAAGCAGAGCGCGAACATTTGTTCGAGGATTTCTCTGGGCGAGAGGGCGAACTGGTTAATGGTACGGTGCAAAGCATTAGCGGCCAACATATTACGATTGGTCTAGGACGTACCGAAGCGATTCTTCCTAAGAACCAGCAGGTTCCAAGAGAACGTTACCGGGCACATGACAAGATCCGCGTCTATGTGCTGGAAGTGCGTCGCACCAACCGTGGACCGCAGATTATCGTAAGCCGTAATCACCGCAATTTGTTGCGGCGTCTGCTTGAACTGGAAGTTCCTGAAATATACAATGGACAGGTTGATGTCAAGAGCATCGCACGTGAGGCTGGTCAGCGCTCTAAGGTGGCGGTTCACGCCCTGCAACCAGGTGTGGACCCGGTTGGGGCTTGTGTTGGCATGCGTGGTGTGCGCATCCAAAGCATCGTTCGTGAATTGAATGACGAAAAAATTGATGTCATCGAGTGGGATCCGAATCAGCAATCATTTATCTCCAAAGCGCTGAGCCCGGCACGTGTATCTCATGTATTTCTGGAAGAGCATCCCAGTGAAGGTCGAACTGCCTTAGTTATCGTTCCCGATGATCAGTTGTCGCTGGCCATCGGACGAGAAGGACAAAACGCAAGACTGGCAGCGAAGCTGACTGGCTGGCGGATCGACATCAAGAGCTTGACCGAGGCAGCAGCAGGAGCCATGGGTAACCTCGACCATCCAGCGGCTGATCCTGCAATAGCCAAGGATGAAGTTTTTGTTGAACAGGTTCGCCATATACTAGAGAAGAAAGAGGCGGGACGGCCGATCACGTCTGAGGATTACCAAAATCTGTCCCGTCTGGTGGCTGGTGTCGAAGGGCGGATAGTCGCCAGCAGAGCCGAGTCTCATGCAGAAGTACGCCGCGAGCGGATCGAAGCTCGAAAACGTATCCCTGCAGTAGCCTGGAAATTGCCCTTGGAAGAACTGGACTTACCTGGGCGTATTCACAACCTGCTTCTGGATAACGAAATCGACACAGTTGGTGATGTACTGCTCAACCTGGAGCTTGACGATGAGATTTTCCTGGAGTTTCGCGGATTCGGCGACAAGATGTTGGAGACTTTGAAGGAATATGTAGCGTTCTACCAACTGCCTGTTGAGGAAATCGTTGAAGAGGATCTTGTTGAAGCTGTTGATCAGGAAATCCTTGAAGAAATAGAAGAAGAAATCGTTGAAGAGATCCCTGAAGAAATGGTTTTGGAGGAATCGCTTGCCACAGCCGAAGAAAGTCCGGCAGAAGTGGAAGCGGTAGAAGAAGAGCTAGTCGTCGAAGCGGTAGAAGAAGAAGTTGCTGAAGATGAAGAACAAGAGTTGGTGCCCGACATTGACGATCTATCTAGGTCTATCGTGGAGATTGAGCCACAACCGAAAAAGAAGACAAAAAAGAAACCCTCAATTGTCGTAGTCGCCCCTGATGACCGGCCCAAAGAGGAGCTGGAAGAAGATAAGGGAGACTCGCGTCGAGGACGCAGCCTTGTCTTTGATGAGAAGGCGGGCGAAGTGGTGGTCAAGCGTAAACGCAAGCGTGGACGCGGCCGTCCGGAGTGGGAAGAATTCGATTCGGACGATCTTTAGTGGCTAAGAAAAAACCGCGCCGTTTAAAGCATGTTCCACAAAGAATGTGCATCGTTTGCCGGCAGAAGTTTGACAAGCGGAGTTTAACCCGCATAGTGCGTACAGCAGATGAGGGCACCGTTGTCGATTCAACAGGTAAACGAAACGGCCGTGGTGCTTATCTATGCGGCCAGGCGGTTTGCTGGGATAAGGCCTTAGAAAGTCAATTGCTTAACCAGGCGTTGCAGACAGAGGTAACATCGGCAGAAATAGGTGAGATAGCAGCGCACAGGCCCGCCTATGACGAGGTGACGGAGAAAGAGAATGACGCAGACTAAAACGCTGATTGAAGTGCCAGATTTTTTGACCGTTCGTGAATTGGCTGGAATCATGGAGGTCAGCCCCATTGATGTCATCAAGGAGTTGATGAGTAATGGGATCATGGCCAACATCAACCAGCAGATTGACTTCGATACGGCCTCCATTGTGGCTGAAGAAATGGGCTTTGAAGTAGTTGCACCGCAAGTGGAAGTTGACGAAGTAGAAGACGTTGACGAACAGCTTGCCTGGCGTAAGGTGCTGGCAGAAGAACGCGAGGCCGATCTGGAACCTCGTGCACCAGTCGTTACCATGCTTGGCCATGTTGATCATGGGAAAACTTCTCTCTTAGATGTGATTCGCCAGTCAGATGTACAGTCCGGTGAGGCGGGCGGGATTACCCAACATATTGGCGCTTACCAGGTAAACAGAGAGGGCGAACTAGTTACTTTCTTGGATACGCCAGGCCATGAGGCGTTTACAGCTATGCGTGCACGCGGCGCCCAGGCGACTGATATCGCCGTTCTCGTTGTCGCCGCTGACGATGGTGTGATGCCTCAGACCCGCGAAGCGGTAGACCATGCTCGGGCGGCACGTGTGCCGATTATTGTCGCCTTGAATAAGATTGATCTGGAAACGAGCCGTCCGGAACGGGTGAAACAACAATTGACCGAGATTGACCTGATCCCCGATGATTGGGATGGTGATACCATGGTTATACCCGTTTCTGCCAAAGAGATATTGGGAATCGACGATCTGCTTGAAGCGATTCTGTTGGTATCTGAAGATATTCAGCCTCGTGCTAACCCAACTGCTTCTGCAACCGGGACCGTCCTTGAAGCGAAGATCGAGAAAGGTCGTGGTGCTATGACTACCTTGCTGGTGCAGAATGGCACGCTCAAAATGGGTGACACATTGCTTGTTGGCCAAAACTACGGCCGCATCAAAGCTATGTTCGATCATAAAGGCAAGCGAGTCCGCGAAGCGGGTCCATCCATGCCCCTCTCAGTCTCTGGTTTGGGTGGTATCCCCGAAGCAGGCGAACAGTTCCGAGTGGTTGAGAGCGAGAAAGCGGCGCGAAGGATAATTGCCGAAGAGCAAGAGGATCAGCGCCAGGCACCCATAGGAAGGCAAAAGTCCATTAGTCTGGAAGAGTTCTTCAGCCGCTTGCAAGAGGGAGAGGCCAAATCTCTCAACCTCATCGTCAAAGCAGATGTGCAAGGATCTTTGGAACCAATCGTCAATTCGCTTGAGGAAATGGAAAACGAAGAAGTATCTGTAGAGATTCTGCGTGCTTCTACTGGCAATGTAAGCGAAAGTGACGTGATGTTGGCTTCCGCCTCCGACGCCATTATTCTGGGATTTAACGTGGACATCGATCCCATTGCCAAGGCAGCAGCCAGCAGCGAACAAGTTGACGTTCGCAACTACCGCATCATATACAAGCTGTTCGAAGATGTAGAAAAGGCCATGAAAGGTATGCTTGCGCCAACTTATCGTGATGTAGTGATTGGCCGTGCTGAAGTACGTCAAGTTTTTCGCATACGGGGCATTGGCAATATCGCTGGAAGCTACATGCGTACAGGAGTGGCGCGCCGTAATGCAAGTGCTCATATCGTGCGCAACGGTAGATTGCTGAACACGGGCCCGGTAGGCAGTCTAAAACATTTGCAGGAGAACGTTCGCGAAGTGAAAACCGGCTTTGAATTTGGGGTTAGCATTGAGGGCTGGAATGATTATGAGCCGGGCGACATCATCGAGTTCTTTGTATCAGAAAGAGTCGAAGACTAAATCTTATGAGTAAAATCCGGCAAGAACGTACGGCCGAAGAAATCCGCATGATCTTGAGCGAACTCCTCAGGCGTGATGTCAGCGATCCCCGCTTGCAGGACTTAACAGTAACACGTGTCCTCATTGATCGTGAATTGCAGCACGCTAATGTATATATAAACGCCCTGGGTGATGAATCACGGCAGCAGGAAGTTATGATCGCCCTCGATAGAGCTGGGGGCTTTTTTCGTTATGAGCTGGCCCAACGCATGAGCTTACGAACAGTTCCGGAGTTGCATTTTCATTGGGATCCCACATTGGCCTACGCCGAAGAAGTAAACCAGATTCTGGATAGCCTGGATATCCCCCCCGAAAACGAAGATCAATCCCCTCCATCAGTCGAGTAAGATCTGTCCTCAATGATCCAACTTACGCTAGAAAAAGCGCAAAACATTCTGGTTGTTACCCATGTAGATCCTGACGGAGATGCCATTGGATCATTAACGGCCGTCGGGCTGGCGTTGAGGCAAATCAAGCAGAAAGTCACCCTCGTCTGTGATGACAACGTGCCGGAACGCTTCCGCTATTTACCCTTATCTGAAAAGGTTCGCAAAAGGCCTGATAGATTGAACGATCATGACTTGCTCATAGCCGTAGATTGTGGCGACAAATTCCGCATGGGTAAGGCTTTTTCCTCGCTGCCAGATCCCAAGCCCTTCATCATCAATATCGATCACCATATGACCAATACACGATTTGGTGATATTAACCTGGTCGACCCCCAGGCTACATCCACAGCAGAGATGTTATACCAACTATTTACAGACCTAGGAATCGTCATTTCACAGGAAATCGCCTTGAGTTTGCTTACTGGGCTTGTAACCGATACGCTCGGCTTTCGCACGGTAGGTGTCTCCGCTGATACATTGCGCATCGCAGCAGATCTGATCGAAGCTGGAGCAGATCTAGGATTCGTTACCACGTACGCTCTCAACTTACGAACCATGCCCACTCTACGATTATGGGGTACGGGGATAAATAAGATGCATTTGGAAAACGGATTGCTGTGGACCAGTATCACCAATCAAGAACGCAAAGCTGCCAAGTTCCGCAGCAATAGCAGCGTTGGTCTGGTGAATATGCTGGCTGATGTAGATGAAGCCTCTATGGGTGCTGTCCTCATGGAATTGGACGATGGTACTATAAAAGTGGGCTTGCGCTGCCGTCCTCCCTTTGATGTGTCTGCCGTGGCTATGGCCCTGGGTGGAGGAGGTCATCCGCTGGCAGCAGGTTGTGCCTTGACAGGCTCTCTCGAAGAGGCTGAAGCACTTCTCGTTCGCTTATGCCAGGATGCGATTATCCGCCAGTCAAGTCCCGTGCCTGAAATTCAGCAAGGAGATTAGCTACCGGGAATCATGCCGGTTCTGCTGCTTTCCTGCCCCCAAAACGGGTACTCATGTCCCTTGAAGGCCTTCTCAATATCGATAAGCCGCTGGGGATTACCTCCCACGATGTTGTAAAACGTATACGCAAGGTGAGCGGAGTACGCCGGGTAGGTCATGCCGGTACTCTGGATCCATTGGCAACCGGGGCGCTTCTGGTGTGTGTCGGCAGAGCAACACGCCTCTCGGAGTACCTCGTCGGGCAGCCCAAAAGTTATTTGGCCACGGTCAAATTGGGACAGGTTACAGATACCTATGACGCCGATGGCGAAATCGTCGCTCAATACGCGGTTGATGTGCCATTAGCAGATATTAAACAGGCGCTGCCACTTTTTCGCGGCCATATCCAACAAAGGGCGCCCATCTACTCGGCAATTAAACGTGACGGACAACCATTGTATAAACTAGCCCGGCAAGGAAAGGACGTAACGCCACCTCTGCGCGATGTGTCCATTTACGACCTGCAACTGCTGTCATGGGAAGAACCGTTTTTGCAGCTTAAGGTGGTCTGTTCCGCCGGAACCTATATACGCTCTCTGGCTCACGACTTGGGCGAGGCTTTAGCTTGCGGTGGGCATATTACGGCGCTGAGACGAACGGCCATCGGCGAATTCTCTAGCGATCAATCCGTGGCCCTGTCTGATTTGGTTGAGGATAATTGGAAAAACTATTTACAGCGTAGCGACACGGCCGTGCGGCATCTGGCGCGCCTCGATTTGACGATTCAGGACGCGCAGCGTGTTGAAGTTGGACAGCGAGTACCACGCCAAGACAATCATCCCGCGGATCCGCTGGTTCGTATGTATAAACCGGATGGATACTTCCTCGGCCTGGCCATCGCTCGCGAGAACAGTTGGCAGCCGCACAAAGTGTTTTTACCCGAGCCATAAGCTCCGAAACCCGGTTTTTGCAGATCGATAACCTGACCGAAACAAGGGGCCGTTCGAAACTTTTCACATCGAAACCGGGTTTCTCTTAATACGTTTCAACGCTAATCGAACTCTGGTACAATTGGAACTATGCCGGCCTTCACAGATACCATTCTATGACTCAGAAAATTGTGCATGTAAACACCCTGGCTGAAATCGCTGATCGCCGGCCCACCTTTCTTGCCTTGGGTTCTTTCGACGGCGTACACCTTGGGCACCAGGACGTGCTGACTAAAATGGTGCATGCGGCACGAATCTCCGGTACGCGTTCGGCCGTTCTGACCTTCTTTCCCCACCCCAAACGTGTATTAAAGAACCTAAGCGGCCGTTATTACCTTCACACCCTGGAAAACCGCCTCGCTCTGCTGGGAGACCATGGAGTTGATCTGGCGATTGCCCACCCCTTCAATGAAGAAGTGCGAGATACGCGAGCGGCCGATTTTGTGGACCAGTTGCGTGATTCACTAGATATGCGCCAGATCTGGGGCGGAAACTTTGCTTTCGGTTACCAGCGAGAAGGGGATGGAAACTTCCTACGCCTCCTGGGCCCGCAAAAAGGCTTCACTGTACAGTTGGTCGAATCCATGGTACGCTGGGATGGTAGGCTGGTTAGCAGCAGCCGTATTCGGCAAAGCCTATCCATAGGGGACATGAGAGATGTGAATGGGTGCTTGGGACGGCCGTATTCCTTGACTGGATCCGTGATCAAGGGCGATCAACGGGGACGTACTATCGGATTTCCCACGGCGAATCTAGCTGTCTGGGATGAATTAATACTTCCTGCTGATGGCGTCTATGCGACCTATGCCTGGCTTGGGGATGAGCGATTCAAGGCTGCTACCAACGTCGGTATTCGCCCCACCGTCAATGGGCGCCAACGCATGGTAGAAGCCCATTTGCTTGATTTTAGTGGCGATCTCTACGGGCAAACGATTCGCTTGCAGTTTATCGTCCACATACGCCCCGAAAAGAAGTTTTCAGGCCTGGATGCGCTGAAAGTACAGATCAACGCCGATGTGTTGGAAGTGACTCGACACCTATAAGATAATCTGAACGTCTGCCGTGGAAAAGGGTGGGGCCATGGATTACCGGAGGAAAAAGATAACCCATGGCCCAAGTGCCTCTGAGGAAGGAAGAGGGAAATGGAAGTAACCATAGGTTATCGGTTTAACCTTACGAATAACATTAAGTAGAAGCGATTACAAAGGATACAGGCCATGCTGGCAAAAGTACTAAGCAGCGCCATTGTTGGATTGGACGCGGAACTCGTCGAGGTTGAGGTAGACATCATAAAAGGCTATCCTAATTTTATGATGGTGGGCCTTCCCGATGCCGCGGTGCGCGAAAGCCGTGATAGAGTCCACGCTGCAGTAAAAAACAGCGGCCTTTCCTTTCCCGCCAATAAACGCATCACCGTCAATCTCGCCCCGGCCGATCTGCGCAAAGAGGGGCCCGCCTATGATCTTCCCATTGCCGTAGGCGTATTGGCGGCCACGCAGCAGGTCTGGCCCGACAAGCTGGAAGGGTCGCTGTTTGTCGGAGAGTTATCCCTGGAAGGCACTACGCGCCACACCAAAGGTATTCTTCCCCTTGCCGCCCTGGCCCGCCAGCAAAACCTCAAACGTGTGTTTGTGCCCGCCGAGGATGCCGGGGAGGCGGCGCTGATGCCTGATGTGGAAGTTTTTCCCGTCACGAGCCTGGCGGAACTGGTTGGGCATTTAACGGGCTTGGGTCCCATCGAACCATTTACTGTTGATGTCGATCAAGCATTTGAGGGAGATCTCGTCTATGCCGCCGATTTTTCCGACATCATGGGCCAGGAACACGTCAAGCGAGCCATGGAACTCGCCGCCTCCGGAGCGCACAACGTCCTTCTCTCAGGGCCCCCGGGATCAGGGAAAACGCTTATTTCCAAGTCCTTGCCCAGTATCTTACCGCGTATGAACGTGGATGAAGCCCTGGAAGTAACCAAGATCTACTCCGTAGCTGGATTGTTGCCAACCGACACACCGCTCATCCGCAACCGGCCGTTTCGCTCTCCCCACCATACCATCAGTTACGCTGGGCTCGTTGGGGGAGGCGCCTGGCCGCGGCCAGGCGAAATCTCCCTCGCTCACCGCGGCGTTCTTTTTCTGGATGAACTCCCTGAATTTGGCGAGAGACTGCTTGAAGTATTGCGCCAGCCACTGGAAGGAAA
>JAACFF010000625.1 GCA_009937635.1 Chloroflexota bacterium
ATCAGTAGTAACCCTGTGATGGGCACGACCACGCGCGACATATCAAATCCCCGTATTCTGCCCCACAGAACAGAATGGCCGGCAATTATGATCAGAAAGGGAATGCCGGGCAGGATGTGACGATAGCCGATACTTAGACGACCCGTCATGCCTAAACCTACAAAAAAAAGGAAAGGTAGCCAGAGAACGGAAGCCCGGCGGGGGCCGTGAAGTCGCAGCAGAGGGTAAACGCCCAGAATCGCCAGCAACAACAATGGAATACTATTTTTCACAACCAAAGCAACCGGGAAATAGTACCACCAGCCGCGATCCGAGACTTGCCCGAGCAGAAATGCCGGTCGCGACACTGCCCCAAAATCCACGAAAGTTCTCAGGAGGCTAGAAAAATAGAAAGGGGCAGGAATGGAGATGGGCCAACCACTGTTGGGAAGGGGACCCCAATCAAAGCCATAAACGGCCCATAATGTGGCGAAAGCGACGAGGCCCATACCGGTTAAGGCCAGCAAGCGCCGATGTGTATAGGCCGGATAGAGAAGTAAAATCGATACAATAATGGGCCATACCATGAGCCCACTGTATTTGGTGGCCATGGTCGCTCCGGCTAACAGACCAACTAAAATGAGATTGAAACGCGACGGCCGTTCTAGCCAGCACCATAGACGCCATATGGTTAGCAGAAAGAAACAGGTTAACCCCAAATCGGTCGTTACCAGGCGAGAATGAGCCAGCAAATTGGGGCCGAAGGTAGCCAGTAGCAGCACGACCCAACTCGCAAGCGCTCCGGCCAGTTGTCTTGTCCACCAAAACAGCGTAACAATGAGAACGATACCCAGCACAATGATCGGCAATCGGGCCAGGGCAACTATCTGCTGCGAATTCTCATTGCTCCGCCACAAAAACTCATCAGCAAAAACAAGCAAATTTCCATCATCCCAAGAAGGATGATCGATGGGCAAATCGATCTCCAGGAGCCACAGCAAGGGCAGGCTACTCCAAACATTGGCGAGCGGTGGGTGGCTAAAACTCATGCGAAAATCGCCGGTACGCAGATAGGCATACCCGCGCGTAATATGGTATTCCTCGTCAAAAGTGGCTGATTTTGACTGGGCGCTTAACGCTGCTTGTGTACCAAAGAGGGTCAGACAAAGCAACAGTAACAACCATTCCCAATTCCGCATGGTCTTTAAGATCCTCAACTCTAAGGGATTCGGAATCCTCTGGATTTCTCGCGCATTATGACATTCCGAATCCTAGCGATTGCACAATATGAAGCACGTGAATAGATGTCAGCAGGAATGAGAATCCAAACAGTATCGCTATGCCCCACCTCAGCGCTTTGTTCTTTTCCACCAACATCACCCCCAGGGCCAGGAACAGTGCAAAGGCAGACAATGCATTCAAGATAAATGCTGCCTTCATGAAACTGTAATAGGGATGCCTGAACGTATGCATGATGACGCCGGCCAGAGTTACCAGTAAGAGCACTAGAAATAATTGTACTTTTACCACTTCCGCCGGATCACTCTTTGACCAAAGGGCCCATTTTCCAAACAAGGAGCGACCCGTGCCAATGAGCACCAAAATCAACGGCACAAGTCCTGAAGCAATCAGTGCGGAACCAGTGAGGCGTGTGAACGGAGATAGTGATATCGCACCGGGCCAGTCATGCCTGTCGTGCCTGTTTAGATAATAGTCATAGGCTTTCCACCAATCATCGCCAGGGTCTGTGAATTGCAGGAACTTCGGTTCCATATCGAACCACATGCGACTATAGATCAGCGTCCAAAATGAATCGATATTACCAGGGGCCAATATAGGGCTTGCGATCGTCGTCCATGGCTTAAAACTGAAAAAGGAGATGTCTTCACGGCCCGGTGGTTGAGAGAGCTTCACATTCAGCAGCTCAATGTTCAACGGCAGCGGCTGCCCATAATCATTTACATCAGATAGCACAACGCTGCCTACGACGGCCGTGGGCACCAAAAGAAGCAACGTGAAAGAAACCACACTTCGCCTTCCAATTTTGAGTATTCGCCGTGCAAAGGCAATGAGAAAGATGGCGGCTACCATCGGTATGAGGACCAGAGCGGTAGACTTGGTAAACAAAGCCAGCAGAACAACCGCCAATAAGGTTATCAATAATATGGCGGATTTCAAAAATGGCATAAATCCGCTTGAATGAAATTCTTGCGGCGCTTGTTCTCGTGAGGGCAAATTCGGCAGTTGTTCCAATTTCTCGCACTCAAACTGATGGTCTATGAAAACAAGCATCAAATAGGCGCACAAAGTCACTAGCAAATATGAAAGGGTATCATTGGTATGTATAGCCGACATGTATATGTGCCGAGGCAAAAAACACACCATTCCAAAGGCGAGAGTTCTGGCAAAATTGGAGATGTTTACTCGTTTCAATATCAGATAAATAACGTAAACGGTTAAGATGCCGTAGAGACAGGGAAGAAACTGCAACAGCTTCAACGGTTGCGCCAGGTTACTATCCGCATTGGCACGGGCGACATTCCCAATTGTGGCTGATAGTAGATAAAAGACCGGTGGTTGAAAACATTCCCAGCATGCCTGCTTTGCCGGAATATTCCCTTCTTCCATAATTAAAAAAATGGGTTCGAAATGATCATCAAAGGCGTTGTTGGGCGGATTTGCCCAAAAAAGCA
>JAACFF010000204.1 GCA_009937635.1 Chloroflexota bacterium
GGCCGTTACGGCATTATCGGCATCCCTACTTTGATGCTGTTCAAGAACGGCCAGGTAGTCGAGCGCATCACCGGCGCCCTACCCAAAGATCGCATTGTGGCCCAGGTCTTGCCACACCTCGAAGCCACCCCCGCCTGAGCGAACATCACTTAATAAACCCACGCCCGTCCTAAACCCTTAGGTCGGGCGTTTTCGTTTTCCAGTACTGCGCCATCCGTAACGCATCCTTTCCAGGTTGCGCACAAGATAGATTCACCTTACCATTTATTCAATCTGCGAATTCTGCGTAAACTTTGTACGCGAAGCGGTCGCTCAACGACATAAAAAAGGAGAATCATGGAACTAGCAATAATGATCGAAGGTCAGGACGGTCTGAATTGGCCCCGTTGGCAGCGTATCGCCACGGCCGTTGAAGACCTCGGCTTTGTTGGACTGTACCGTTCCGACCACTTCACCAACATGGATCCCCCCGACAAAGACTCCCTGGAGTTATGGGTTTCACTGACCTGGTTAGCCAGCCATACCAAGCGCATCGAGTTTGGCCCCCTCGTCTCCCCCGTCTCTTTTCGCCACCCCACCATGACCGCGCGCATGGCCTCCGCCGTCGACGACCTATCTGGTGGCCGTCTGTCACTCGGTCTGGGAGCCGGCTGGCAGGAACGGGAACACAACAACTACGGCTGGGATCTACTCGACGTTCCAGGCCGCTTTGCGCGCTTTGAAGAAGGCCTGCAAGTCGTTTCGAGCCTGTTACAAAGTGAAACCCCGGTCGATTTTGAAGGAAAGTATTACCACCTACAAGAAGCCATCATGCTTCCCCGCCCCCAGAGACCTGGTGGCCCGCCGATCCTCATCGGCGGAAACGGCCCCCTGCGCACCCTGCCCCTGGTAGCGCGATATGCCCAAGAATGGAACGGCGTCTACATCACACCTGGGGAATTCGCCGAGAGAAATCAGCGCCTCGACGCCTTACTCGACCAAAACGGCCGTTCCCCCCAAGAAGTACGCCGTTCGCTAATGACAGGCTGTCTATTCGGCCGTAACACAGCCGAAGTGGAATATCAAGCGCAAGCTTGGGAACTCCCACCATCTGAATTACGCCAGCGCGGCCTGGCAGTTGGCACAGCCAATGAGATTGTGGATCAACTTGGCCAATGGTCTGAAGCCGGCGTGCAGCGCATCATGCTACAATGGCTCGATCAGGACGGTCTGGACCGCCTAGAAGCTATGGCCCACGCTATCCTCCCCCAACTAACCTAAACAAAACAAGCAACAGCCGCCCCAGCAAATAGCTGACCACGGCTGTTGTCCATCGACTGTTGATTGTTAGCTGTTAACTGTTTTCCCCTGCTTCCGAGCCCTTCTCCACCATTGGTTCGTCATCCTCGAAAACATCGCCAATATCTTCCGGCCCCTTCTCCGCCGGCGCGAACTGCTCCGCGAGTTTACCAAATTCCTCGCTCAGCCAGTTCAAGCCCTGCACAACCGTATCACGGGCCGTCGCGCCATAGTCGCTCTCTTCCACCCGTGACTTCACATTCGCCGCTTCGCCCTGTAACTTTTCAGCAGCGTCGCTGCTTCTCGCCTCGCGGATCACCTTGTCAACTTCATCTGCAAAGGAATGTACACCTTCGCGAATCTCAGTTTCCACCCGAACCCGCTCTTCACTGTTCCAGATCGTCTCAATCGTCTCCGCAAACTGGCGGCCCAATTTCTTGAATTCCTCGGCAATATCGGGGCCGTTCGCCTTTTCCTCAGCCTTGAGCCCTTCAATATCGTCCTCTTCAACCGGAATTTCGATACGTTCTTTAATTTCGTCAATGTCTGGATTCTGTTCTTCGCTCATGTTGTTCTCCTGTAAAAAAGCTGACAGCTGACAGCTATCAGCTATCAGCCACACTTCTTTCGCTCAGCGTAAACTTGTCATTACGATACATTAATCCTTACGTCACTATAATACAAAAGTTGCGCCGATTACTCAATACGGCGTAGCGAAAGATCGTCGATAAACCAACCATTATTGGAAAGCGCGTAGCGGCCACGCAAAGCGATACCCACCGTCATTGTCTTTAGCTCGTCGACCGTGAAAGTCCAATTATGCACATTAATCTGGCCAAAATTCTGCCAGGTCCAGACCGTGCCCCCATCGCCCACGATGAAGTGAAACTCGGCCGACGAAGGATCAGATGCCCACACCTTCTGATTATTCTCAAAATCCTGCACGATATCGGCGAACATCTTAGCCTCGATCACATAAGTGCCTGGTTCCAGCGTTACATCCGTCAACAGACGAAGGCTCACCGCGCCTGATCCCTTGAAAGCCTTCAACGTGTGCTGGCCATTGTAAATGTACAATGGATGTTCCTCCGGCGGCAGAAAAGCCGTGGAAAGCACCCGCACTTCTGGCCGCACATAATTATCCCACGACGCATTGCCCACACCGGTAGGCCCTTCATCCCACTCAAGTCGCCAACGATTGGGCAGCTGCAGCTCAGGAACGCCATCCTGATTGTAGTGCCCTTCTTCGAAAGAACCGTTTGGAATCAAGTTAACTCCCAGCACCGGTTCCGGGGGCAAAGTAGGGGGCGCCGCTGGCGGTGATGTAGGCAAAGGTAACGGGGTCTCCGTAGGCGGTAGCTCTGTAGCCGTGGGCTCCGGCGTGTCGGTGGCTGTCGGCTTTGGTGTGTTAGTGGCTGTAGGCTCCGGCGTCTCCGTCGGCTGTTCCCTTGTATTCGTCGGCACGGCCGTATTCGTCGGCGCAACCGTTTCAGTCGGCTCTGGCGTCCAAGTCGCCGGCGCAGCAGCCAGCGCCACCTCCGTCGCCGTCGCTTCGGCCGTTACTTCAGTATCAGCCTCACCCGAACCACACCCAACCAGTAAAACCGAACCGACCACCAGCCCCAAGATCACCCCCACGCGCACCCCACTATTCACTCGATAATTCTCAAACCCAAAAATTTCCATTTTCGCCTAAACCTATCCTAACCCTCTTCTCGTCTTCCAGCCCCAGCGTGTTTACATGATCCTCTTTGCGCCTTTGCTCCTTCGCGTGACCTTCCCTCCAAAAATCTGCGTAGACTGCGAAATCATTGATGCCCTCAGGATGACCAAAAGTGTAACGCCCCGCCCTTAACACAGGCAAACCACATTACCCGGCACTTAGAAATCATCAGTTACCAGACAAACAAAAAACGGCCAGACCACATTCAGCAGCATAGCCGTTTTTATATCGATCAAGAGATCTGAAATCTTCGTTCTAGAACACCAGATTAACCGTTCACCAATTCAACCATTCACCATTCATCAATTAATTACGCTTCCTCCCTCGAGCCTGCATACCCGCCGGCACAGCCTGACCCCCTTGCGCCACCGCCGGCTGCCGCTGGATCCGCGACTTCGGCTTCGGCTGTGGTCGGAACGGCCGTTCATTGCCCTGCCCCTTTCCCGCCGCCGGCAAATCATGTCGTGCCTTGCGCGCCGTTCGCCTCTGGCTTTGCCCAGCCAGGTCAAAAAGATGATCTCCGGCTAACGAAAAAGCACCAATAAAAAGGATACGCGTCAGCCACACCAATACCGCCACAAACAAAGGCACATATCGCAGCAACTGCTGCCTGCTTAGCACCTCGTTACCCAATTCGTGACTCAACAACGTCAAATTCACGGCCCACCAGGTCATAACCGCATTCATCGTCGCCCCCAGCAGCCACGCCCCTGTCAGATACCAAACCGCTCGCGGTTCCTGATGTCCTTGCTCTTCCGTAAACAGCCGCGACAACCCCGCGAAATCAATAGCGCAAAAAGCGATAGCCAACACCACGGCCCACTGCAAACTCAAGAAACTGACATCACCTAACAAACTTTGCAGCGCATAGCGCGTCGTATCAAAATTGAAGATCTCGAAAGCCACCAGCGCGACCGTCAAGATCACCCCTACCAGCAGCTTCCACAATACAGCCAGGTTTAGGTTCAAACCATGCACCTGCCCCCCACCATATCCAGCCCGTTCTTTCCTAAATACACTCTCTGTAGCCATTACAACATCTCCTCGATCAGCCAACACACCGATCGACAACCTTCCGCTAATTGATCTCTACAAATAATTTGGACTGCTATCTCAAAAACATTTGGCCTTCCTGCAAATTCCAATCTGCGAAATCTGCGTATTCTTTGATTCTTTATCCCTCAGAAAGAAGCAGAGCTGGCAAGGGTCGCACTTGCCAGCTCCACGTGAAGAGGGGGGAATAAGAAGGAGGAGTGTTTGTGCACCTCACCAATATACTAGCACATATGTTCTAATTTGTCAACAATTTTCGTAAAATTTAGAATAACCGGGGGTAATTAGGGGATGAAACGGCGCGCTTCTGTTAGTTGGTTGCTTCGCCCATGGTATTATTAGTATAATACTATATATTGAAGTATTGTTTGATGCCGTTTGATGTCGTTTTTTTTATTCCGGAAACGGCATCGATTCTTTGAGAAGGGCGAGCTGTTAGGGGCGAAGTTCTGGACAAGGAACAGCATCTTCATTGTAAGCCAATTATACTTGAGAACTAATGTTCTAGTCAAGAGTGATTTGGCGCGTCGTGGGTCTGTTCAAAGCACCTTGGCACTCGTCACTCGCCACTCGGCATGGTATTATAGCACCCATGATTTGTCCCAATTGCCAGACCCAAAATCGAGACGACGCCCGGTTCTGCACCAACTGTGGCCATGCCCTGTTCATCACCTGCCCAAACTGTGCTGAAGAATCGCCCCCATCAGCCAAATTCTGCTTCAACTGCGGCCATGCACTGGCCGCCTTGGCAGCGCCGCCTGATCCGCAGCCCCTAACCACCCAAACAAATCTGTACAATCTTTGGTCTCCATCGTAAATCAAGCTTTCTACTTTGATTGCAAACTGGAAATGTTGCGTTACGGGGTCAAGCTTTCTACTTTGATTGCAAACTGGAAATGTTGCGTTACGGGGTCAAGCTTTCTGCTTTGATTGCAACCTGGAAAGGTTGCGTTACGGTTTTGGTGGTGTGACGCGGCGCGTGTGGTCTCCTCACAAATTGCTCAACAACACCCACACAAAACCCACAAAAGCCATACCCAGCAGCGCGAATTTAATCGTCGCCGCAATCGAAGCCACCAGGATGGGACCTGCCGCCAAACCATCAATCTCAGTATCGCTCCTCACATCCCTGAGCAGCACGATATAGAGCGAATTCTCCGGGAAAATATCAAGGAGCGCAGCCAGCATAGGCAGCGCGAAGAGCAGCAGGACGAGCGTGCCCGGCTCCTGGCCGTAGCGGATAGTCACAGTGGCGATGACGCTGGAGAAAAGCGCCGCGTAAGTGATAGCCCACAGATTATCGTACCAGCATTGGCGCCGGAAAGCGGGTATGGCCCCATCCCCTTTGCTTCTAATCCACGTTTTGAGAATCGCTGTAAATAGTTCCTTCTTGTACGCCAGCTCAAGCTTGACCACACTGGGATCGCCACTGCTGCGAAAATCCTTGTCGATGGCCAACAGATGCCGGCCGATGACCAGGAAAGCCAACAAGCTGACCAGGGCCACAATCCAGTTGGCCATCAGGGTGTATAGGGTTTTAAGGAGCATGGTTTATTCTCGGAAAACAGCTGAAAGCTGTCAGCCGTCAGCTGTCAGGCCGTGTTCGATAAGACTTTCGGCCGTATCTACAATCGACTCTTCGACAGGACGCGGCTGCCAGTCGAGTGTGTTCCTGAGGCGTTCGGAGGACAATTCGATTTTCTGGCCTAGCGTAGGCACAACACGTCTGAGGGTGCCATCAAACAGGGCAAATAGGCGCAAGAAGAAATCCGGCAAAAGACGGGTCGGGATTCGGTAACCACGATCGGCAAAATGCTTCTCCAGGATGAAGGCGATCTCTTGGCACCAGTAGCATTCAGCATTACAAATGAATCGTTTACCCACCGCCTCTGGTGCGGTCATGGCCAGCAGATGGGCGGTTGCAACATCACGCACATATTGAACCCTCACGCCACACTGTGCCCATCCGGCTCTTCAGCGAGCGTCTCCCCCTGGGCGTTGACGAGCTTGAATTGCACGGTCAATGGGCCATCTTGCGACGTGCGCGTTACGGTGACGATGCCCATATTGTAATCCTGAACGGCCGTAAACAGATTATCCGGCACATAATGCACGCTGCCCCCCTTAATCGTATCGTCGGCCACGCCCATAAGCTTGCGCATATACCGTTGTTGGGCCATCCAGCGCAGCATTCTAAACAGCAGATCCTCGATCCGTCCTGATTTAACCTTGGGCTGCAACTCCCGCCGCTGCCGCCATCTGATCCACAACCAGGCTGCGACCGCGCCGCCTAGCAGGCCAGCGAGCAACCCCCAGCCAGGAGAGACGTCGAGTAAATAGCGCGCGGCAAGCCAGCCCAGGATCAAACCGGCCACGATCCAAAAAGCGATGCTAAACCAGGCCGGCGTCTGCTCCGGAAAAAGGTGGAAAGCGTTAGCCAGCGGTGAGGAGGTATAAGAATAAATCGTGGGACCCGGCTTTGCTTCGTCCGCTTCAATCACAAGCCCCTGCCCCAGGTGAATATCTCCGCTGAGAAAATGCACCCCCTCAATCCCTTCATGTTGGATGAACTTGAACAGCTCCAGCCGCTCTTCAGGATAACCGAGCCATTGATCGCCCAGTACGCCGTGCAGCAGTTGGACGATCTTGTGCGGCAGGGTGATGAAACTAATGGGCACTGAAGAGACGATAAACTTAAGCCGGTACCTGTTATTGTTATCCCTCAGCCATTGATACAACGCCTGCCGTTGTTCGTCGCCTAAGATCGTGGGGAAAGGGATGGCATCCGGATTGCGGCGTATGCGGCAGTCGAGCACAAAAAAGCCAACATCCTCCCCATAAGAGAACGTATAATGGTAGGCCGGCTCCTCCCTGGCATGCCGTTGGCCGGCATCCGGATTATGGCTGTCCTGATATTCGCGATACGATTGTATGGCCGCGGGGAATCCTTCCCGATCATGCTGGTGTACGGCCGAATTATGCCAGTTATTCCAAAATTCATGATCGTCGAAGATCATAAAACTCGGCGTCTGCATCAAGGCGCGGCGGAAAATGGGGTATTTCCACGACTCCCGGTACGCTTCCCGGTACAGCGCCAGCAAGCTCTCCGCCGGGGGCGCGGCGGTTTGATTGCGTCGATCGATATAGTTGTCTACGTAAACATTATCGCCGATCATCAAGAAGAAGCGGGCATCACTTTCCCCCTCCGCCGAGACCAGGTTGTTGAAAATCTCATCCGTGTGCAGTTCGGGAATGAAACAGGAGCCAAAAGCGAAAGCAAAGCTCTCCGCCTCCGCTTCACGCGCCGGAAAAGTCCGAAAAGAAGCCTGGCCCTCGAATTCCGCCCCCAGCGCCGCCTGGCCGTCAAGCAGGACGGTATAATGGTATGCCGTATCGGGCGATAAATCGCTAAAGGAGAGGGTCCCCGTAAAATCATCCTCTTTCTTGAGCACGGCCGTTGCCCTGACTGCACTATTATCGTTTAGAGAGTCAGCCGACGGGGCGAGGCGAACCTCCGCCTCCCCCTCTCCATCAGCGCGCAGCCATATCGATACCGTCGAATCCGTCGTTGCGCCCACCAGCGGGCCGTGAGTTAAAAGAGGCATGGTTATATTGTCCTATGGCTTGAATTGGTCAGGCAATTTGATTATAGCATAAATGTTGAATTCTAGATGTGGCTGTGGCCGCATCTCAGTCCCGAAGGGCTGCTCTCCCGACCGCGCCACCTGCTACGCGCAGTCGTTAACTGCTAATTGTTATTTGTTATTTGTTCCCCATGGTAACTGTACCGTTTGATTGATGGTGGAAGAATTTACACAGTACAATAGGGCCAGATCGTAGCGCATTCACCTGAGGTGTTGGCGGCAAAGCAGGAAAGGGAATAGCAAAATGGTGGATGAAGAAAGCGAAGCGAGAGTTCAAGACCTTCGAGCACTTGCAGCGAAACGGCAAGCCCACACAATTGTCACCGTTAACAATTCACCAATCTTGTACTGAGCCCTGCCGAAGTATCACCAATTCACCCATTCACAATTATTCCCTCGCCTTCTGACTTCAAGATCCATTACCGTACGCCGTATTTGCAGGATGCGGCATGCTATAATACGGATGCTGCGAAAAATACGATCGATTGGCGCAACAAGGAAAATTGAATGGCAACTCTCAAACTTGAAACTAATATCACCGCTAACAGCGAAGTTATAGTCAAGCAAGAGATAATCGGTGAGTGAGCCGGTGCTCACTGCCAGAACCGCCACGGCCTTCGTCTTATTCATACTATTTTTCACCGCCTGCAACGCGCACCAACCCGCCCCCGCCATCCCATCTGCATCAAACGGGCCTGATTATTGGCCTACGGCTGGTTGGCGAACCACGACTCCTGAACAGCAGGGCATGGACCCGGAGCTGCTGGCGGAAATGTTCGCCACTATCCAGGAAGAGCACCATGGCATCGACAGTGTGACCGTCATCCGCAATGGCTACCTGGTCGCCGATGCCACCTTTTTCCCTTTTAGACCTGATGCCAAGCATATCATCCACTCGGCGACGAAGAGCATCAACGCGGCGCTGATCGGCATCGCCATAGAGCAAGGGCATATCGAGAGCGTGCAGCAGCCTGTATTGAGTTTTTTCCCGGGGCGGACAGCCGCCAATCTCGATAAGCATAAGGAGGCGATGACGCTCGAGCATCTCTTGATGATGGCTTCCGGTTGGGAATGCCGCGATTCCTATTTGTACCGCTGGCAGGGGCTCGAGCAAATGCGGCGCAGCGATGATTGGGTGCAGTTTATGCTCGATCTGCCCATGGCGGAAGCGCCGGGGAGCCGGTTTGAGTACTGCAATGGCGCTTCCTTTTTGCTCTCGGCCATCTTGCAGGAGACGACGGGGATGAGCGCGGCCGAATATGCGGATGCTCACCTCTTTGGCCCTTTGGGCATCACCGACGTGACCTGGCCCGCCAACCCCCAGGGAATCAACATCGGCTGGGGCGAAATGCGAATGCGGCCACACGATATGGCCAAAATCGGTTTTCTTTATTTGAATGAAGGGCGCTGGGACGGCGAACAGATCGTACCCGCGGCCTGGGTCGATGCTTCCACGCGCAAACAGATCCCGGCCACTTTGCAAGATGGCTACGGCTACCAATGGTGGGTCGCCGATACCGGGACCTATATGGCCTTGGGTTATGCAGGGCAGTTCATCTTTGTTGTACCAGAACAGGAATTGGTCGTCGTCTTCACCAGTGATTTAAGCGAGCGTGATTTTTACGTCCCCCAAAACCTGCTGGACACGTTCATTATCCCCGCGGCCGAATCCTCCACCCCCCTGCCGGCCAATCCCGCTGGCGTTCGGCAGCTCGAATCTAGAATTCAAACAGCTGCCCAACGATAAGCCCTCTTCATGTGTGACCTACCCTTCAAAAAATCTGCGTAATCTTTGATACCTCCCCTCCACTAAGGTGGCAATCGTGGCACGAAATATCGCTTTTGCTGCTGCTCCTTCCAGGCATCCATGTCAGCCAAAATCTTGACCGCCTGCAATCCAACGCGTTCGGCGGCCTCATCGGCAGCAATGCGCTCGCCGTCGCTAATAAACTCTCCCGTGGCCCGGTTAGAATAGGCGGTGCAAACCGCTCCCGTTCTGACGCCGGACAGATTGCCGAGGGTGAAGAGGGTGCTGCTTTCCATTTCCATATTGAGCACATTCCATGATGCCAGCCGCTCGGTCACACCGGGATCTCGCGGCTTGAAACCGCCAACCTCCCGGCCCTGTGCCCCAAAGAATCCAGAGGCGGAGGCTGTGAGACCGACATGGTGACGGACGCCAAGCTGGTCGGCGGCGGCGATGAGGGCCAGCACGACCTCGTGATGAGCCACCGCCGGGTAACCCTCATCGACAAAGTAAGTACTCGTGTTTTCGAGCCGTACCGCTCCTGTAGAAATCACAAGATCGCCAATGGCTACGTCCTCCTGGAGACTGCCACAGGAGCCAACGCGGATCATCGACGGCCGTTTATCGCCGAAGAGCTGCACCGCCTCGACAAAAAATATCTCGGTGTTATCCTGGCCAATGCCTGTCCCGAATTAGGCGTCAGGTGTCCCAAAAAGGGAGGCTCGCACTCAGCCTTCAGCTGTCAGCCAATCCTTTTTCATCAATGGTGGTGCGCCGCGACGCATGTCGTCTCCTTTGTCTTTTGAGGCTATGCTAAAAGTATAGATCAAGGCAAATTCCGGAGTCAATCATCTTCTTTTCCATGAGTGTGCGTCATTCTTGTGGATACGGGTGGCACGGTCGGGAAACACGGCCACAGCTTTCTATTGAAATCAACGATTCTGACGCAGATGCTTGGGAAAGCCTTGGAATTCGGCCGTTCTACCCAAGGAGATTCGAATCCATATCACCAAGAGAGATCCAGGGGGTCGGACGGCGGAATCACGGCCGAACGGGCCTGCCCAAGATTGATCTTCCCCGACTGGATCAGGCGATCGGCCTCGGCAGCGAGGGCAGCGGAGATGAGGCGGTCGTCGTGGATAGGCTGCATGCCGTTGGAGGTGGAGATGCGCGCTGAGACGGGGACGTGCCAGCGCAGATCCCGCTCGAATTGGCCGCCGGCGGGCAGATCGTAGCGGCAGTGGGCGGCCTGC
>JAACFF010000626.1 GCA_009937635.1 Chloroflexota bacterium
ATCCTGAAAAAAGCGAGTTTTTCAACAGAATAGGCCAGAATCGGCCGTTAAATTATTCCTATCTTTCAGCGGCTTGCTCTCGGACACGCTGCTGAATGCGTTCTATGTACCTCAGATTTGCCGATGGGTCAGTATCAGCCAGCGCCTTGTCGATCAGGGCATCAAGTTCCAGAACCTCTTCCGTCACATGAGCAGACTTAAGCTCTTTCCACCAAACCTGCGCGAATCCGTTTCCAAAATAAAATGGAATATCGATCATTATCTTGGATTCAGTAGTGCCAGGCTCCAAGAACCCACTTCGCTCATAAATCCACTGCTGTCGAAAATAGTTGTAAAGGTTTAGAAGGTACGCATCCATGACCCGAATCTCCGCGCCAGTCAGTGAGGCAGGATCTGTCGCAGTTTTAGCCCAGATAACGGCTACTTCAGGATTCATGAACTCTCTTTCAATCTCCTGAAAAACATGCCGATTGCGGGCCGAATACTCCATCTTTGCAAATTGCCGAGTCTGATTGAGTTCATAGACCAACAATAGGATGCCAACAACCACGCCCAGGTTCGCAAGGATAGTGAGCGATTGTCCAAGATCGATCTTCTTCATTCGTTTTCCTTGATCCGGCCGTGTAGACAGAACTCCATGTGAACGCCGACCGATTGGATTGCATCATCACCCATCATTCTATCCTACACCTAGTGGATATCCGCTTTGGGTCTATTCTGTTGAAAAACTCTTAAAATAAGAGGCGCCACATGAGATAATAAGCCATTGATTTAATTGATGGAGTTCTGTCCCATGATGGGCTGCAAGGATAAGCCACAATCACCACTTTTTTACTCTTTTAACCTGGATGAAGTGGTTCCCCAGGACCATTTGCTGCGCAAAATAGATCGGTTTCTCGATTTGTCCGATCTGCGCCAGCATCTGGCCTCGTATTACAGCCACACAGGTCGCCCCTCGGTCGATCCTGAGCTCATGATCCGCATGCTGATCATCGGTTACTGTCTCGGCATTCGCTCAGAGCGACGGCTGTGCGAGGAAGTAAAACTGAACCTGGCCTATCGCTGGTTCTGTCGCTTGAGCATTGAAGATACGGTGCCGGATCATTCAACCTTCTCCAAGAACCGCCATGGCCGTTTCCGGCAAGCCGAGACCTTGCGCTTTGTGTTCGAGAAGGTACTGCAGAGTTGTATCGATGCCGGGTTGGTGGGTGGTGAAGGCTTCGCTGTGGACGCCAGCGTGGTCAAGGCCGATGCCAGTCGTCAGCGCCATCACGAAGATGATGATGACTGGGGTGGTGGTCCAGCGATCCGTGAGTACCTCGACGGGTTAGAAGAAGATGACACAATGGCAGTGGCACCGCCCAAGAAGATCTCGCACAGCGATCCCCAGGCCCGCTGGACAGCAGCACCGGGTGGTCCGGCCTTTTATGCCTACTCCACCAACTACCTGATCGATACCGATGCCGGCATTGTTGTCGATGTGGAAGCGACACCTGCACACCGGACACTGGAAGTGCAGTCTACCAAGACCATGATCGAGCGGCTCGAAGATCGCTTCGCGATAAAGACTAAAAGACTCATTGGTGATACTGCTTACGGTACGGCTGAGTTCCTGGGGTGGATGGTCGAAGAGAAAAACATTGAGCCACATGTGCCTGTCTGGGACAAAGGTGGGCGGTCTGATGGTTCCTTTGGTCGTTCATACTTTCACTTCGATGAAGAGGCGGATCATTACACTTGTCCCAATGGCAAAGAACTGGGGCGGAATCGCCGTGCGTTCCGTGTGCCACGCACCGGCATCACGAAAGAAAACACCATCGTTTACCGTTCACTAAAAGGTGATTGTGAGGCATGTCCATCAAAGGAACGGTGTTGTCCCAAAACACCTTACAGAAAAATCGCCAGAAGCGTTCATGAAGCTGCCCGGGATGTAGCCAGGGAAGTAGCAAAGACACCAGCTTACCGGCGTACCCGGCGGCAACGTAAACAGGTCGAGATGCTCTTCGGTCATATGAAACGCATTCTGAAGGTGGATCGATTACGACTGCGGGGTCTGAGTGGTGCACAAGACGAGTTCTTACTGACTGCGACCGCACAAAATCTCAGACGAATGGCCAAATACCTGGGGACAGGTCCGCCTGTAGTACCTGGAATGACCTGAAAGTGATCGAAAAACATGAAATAAACGAACAAAAGCATCAATAAAAATCAAAATCCGGCAGCAGCCGGAGCCAAGACCTCGGATCAGAACTTGAGTCGCAAAATCGCTCATCTCAAAAGTGAGTTTTTCAACAGAATAGGTCGTTAGCGGCAGCAGTCTCCTGAAGGGTATAAATTCAGATTAGACTGTCCCGCAGGGAATGACATATCTACAAAGCCAAAATCCGAAAGTGAGGGCGTTTTGCAATGGTTTCAATTGTAGATGGGTCTAATCCTGTAGAACATACGCCTTAAAATGTGTGGGGCGTATGACCGCCATGTGCTTTCGCTATCGATTGCGTATGGCATTAACCCCCGGCTTTTGCTGGGGGTTTTTACGGGCGACGCGCCACTCGAACGAAATCACCCCCCTTGCACAGCAGCCCCGGTTCCGCGCCCGGGCTTTTTGTTGCAACCCAAAATTTTTAATGAATTTGAACTTCGCAAATATCCGCTTTCGGGGCAGAAGCG
>JAACFF010000627.1 GCA_009937635.1 Chloroflexota bacterium
TGTCGTCAGTAGAGATTCTCCAGTTGCCGTCATACCAGAGGCCAGATCCGGTAAATCCCCTTCACCATCAATATCACCAACATTAGAGAAGGTAACCACAAAATCGTCCGAGTTATCACCTGGCGTTCCGTTGTCGTCGATCGCCTCGAGGTCAAACAAGGCTGCTGTGCCTGGATTATAGACTTTGTAGCAATACTTAACCGTATCTCCGCGGGCAACGGTTAATTCGTTGATATCGTCAACGCCGCAAACGCCGTCGGCCGTTGTGACCGATTTCGTGAGGCGCAAAAGAGGCTCGCCGGTCCCGGCGATATCGCCGATCCGCAGGAACGGAATCGTTTGCTGCCCTGTGCTGATGGACTCGCCGGTCCCAGCTACCCGAGCGGCATCAAGCTGACCCTGTAGATTTCCCGTTGGATTTGTATTTGGTTGGCAAACGAGAAGGGTATCGATCCTCAAGACGACCTTTTCACCAGCCTCCAGATCAGTCACGGTGACTGTTGCCAATAGTTCGCTTCCTGACGTGAAGAGTGGCCCAGTAAGCGTTTGGGATATCAGGCTAGCCTCACTACCCTTATCATCAACTATCCCGGCATCACGGCCATCAGGACCATCGCCACCCTGAACTGTGTTGTAATTCACCGCAACCGACAGCACATCCGAAATCGCCGCTCCAGATTGTCCGGTGCTATCGGCCAGGAAGCGGAAATCGAATTCGGCCGATTGCACTGGATCTACGGTAGCAGCCTCGATCTCGATGGCTGCCAAGAATGTGACAGTATCACCACAGGCAAACTCCGCCCCCTCCAGCTGTTCGACCACATCATCGTAGTCGCCAATGGTCCGGTCGTCGTAAGCCCCACCCCCAGTCGCATGATCATATGTATAGGGTGCCGCAGCGACGAAATCCGTATTCTTAAAGTCACTGCTTGCGGCCGAGGCTTGCCTTTCCAGCCCGCTGGCCACCAAAACAAAAACGAAAAGCAGGGCCATAACCAGCCCTGATTTACTTGATATGGCGCGATTTAATGAGCCACGTAGAAGACTGAAAGAGTTCATATTTGCCAACACCTATGCTTATAAGTTTCTGGGTAAACGAAGTTGAGAGCGGTCGCCAGTTAGGCGACGAAAACCCAGTTAACAAATATGATAGTCAGCATTCCTAACAGCATTCCTGACAAAACGAGCCAGATCCGATCCAGATAGATATTCCGACCGTAAATACCCGCTACCATGAACACTGGAAAGCAGATAATGGCGTAACGGATGAGACTTTGGCTGGCACTGGTTGATGGAATCAGGATGGCCAATAGTGCGTAGATGGCGTAACCGGCGCCGAGCTTGCGCCAGACAATCACGGACGCTCCCGTGAAGGTGATCAGCGTGGCCAGGTTGAGGACTCTGGCCACTGTGCCCTGGCTTGCCCCTTCAACTACTATGTCCTTAATGTCGGCCAATACGACCGCTATAGGGCCAATATTCTCTCGCCCCCAGGCCGATTGCACCGTGGAAAAAGCGATCGGATCCTTGAAGGTCAACTGTAAGAATGCCATGTAACTTAACAATCCCAGTGGAATGACGGCGATAATCAGGACGCTGAACCAGTCCTTACGAAGCGCCAACCAAAGATTGCCCCAGGTTTCACGCCGGTGGATCGATTCAATGGTCCAGCCATGAATCCGCAGCCATTCCCACATGAGAAAGCCCCACGTCAACACACCAATGACTCGCGTCGCCGAAGCTAGCAAGCCCATTAGAGCTGCCCAGGCCCAGAGATGCCTCCGGGCGAAATAAAAGGCTGCAACGGTGAAGAGAAGAAACAGACTTTCGGAATACATCATGCTGAAGAAGAAAGCCGTAGGAAATATGGCCAGATACACAACCGTTCGCCCGGCTCCCTGCCGGTCACCGAATTCCAGGTCAGTTAGCCTATAAAGGAAGATCAAGGCGGCTAGAAAGGCAATGTTGCTCACGAGAACCCCTGCCAGCACAGCGTTGTTGCCGAGGATGGGCTTTATCGTGCTAATGATGAGCGGGTACATAGGAAAGAAGGCCACATTGCTACGCTGGCCAGGCCGTAACCAGTACCCTTCATTTACAATCCAGTCATACCATTGGCTATCCCACCGGGCCCAAAGACCCAATAGATGATTGCCCGGAGTTGGATCCCAGTGGCCAGGATCGGCAGGCAACATGAGGTCTCCAATGACGGCTGCCGCAAAGACCACCATGCGCGATATAAGAAAAGCCAACAGCGGGACGATAATCCACTCGTATTGACGCCAATTGAACTGCCGCAGGTCAATTGGTAGCCTGATCATGTTCGAGATCTGTCTCGTCACGGTCTTGTAGCTTGCCTGTATCATTGGATGGCATCTAAAGTAACGCTCACGTCCTCGAAGGTAACCGGACCCCGGTAACTTACCAGGCCGATCCAGCCTTCCGGCTGCTTGAGCTGAACATTCAAAGCAACTACTTCATCATCAACCTCGATCTGATAAGTGTCTTTTTCGACGGTGATTTCTAGCGTATGGGAAATGCTGTCTGACTGAGCCAGCTCAGCGCGACCCTGGCCCACAAATGAGCCGTCTTCACCATAATATCCCCAGAGGATTCCGTCGCGGCCGGTGAAGCGGACCATATGGGCGCCGCTGCGATTGCCTCGCTCAG
>JAACFF010000628.1 GCA_009937635.1 Chloroflexota bacterium
GGCTCTACGCAGATTAGTGGGGTAAAGGCACGGGCGGGCCATGCTGAGCCATAATTTGCAGTTGGAAGTTTTCGAAATTGCGATAGCCGTAGGCACGGTTGATAATGACACGAATGGCCCGATTGATGCCTTCCACAAAGCCATTGGTGACCCGGTCCTCGAAATAGTTGAGGATCTCGTGCCACCAGTTGCGCAAGGTCTTGACGAATTTGAGCAAGAACCGATCACCGGTGTGTTCAGCTTTCCAGAGCCAGGCGCGCAAGAAACGTTCAGCCTGGCGTCGATCCTGACTCTTTTCACAGATGGTACGGAACTCTTCCTTGAGCAGATAGACGGTACGCAGTTCAGGTGAAGCCGCCAGGACTTCCTGGAGACGAGTTTCTTCTTCGGGTGTGAGTTGGTTCCGATTGTTGACCAGGAGCCAGCGACTTCCTTTCAGCACTTGGCGTGTGGCTTCATCCGCTTGGCGCTGGATCGAACGCCGCATCTGGGTCAGCCGGTCGTTAAGTTGCTTCATTACATGGAAGCGGTCGGCGACAAGTTGGGCGTGAGGCAGCATAGCCTGCACAGCCCGCCGATAGGGTTCCCACATATCGATGGAGACCACGCGGATGGCTTTGCGTTCCGCCGTGGATAGGTCGGCAAACCAGCACGCAAGTCGCTCTTTGCTTCGCTCAGGCAGCACGGCGATGACGCAATGTCGTTCTAAATCGGACAACACCAAGGCATACTGCTTATGACGTTTTTTGAGAGCAATCTCGTCAATGCCCAGTACCCGTACCCGGGGCGCGCCCTGCCAGCGCATGGTGCGTTTGGCCCAACGCTTGAATATGGCCTTGGCCGTCGCTTCGTTCAGCCATGCCTCTTGGGCGACCGCTTTGCAACTACTGCTCAAGCAACGCCGGTAGATATGCTGCTCGAAGCGCCGCGTCTGGCGCCGCTGGCGGTCCATGCAAGCCAGCTTTTCGGTGAACGGCCGACCGCATCGCTCACAATCAAAGCGACGACTGGTAAAGTGCAAAAACGTGCACTTGCCCCAAACATCCAAATCACGCACACAGCGGTCTTGGCCATCATGGTACGTCATCGAAACTTGATGGCAGCGCGGACAGATAGCTACCTCTTCCCGATGCATACCGTACAGATGGACGATTTCTTGTTCACCGCGCCGCTCCAGCCAATAGCCGGTCACTATGAATTGGGGCAGATCCAGCAAGTACGTGACGGTGATCTCTTTGATCCTATGCATTGCCCACCTAGCGCTCACCTTAGCAGCACGGGCCGCATCTTTCATCGGCTTGACAACAACCGGCAACACGGGTATGTTAGACATGTTCTGGCCTCCTTTGGGGTGCGGTTGGATTATGCAATTTAACTTTGCACCCAGGGGGCCTTTGTGTCTAATTTACCCCACTAATTTGCGTAGACCCTCTTATTCTGGATAACGTCCCAGCTTCCGAAGCGCTTCTAAATTGCCCTTTGCACTGTCTAAGGTAGGTGGCGATGCGCTGTCTCGTTCTACGATGCCCCACACCACGCCCACCTGATCCGCCGCTTTCAGGACCGCTCGCATATCGACCCGGCCCGTGCCAATGTCTACGTCCGCCCCCGCATCGGATACGTCCTTGAGATGGATCAACGGACACTGATCGCCGAGGCTTTCGAGCAATGGGGCAGGGGCGTGGCCCCCTTTCTGCGCCCAGGCCACGTCAAGTTCTAGCCCAACCAGGGTTGGATCACAGATTTCACGCAAGATGGCGTACGGTGTGGTGCCTTCCACCGGCTCAAACTCGAAGTGGTGGTTATGATAACTCAGCGTAATATCAGCGCCTTTGAATCGTCCCCCAAAGACATTGAGCGTTTCCGCAAACCCCCGCCAGTCGTCGACCGAGCCAGCTTTATAGTAAGGGACGGTGCAAAAGGATGCGCCCAAGGTATGGTGGTCGGCTATAACACGCTCGATATCCTGTTCGATGTCGGGGTAACGGGTGTGGGTGCCAATCGCCACGAGTCCCAGCGCGCCCAAATGATGACGTAACTGGCCCAGATCGTGCCCAAAAAAGGCGGCGAATTCGACCCCTTGATATCCCATCTTTGCGACAGTACCCAAGACGCCCGGCAGATCCTTCTCAGCCTCATCGCGAACAGAGTATAGTTGCAAGCCAAGCTTCATTCTCCCCCTTCCTTTCTGTTCTGAGTCTAGAGTCCTCCAATGGCGGTGGACACAGATTTGTCCCGCACCTCCTCAGCCGTGACTTCACGGTCTAACTGGTTGGAGAGGTAGATGCCTTCGCTGATGAGCGAAGTGGTTAAGGCCAACCCGGCTGTGTCGATCATCTCGACGCGCCCTTGTAAGCCGGCAATCCAGTGCGCTTCAGGGCCGTCATAAGCATCAAAGGCCTCGTCGCAACTGTGCCAGCGGAAATCGGCCCGGGCCAAATCGAAGGTGCCATCCATTTCCAGGTCAGCGATAGTCGTGAAATAGGTGAGAGGATCGAGCTTTAGACCTCCCTTGGAACCCAGAACCTTGCTGCTTTCGCTCACGTCGTAGTGGATGGCCCAGCTCTCTTCGATGTCGAGCGTTACGTTCGGCGCTAATCGAACCAGGCCGAGGCCCATCTCTTCGACATTGTAGCCCGAAGTCTCCCGCCGGTCGGGGTACAT
>JAACFF010000629.1 GCA_009937635.1 Chloroflexota bacterium
AATTCTCAGAAAGGGTGAACCATGCCGGACAATCTATGGGAAATTCGACGGCGCAAGAAAATGAAGGTGCGCGACCTGGCCGCCAAATCAGGAGTGCCTGCCTCCACCATCCATCAATACGAAGCTGGTGAGAATCCCATATCCCAGGCGCATCTGCGCCAGCTTGCCCGTGCCCTCATCGTGGACACCTGGGACATCAAGCCCGTCTCAGATCCAAAACCTCGTGCCCAAAGAGCACCTGCCAAAACCAAGCCGCCGCGCGAACCTCGTCCCCCAAAGGAAGCGAAACCGGCCCGCCCGCCGGTGCCAGCCCGCCCCACCCAGATCGAACACCTGCTCCACCTGGCGGAACGATTCCCCGACGTAGACCGGGCGACGCTCGAAGCCCAAGCTGGCAAAACCCTGGAGGAATTGACGACCAAGGAGGCCAGTGAGATGTTGAGCCAACTTCAGGAACGTCTTCGTCAGGAACAGCCGCCTCGTGTCAAACAGCCCTTCGACCGGCATCGCGCCTACTTGCCGGAGGGGGTGGACGAGTTCGAGTTGAAGTACCTCGCGACGGCGCAACAAGCGGGCGATATCTTGCACGTCACTCTTTTCGACCGTAAGCAACTCGAGGGACAGATCCTTGGCTTCAGCCCGTATTCCATTACTCTACGCCAGTCAGACGGAGAGGAGACTACCGTCAATAAATTGGCCATTGCCTACTATCGCAAGAAGGGGGCTGACCAATGAGCTTGGGGGACTTTGTGCGATATTTGCGGGCGATAAAAGGCGGACCCGATTTTTGGACCGTTGAGGAAGCCACTGGTGTCCCCGGACGTACCCTGCGTGAAATCGAGCAACGTTACCGGCGCGTGGGGGAAAGCGAAGAAGACCTACAGAAGCTGGCTGATTACTACGCTGTACCGGTCGATGAACTAACCTGGCGCCGCGAAAAGTGGCGCAAACTACTCTCAGAGGCGCTGTATACGGCACAAACCGAAGATCGCTCGATCCGCTTGATCCTGCGCGACGGCCCAACCTTTGAGGGTCGCGTCTTGTGGTGGGATCTTGGTGCAACCGAACTGGACTTGCTCGACGGAGGCGAGCGGTTGGTTGTGCAGCGGCACGCTGTGGACGATTGGGACCTCGTATAGCTGTCCCACCCCAGAGTGCTTTGACCCCTCCTAAATCCGCCGCCCCCGGCCAAACTTCTCCTGATACAGTTTCATTGCGTACTCAATCTGCGTGTTGGCTGCGTCCAACCCTTCCCAGCCAATCGGTTTGGTGCGCACTCCTTCCAAGTCTTTGTAAACCTCGAAGAAATGCGCTGCCTCTCGCAAGAAGTGTTGGGGGATGTCATCGATACTTCGGTAATCGTTGAAAAGGGGGTCACTGGCGGGCACGGCCAATATTTTATCATCGGGCAGGTCCCGATCGAGCATTTTGAAGATACCTAAGGGCCGCGCTTCGATGACACAGCCGGGAAAGGTTGGCTCGTTGTTCATCACCAGCACGTCCAGGGGGTCGCCGTCCTCGTAATAACTGCGGGGAATGAGTCCGTAATCGCCAGGGTAGTAGAGCGAAGAGAAAAGGACCCGGTCGAGCTTGATGACGCCTAATTCTTTGCTATACTCGTATTTGTTGCGTGACCCCTTGGGGATCTCTACAATCACGTAGATGAGGTGGGGTGGATTGGTTCCTGGCTCCAATTCGTGCCACAAGTTCATAGCCAACTCCTATGGCGAGGATCTAGCTTTAACCCCCCAAAACGACTGTGGTTACCTCGTGGGAGAGTCAGATCTGTTCAGTCTTTCATGTTCGGCTCAGTAATATTACCACGAACAGTGAGATTCGGCATCTTTGGGGTATTGTTGCAACTCTTTGAGTGCTAACTGCGTATTTAATGTATACCAGCAGGTATCACATTTTGTGGCTTTGCAGACTTATTGTCAACTGTGTCAACCTCTGGTATAATGGGCGTGTCGCCTTGAGGCGGCCATTGCCACAATGATATTCTAAATGAGTGAGGAGGTTCTTTCATGGACATAGGTTCTTCGTTCTCGTACATGTTCAAGGATGAGGATTGGATCAAGAAGATTCTCATCGGCGGTGTGGTGGGTTTGATTCCAATTGTCAACTTTGCTGCCATAGGCTACCTGATCCAGATCATCCGCAATGTGCGCGACGGGCAGACGTTGCCGCTGCCAGAATGGGATGCATTTGGCAAGTACTTCGTAGATGGTCTGTGGATATTCTTAATCTTTCTAGTTTGGGCTATCCCCATCATCGTGGTCGCTTGCCTTCAGGGTGTTGGCACAGCGGTCTTAACCGATGCTAGTCAAGATGCGGCAAATGCTCTTGGCATCATTTCGGTTTGCTTCACCTGCGTGATGGTTCTGTGGGGTCTCGTGATAGCTGCCGTTAGCCCGGCAATCATGGTCCTCTATGCCGAGGTTGGGGAGTTCATGGCCGGCTTCCGCTTTAGCGAGATTTTCGATATCATCAGGGCCAACGTCGGTAACTACATTATCGTCATACTCCTGATATGGGTGGCCGGCTTGATTGCCTCCTTTGGAGTGATTTTGTGTGTCATTGGCGTCATCTTTACTCAGTTCTGGTCCTACCTGGTGGCCGGCAATTTGATGGGGCAGTTGGCCGCGCAAGAGCCATC
>JAACFF010000205.1 GCA_009937635.1 Chloroflexota bacterium
AGCGACCCACGACGTGTCCAGATCCTTGATGTCGAATTGCGCCAGACTTGTACGACATTGGATACTGGAATAATCGATAAAAGCATAGATTGCCCTAATCAAAAAAGTGCGCTTTTCGGACGCCCTCCTCTTCAGGTAGATTTGTTGGTTGATGGCCAGCCCTATTCGTTTATTGTGAATCATTTGAAATCCAAGCGAGATGGGGAATTAGCGACAGCAGAACGCAGATTGGAACAAGCACGGCATTTGAGGGATCTGGCTAACCAACAATCAAGAATGACACCTGAGGCGGGGATTGTCGTCTTGGGTGATTTTAATGATTATGAATTGTCGCCAACGGTGACTCAAATGAGCGAAGGTGCCAATCTCTACAACGTTCTCGAGCGTGTGCCCAAGGAGAATCGTTACAGCTATATTTTTGACGGCGTACCTCAATTGATCGACGGCATTTTAGTCTCGGAACAGATAGTGCCTCAAATCGCGACCGTCACTATCTTGCATGTCAACGCCGATTATCCAGTGGCGTTAGCAGCGGATTTGTCGGCGAATTTCATGGCTTTACGCGCTAGCGATCACGACTTGCCTCTGCTGATACTCAATCTGACAAAAGGGGAGCCAGGTACGACCGCTGTCCTCAAGACCGAGCACAAAACGGATCCTCTGCCGAGTGTGGAGTCAACGATCTCTGCATCGTTCGAGCCTACGCCGCGCCTTGGTCCGAATGTTTCTTTCTGGTTGCCCGTCGTCTTGATTTTGCTGGGTTTGGGGACGTTATTAGTGATCTACAAAGTGCGCTTTAAATAAACAGCAAGTGCGATCTATGAGTAGCTGCTTGGAAGAAATCAGAGGATCGAGTAAACTGGCGGTAACCTACAAAATTTGCGTTTCCTGACTTGTTGCGAGATAGTCGGGAAGGAAGATGGATTCTTGACCATTTTTCTATGCCGTGAGTTCCAAACATCCCGAATTGAAGGAGAATGAGGTTTATGCAACCGAGCCCCGCCATGCGTGAATATCTGGCCGAAATCTACAGGCTTCAAGAAGACTCGCCAACGGTGAGTACAACAAGCCTTGCAGAGCGCCTTGGTGTATCGGCTCCGGCGATACCACGCATGTTGAAACGACTTAAAAGTGCGGGCTATGTTAAACATATCCCGTATCAAGGAGTGGAATTGGCTGAACTGGGCCGCGAGGAAGCGCTGCGAGAATTACGCCGTCACCGGGTATTGGAAGTATTTCTGGTAGATATCATGGGCTTTAGATGGGACGAAGTTCACGAGCAAGCCGATGAGCTGGGTAAAGGTCTTAACGATACGATTGCTGAGCGTATGGCGGAGATGACGGGCTTTCCCACACGGTGCCCTCACGGCGAACCGATTCCGGATAAGGATCGTAAACTACCCCAAATGAATGATTTTTGCTTAATCAATTTAGCAGTGGGTTACAAAGGGACAATCAGCCGGGTGCGTACTAACGAACCGGAACGGCTACAGTACTTCGCTTCGTTAGGTCTGATGCCCGGTGTATCTTTCGAAATCGTTGGTCGAGCGCCGTTTAATGGACCAATGCGTTTGAGGGTTGAGCGCGATGAGATCGTGCTGGGCGTCGAGCTGGTTAAAGCGATATGGGTTTCGTGAATATAATCCGACCCGGAGGATTTGAAGAGAAAAGGGAAATCTTTCTGTACTAGGGAGACGGAAGTTGCGCGTCGCTGAATAGACGCCACCATGCTTGCCAGGCGCGTGCATCATAAGCGGGATCTGGGGTGGATGTGGGAACGGCCGTTGGCAATGGGGATGTGTTCTGTACTAAGGGAACGATGCGCCTCTCGATACCTAACGACATGCCCGCTTCATTACGAGCAAATGAAGCTGTAAACTCTTCGCTGTTCACATAGTCCCTAGTAACTATTAATTCAATTTGCCGAGTGGATTCCAGTGCGACTTTTTCCTCAAGAGACAACTCGTTTGCCTGAATTAAACGTCCGGTCTGGGCGCGGTGATTCAGGTCAACACCGATATAAATGGCAACAACAATGGCTACTAAGACCAGAATCTGCGGTAGTGAGAGCAACGGTCGCTGTCGGAGAACTCTCCGGCTCGAGGAATCAGTGCCTTGTGCTTTATTTTTAGTGGCCTTCTCTGACATGGTTTCTAAATCTTAGCGTCGATCACAGAACTTTGCAACATTAAGTTGACATATAGTGAAAACATAATATTTGGGTCCGTAGTATTTACGGTATCAATGAGTTGTATAGTCAGATGCGGAATATGGGCCAATTGTCTCAGGACCGCCAATATGACCTTGTCCCAATGCAGGGCGCTAGGTAGAATTCAATGATGGATTCGCATGAACATATCGATTATTTGGTAGTAGGGCATATTTGCTACGATTTGACGCCAGATGGACGGGTTATCGGTGGATCGGCTGCCTACGCCGGCAGCGCTGCACAAGTTCTGGGTTGTCGGACAGCCGTGGTCACCAGCTCGGCGCCAGAACCGTGGGAAGTGACGTTGCCGGATTTAGCCGTTCATAGGATCGCTTCGAGCCAAACGACTGTTTTTGAGAACGTATATACGGCTGAAGGGCGTACTCAAACCATTCACGCAGTTGCAGAGACAATAGTTAGGGAGGACATACCAAGCGCATGGCAGCGTGCCTCAATTGTGCACTTGGCACCCATCGCTAATGAGGTGGACCCGAGCATAATACGCTTATTTAGCAATAGCCTTGTGGGTTTGACCCCTCAAGGTTGGATGAGGCGTTGGGACGAGAAAGGACGTGTGTTTGCAGGAGCATGGAATGCGGCCGAAATTTATTTACGCTTGGCAGCAGCGGTCATCATTAGTGAAGAGGATCTCCTGAATGATGAAATGCTGGAAAAATACCGCAAGTGGTCACGTTTGCTTGTGATGACCCGGGGACAGGAAGGTTGCACCTTGTTTCTTGGTCAGGAGGTCCGCCATTTTCCGACAATGTCAGGACGCGTGGTTGACCTTACGGGTGCTGGCGATATCTTTGCCACTGCGTTCCTCATTCGACTTTTCCAAACAGGCGGCAACCCTTCTGAGGCAGCTCGTTTTGCTAATGAGGCGGCCACGAGATCGATTACTGTTAGTGGACTTGAGCAAAAGATGCAGGTGTTACGCGAGTGGGGCGGCGGTGACTGAAGAATACAATTTTCTAAGAATCATTGAGCGGTGAAGATGACAAAGTTTTATGCAGTGGCCAACCAAAAAGGGGGGGTGGGTAAGACTACTTCCGTGATCAATCTGGCAGCCGTTATTGGGACTTATGGTTTGCGAACGTTGGTTGTAGATCTTGATCCCCAGGCCAATGCTACTTCCGGCCTGGGTTATAACAAACACGAGTTCAATCGGTCTACTTATGATCTGCTTCTTGAGCAGGTGGAAGTGGAAGGATTATTGATCAGAAATGCTGAATTCGGACTAGATGTTTTGCCAGCTAACCCGGCCCTTGCTGGTGCGGAGATTGAGCTGGTCAATTTGGCGGGACGTGAATATCGCCTACAGCAGGCATTGTCGGCCATTGACGGTCAATATGACTATGTCTTAATTGATTGCCCGCCTAGCCTGGGTCTTCTGACCATCAATGCACTGGCAACCGCCAGAGATGGAATTCTTATTCCAGTACAGTGTGAATATCTGGCATTGGAAGGCTTAACCCAATTGTTGCAGACTATTCAGTTAGTGCAAAAATTTCTCAATCCCAAGCTTTTGATTCGCGGGCTTATTATGACCATGTATGATAGCCGCACGAACCTCAGCCGGCAGGTGGTTCAAGAGGTGCGCCAGCATTTTCAGAAGAAAGTGTTTCGGACGATTATTCCGCGAAACGTTCGCCTGGGCGAGGCACCCAGCTATGGGCAACCTATCAATGTCTATGCCCCAAAGTCGGCCGGGGCCGTTGCTTATCGTTTGCTAACGGCCGAACTCCTAAAAGGAGATCATATAATGGAGCGATCTCGATGAAGAAGAAAAGTGGTTTAGGACGTGGGCTGGGGGCGCTAATCCCGACGGAGAGTGAGGCGGAAGAGCAGACAGGCGTTCTGGAGGTGCCGGTAGAAGATATTTATCCCAACCCACGCCAGCCGCGCACGATTATGGACAGTGATAAATTGGCCGAATTGGCTGCTTCTATCCTCGAACATGGTTTAATCCAACCGCTGATCGTGACAAGCTCGTTGTCAGGGTATACGCTAATCGCGGGTGAAAGACGCTTAAGGGCAGCCAAGCTGGCAGGCCTTGGGGAAGTACCAGTCATTGTCAAAGAATCGACGCCACAGGAAGCTCTCGAATTGGCTATCGTCGAGAATATCCAGCGCGCGGATTTGAATGCTCTAGAGGAGGCGCACGCATACCGCCAGTTGATGGATGAATTTGGCTTAACACAGGAGGAAGTGGCAGACCGGGTAGGTAAGGGGAGGTCGACAGTAGCTAACCTGGTGCGCTTGCTTAATTTACCAACGCAGTCACAGCAAGCGGTGCTGGATGGATTTATTAGTGGGGCGCATGCCCGTGAGATTCTTCGGTTGCCTACTCAAGAGATGCAGATCAATGCTACTAATCAGGTCAAGAGGTTACATTTAAGTCGCCGGCAGACAGCAACGCTGGTCGATAATTTGCTATCTGAGAAAAAGCCCAAGCCCAAGAAGCGGAAATCATTAACTCCAGAACTACTTGCGCTGCAAAAGGAATTCGAGCATTCATTGGGGACACGAGTTAGCATCGATCAGGGGAACCAGGGCGGCAAAGTTGTGATTTATTACTATTCTGATGACGATCTGCAAGCGATATACGAGACTATTGTTTCCGAATCTGACCAGGTGGAATGATCCTGACAGCCATGGGGTGGGCGGCCACATCTAATGGCTACCCTTACAGTTCTGTCTCATATTCAGGTTAATGCACTGTTCGCGGCGCGAGAAAGAGGGCAAAGCCTGGTGACCGAGTCCTTGGACCTTGGGCTAACGAAGGTCGAAATTGAGCTATCTGTAAACTATGTGCTCCTTCCCGATAATCAGCGCCTTGACTGGGCGCAATTGCGGGAAATCGTCGATAATAAGCTATCCTGTTACCTGGTAAGGGATAGCCAGATCGAAAAAATCCACTTCTTCTCTCATTTATTCAGTCGTTACTATAGTTTGATGCCCACGCGACGTGCGCCAACGATGCTGATCTCAGGTATCCCAATGCACCGCATCAAAGACACCGAACCGTACCGGGATACGCTAAGCAAGATAAGGGCTGTTGCGCCATTGAACGGGCGGGTGCTCGATACGACTATGGGTTTAGGGTACACAGCTATTGAAGCAGCAAACACGGCCACGCACGTAACGACGGTTGAGCTTGACCCGACAGTCGAAAAGGTATGCCGGCACAATCCCTGGTCTCAAGGTCTTTTTACCAATCCGAGAATTTTCCGCTTGGTGGGCGATACATACGATGTGATAAGGCAGTTTGCGGATGGGGAATTTACGCGTATTATCCATGATCCACCCATGTTCAGCATGGCGGGCGAACTCTATTCGCTTGATTTCTATCGCCAGTTAGTACGCGTACTGCGGCCGGCAGGCAGGGTCTTTCACTATGTTGGTAATCCATCTAGTAAATCGGGGAGAGGCGTAACCCGCGGCGTTGTGCACCGTCTGCAGGAGGCTGGTTTTAGACGCGTCAAGCCCTATGCAAAGGCTTTTGGTGTGGTAGCCTATAAGGAATAGAGAAGCCCAGCTTATCTCAGGGGTTGAGCACTTAGAATATATTGATCATTGGAGGCGATATGTCAGCCACCTTAGTCATGACAAATGGGTATATTTATACAATGGACTCACAGAGACCAACAGCTACGGCCGTTGCGATGCGCGATGGGAAAATCATGGCTGTCGGCGATGATGCGGATTTGAAGGAACTGCTGGCAGGTGATGGAGAATGGTTAGATCTCAATGGCCGTTGCGTTGTGCCTGGCCTGGTTGATGCGCACGTCCATTTCGAGGGATTTTCACTGGCGCGACAGCGGGTTGATCTGGATGGTGCTGAATCTCTTGGAGAGGTTTTACAGCGTGTTGCTGACTATGCCGACCAATTGCAGGCAAATCCATATCTTACTAATGGGGAACAATGGCTGCAAGGGCGCGGTTGGGCTCAAGATACATGGCGAGAGCCAACGTTTCCCACGGCAGCACAGCTGGATCAGGTTGTGTCCCAAATTCCCGTTTGTTTACGCCATAAGAGCGGTCACGCAGCGTGGGTGAATACCACGGCACTGCAATTTGCGGGCATTACAGAGACGACACCAGATCCGCCAGGGGGGCAGATTCAAAGGGATGACCGTGGACAACCAACGGGAATATTGTTTGAAGATGCTATGTCTTTGGTAACCGACAAGCTGCCTAAACCGACGCTAGAACAACTCAGCAAAGCAATGGTAGATGCGCAGTCATATTGTTGGCAGACTGGACTAACAGGATTGCATGATTTTGACGGCCGTTCCTGTTTCCAAGCTTTGCAGATCTTGAGACAGCGAGGGGATCTCGGCTTACGCGTTGTCAAGAACATTCCAGTGACGCGGCTAGATTACGCAACTGGTGTAGGCTTGCGTTCCGGATTTGGAGATGAGTGGTTGCGAATCGGAGGTGTAAAGATTTTTGCCGACGGCGCTCTCGGTGCACGAACGGCGACTATGGTCGAACCATATGAGAATGATCCACAGAATCGTGGCATCGTGGTCACTGATAAAGAAGAAATGAGAGCCTTCGCGGGCAAAGCCAGTGCTAATGGGCTAAGCGTGACCATCCATGCCATTGGTGACCGGGCTAATCATGACGTCCTTGATGTTTACGAGGCTGTTAGGAAGGAGGAAGTTGGAGAAAAACAACGTGAATTGCTACTTCACCGGATCGAACATGTACAGCTGTTGCACCCGTCAGATCTTCATCGTCTGGCACAACTCAATGTCATCGCTTCGATGCAGCCCGTTCACGCAACTTCGGATATGGATGTAGCGGACGCTTACTGGGGAGATCGGACACGATATAGCTATGCCTGGCGAACTATGCTGGAGAGTGGCGCTACGCTTGTTTTCGGCTCGGACGCACCGGTGGAACGGATCGATCCTTTGTCGGGGATATATGCTGCTGTGACGCGCCAGCGCGCCGACGGATCCCCGTCAGCTGAGGGTTGGCACCCGGAGCAAAAACTAACCATGCATGAAACAATTCATGCATTTACGAAGGCAGCAGCAATTACTAGCGGGCAGGCAAGGCAACTGGGATCTATCATTCCAGGAAAACTGGCCGATTTGACTGTTTTCGATCGGGATATTTTTACGATACCTGGAAATGAGTTGCTTGATGTCAAAATTGCAGGGACTATTGTTGGGGGGGAGTTTAGACACCGCTCATGGTAATAAAAAGCCCCACCTCTCGGAAGTGCGGGGCTTAATTCACTTAAAAGCGAAGAGTTATTGGCATGGCCCTAGAGGCCCAGTTGTGTTTCCCTCACGAGATGGTCCACAACCCCCTGTAAGGCTTCTTCCCGATTTTCATCGCCCCCATGGGCCTGGTAAACGGCGATTTGACGATCGGCACTGGAACCTTTCTCCAGGATTGTGCGAACGTATTCTACTTCTTGGCGACTTCCCAAGTCATCAACTACGTCGTCCAAGAGTTCCAAGAGTTCCTCCATCAGTACGTTAAACGGCACTTCTGTTTCACGGCCGAAATCGACCAACTCACCATCAATACCGTAGCGTACCGCCCGCCACTTGTTTTCGGTGATGTGCATATAGCGGTAGCGTCGCCAGGACATATTTTGCCGGCGTAGTTTGATTAGCTTGGAGCAGATCGCCTGGAAAAGAGCTGCTATACAAACAGCTTCATCTACCGTTGTGCAAATGTCGCTGATGCGAAACTCGAGTGTATCAAAGATAGGGTGTGGCCGAATATCCCACCAAATCTTGGCCTGTTTATCTGCCTTTCCAAATGCCCCAACCCGACTAAGCATATTCTCGTAGCTTTTGAATTCATCCCATGATTCGAAGGTGTGTGGGATTCCGGTTCGCGGCATCGATTCAAAGACGACACTACGGTAAGATTTAAGACCAGTGAGGCGACCATGCCAGAAGGGTGAACTGGTCGACAGGGCAAGGAGGTGGGGGATGAAGTAGCGGGCCTGGTTCATAATCTCGATCATCAGGTCTTTTGATGCTTCATCGGATCCAAAGCCTACATGGACGTGCATGCCAAAGATGAGCAGCCGCCTGGCCACCCCCTGCATATCGTCTAACAATTCCTTATAGCGAACGCCTTCGGTAATAGACTGATCCTGCCAACGGGCGAAGGGATGGGTAGATGCGGCAGCAATCTGAACGCCGTTCTTTTCGGCCATTTCACACACCGCTCGTCTGAGGCGGATCACCTCCGCACGTATACCTTTTATGTCGTCACAGACCTGACTTCCGACCTCAACCTGTGATTGCATAAACTCAGGTTTCAGATCAAGACTGGTTTTACGCTGCTTGTCGAGAGAAAGCAGCTTGCTGATATAAGCGTAGAGATCACGCGTTTCGGGATCAATGATCTGATATTCTTCTTCAATTCCCATTGTAAGCGGTGGTGTAGGAATGGCCATGGTCTCTCTCCTGATTTGATATGATTTTGCCTTGATAGGCAACATTATAGCATGCCTAGCCAATGTGTCAGGTCAAATCTGAAAATTGGCGAACTTGCGGCGATTTGCTTGTCGAGCAATGTAGATGGGTCCATCAGCGACACAACTTTTTACCAGCGACGCAAGAATTCGACCAGGAGGCGCACGCCAAAGCCAGTGGCACCGCGTGGCAGATAGTTTTTTTCCTTGTCGCTGAAGGCCATTCCAGCGATATCGAGGTGTGCCCAATTATAGTCCGTAAACTCTTTGAGGAAGATAGCGCTCGTTGCAACGCCACCCATGCGGCCGCCACTGTTCTTCATATCGGCTACATCAGAGTCAATTGCCTTACGATAATCGTCCCATAGCGGTAATGGCCAGATACGTTCACGGGTAGCCTTGCCTGCAGCGAATAGCTGATCGCGTAATCTATCATCATTGCTGAAGAGTCCGGCAGCCATTCCGGCTCCCATTGCCACGACACAGGCTCCTGTGAGTGTGGCCAGATCGATGACGGCCGCAGGTTCAAATCGGCGTGCGTAGACAAGCGCGTCGGCCAGAATCATTCGCCCTTCGGCGTCCGTGCTGATGATTTCAATGGTCTTGCCGTTGCTGGCCGTTATTACGTCCGCCGGGCGGTAGGCAAAAGCATCCGGCATATTTTCCGTGCATGGTGTGATCCCTACCACGTGTAGTGGCAAATCCAACATGGCAATGGCTTTCATCGTTCCTAATACGGCCGCTGCGCCGCCCATATCTGACTTCATGAGACCCATGTTTGCGCTGGGTTTAATGGAAATGCCGCCTGTATCGAAAGTGATACCTTTGCCAACCAGCACAATAGTGTCTAATTCTTCTTGATCACGGTTATGTTCCAGCACAATAAATTTGGGCTTTTCCCCAGCGCCTTTGGCCACAGCCAGAAATGCGCCCATCTTGCGCCTTCTGGCCCAGTTGCGTCCTCCAATTGTCACGTCCAGATCGAGCTGCTTTGCAAATGCTTTGGCCTCAGCGGCCATTCTGCTTGGGGTAGCTACGTTAGGCGGCATGTTGACCAGATTCCGCGCCAACGTTACGCCTGCGTGGACTGCCTCGGCCGTACCAATCCCTTGTTCAATGTCGGCTATCTTACTCTGGTCATACTCTACGATCGTTATCGTCTCGATTTCTTGCTGTTCGTCGTCGTTATGCTTCTGCGCATCATAGCGGTATAGAGACAGCAGCGATCCTTCGGCCGTTGCTTGAGCGGCAGATTGCACATCTAGTCCACCGATCCCCGCTCCGTGAACAATCGTCGCCACATAGCTAGCATTTAACGCTCGTGCTCGTTTGATCGCCGCTGACGCCGCGAGCCTGACGCCTTCCAGATCGAACCCGTCTCGCTCGCCTAATCCAACAACGAGAACGCGTCTCGCATCGATTGCCCCTTGTGGATATAACACCGCCACTTCACCCACTTTCCCTTTTAGATCGCCGCCGGCGATCAAATCGCTTATAGCGCCACCTAGTGCTTGATCGATCGTACCGGTCGCCCCGCCGGGAGTCGTGACATCGCTGAATAAATTGACAATGATTGTATCGGCGGACGAAGCTTGTATGCTGCCCTGTTCAACATGTATTTTCATCGTTTTCTCCTAAGAATGTTGAGTGATTTGGTATATTGTCTTTGTTTGAATATCATTCCTCACGATGTCCCGTCATGACAATAGTCCAACTTGCGGTACAATCTCAACTTGGCAAGTTAAACTACAGATACATCGCTTCATATTTCTCATAATACGTATCATTGTAACATGCCCTTAAGTTTTTTCCATCGTACGAGGAACAATCTATGAAAGTGAATTTTTATGCAACTTTACGACCAATTGCGGGCCAGAAAACGATCGAATTTGATTTTGACGAGGGGATTACAGCACAACAAGTGCTTGATGCCGTAGTAAAACGTTTCCCAAAAATGCGGGATGAGTTGGTTGACGAAAAT
>JAACFF010000206.1 GCA_009937635.1 Chloroflexota bacterium
GCGTGCACCAGTTCTTCTGTCCAGCCTCTGGCTTCCGCTCTCTCGATAAGGTCAAAAATAGCATTTTCCAGATTGCTCAAATCGGCAAAGTCGGCGAGGTTTTCCCCAAGGGTAACACGTACCATCATGCGCAACTGGCTGATCCCGGGAAATGCATCTCTCAGCGCCACAGATAATTGTTCAAATTGGCGACCAGTCAATTTATCGGGCATCTGAATTTTTCTCTTTAGCCAAACGGCCGATTTTGGCGATCTTTTCTTGGTAACGCACTCGAATTGTAAAGCCAAACATGTGCACGATTGCTTAGATTCGCTCAGGCCGCGAATGGCGGCGTTTCTCTCTGATCTGACGGCTGTTCAACGGTAAACTATATAATAGTTGTATTGTGCCTGCTTGGTTGCCTGTAGTCAAGAGGTGTTTTGTAGGTGCCAGGCAAGTACAGGACGGTTCCAAACAAGATCACATCATAAACCTGGTTTCTATGGCCAAACCGATCATTGACAAGAACATATGTTCTATTGTAAAATAGAGAAACAAATTATCGCGCGAGAAAACACGGCCGTACCAACGCCACGATCTCCCAAACAGCGCCTAAGGTCATCTTACCAGCCCTGATTAAATGACTAAACGACTACCCGATTACCCGACTACCCGACAATGAACCAACTCACAAGAATCGATGTGGTTTCTGGAAAAAAACATAAACCACATCAAACATTAGAACAAATTGTTTTAATATATAACTATACTATTTTTCAAATCACCCGGCCTCTATCTATTAACTATTGTTACGCCAGTCGCCCGGCGGCGTCCCTGGAAGTTGGCTAGAGAAACAATCACCCTCGATCACCTTAGCGGTGGGCGTTTGATTCTTGGCGTCGGTTTAGGATATTCACGTGAGGAATTTGAAGCTTTTGGGGAAGCGGGCGATCCAAGGATGCGAGCAAGCTGGAAAGCTTGCGTTACGGGTCCGGCTGGAAAGCTTGCGTTACGGATCCAGGTTAAGAGCCAAAAATGTCGTTGAGTGACGGCTTCGCGTACAAAGGGTTCGGGGAGCCTGTTGATGTGTTCAGGATGACAAACGGACTAAGTAACGTAGATTATGGTATACTCGGGGAATCATATTACAAACAAAGACTTTGGAGGTAACTGACAATGGGACGGCGTAGACGACAAGACAGACGAGAAGACCGTAGCGGTGGAGACGGTAATGGGATGGCCCGTTACCAGATGAAACAAAAGCTGGTGTCTATTGGCCAGGATTCTTATATTGAGGACCAGCACGGGAAGCGTGCTTTCCATGTGGATGGTAAGGCGCTGCGCGTGCGCGATACGCTGCTATTTAAGGATATGCAGGGGCATACGCTGGCCAAGATCCAGGAGAAGAAGGCGCGGGTCAAGGACAGTATGAAGATTGAAGATGACGGTGGCCATACATTGGCCATGGTCAAAAAGGCGATCATATCCCCGGTACGCGATCGCTGGGTGGTGAAGATCGGCGATGGGCCGGATCTGGATGTGCAAGGCAATATCTTGGATCATGAATATAAGATCGAGGAAGGGCGCACCAAGGTGGCGGAAGTGTCCAAGAAATGGTTCCGTGTGCGTGATACCTATGGCGTGGAGGTCGGACCGGGGCAGAATGATATTGTGATCCTGGCGGTGACGGTGGCGATCGATATGATGCGCTAAAAGCCTTTTATATCCCCGGAAACTCCGAAGTTTCCGGGGATATGGGTTGGACGGTGGACGGCCGTATCCTGATCATCGATTTTCAACCTGGCCCTATCCGTTCATTCAAAGGGTGGTATCGAAAAACATTTATCACGATCAGCAAAATTGCCGCTGGACGCGAGCATTATCGCAATTTCCGTGATTTAATCGCCCGCCAAGGGATGCCACGATTGGCCGAGGATTGTGCCCTGTCTATCGATCAGCAGAAAATTGTTGGCGCTGGGACTATCGGCATCTTCGTGATGTCGACTCCCGGCGCATTAGCCTCAACCGCCGAGTGATGAACGGGGCGAAACTCTTAATCTCAGTCAATTATGTGGCTTAGTCGTGCCGGCAAAGCCAGTATACAATCAATTGTTGAACCGTAAATGGATTCGCGTGATGGCGAAGGATATTTATTCTTATGTGTGATAATGTAGTGGCTTTGGGCAATGTAACGGCCGATGGGTCGGTGATTTTTGGTAAGAACAGTGATCGTGAGCCGAATGAACCGCAGGGGGTATTCTTAATTCCGCGGGCAAAACATCCTGAAGGCAGCGTCATCCATTGCACTTATATCGATATCCCGCAAGTAGCGGAGACGAACGCCGTGCTCTTGAGCAGCCCCACCTGGCTGTGGGGCGCGGAGATGGGGGCCAACGAACACGGGCTGGTGATTGGCAATACGGCCGTTTTCACCAGGGAGTCCTACGATACGGGACCGGGCCTGATCGGCATGGATTACTTGCGGCTGGCCCTGGAACGCACAGCCAGCGCTCGCGAAGCATTAGACTTGATAACCTCCATGCTGCAACAGTATGGCCAGAGCGGCAGCAACGGTTACGCCCATCCCCTTTACTATCACAACAGCTTCTTGATATGCGATCCGCAGCAGGCGTGGGTTCTGGAGACGTCTGGCCGGCGGTGGGCTGCCTGTCAAGTGAAAGATATCGGCGGCACTTCCAACACGCTGACCATCGAGAGGGAGTGGGACCTGGCTTCTCCTGATCTGATCGAATATGCGGTCTCGCAAGGTTGGTGTAAGCAAGAAGCGAATTTCAACTTCAAGGCAAGTTATGGCGGCTCCGGCTTCTCCGCCAGCCATATTTACACCATTTTTGGCAACGGAGACGAGCGCCAGCAGCGCCTGACCGGGCTCTTAGAAGAGAAAAAGGGACAGATCACGGCCGAAGTGATGATGCACGTTCTGCGCGATCATGGCCCTAAGGCGGGGCTGGATTACACGCCGGGCAAAGGATTGATCGCCAACCCGCCCTGTATGCACGCCGGTCCCGCGCCGGTGCGTGTGAGCCAGACCACGGGATCACTGGTTTCGCATCTAGCGGCCGAGCAGCAGACGCATTGGATCACTGGCACGTCGGCTCCCTGTACCTCGATTTTTAAACCGGTATGGATCGACGCCGGCTTACCCGATCTAGGGGCAACGCCGACGGGACGATATAGTCACGCCTCTCAATGGTGGCGTCATGAGGTTTTGCACCGGGAGGTGCTGCGCGATTACAGCACGCGTTTGGCCCGGTACAGCATGGAACGTGATGAGATGGAGGCGCGTTTTCTTAACGAAGCGGCCAAGCTGCAGTCAGAATCCCGGCAGGCCAGGAGCGTTTTTGTGGCCCAATGTGCCAGCGAAGCGGATGAGGCGACCGCGCGTTGGACGGAGCTAGTACGCGCTGAGCCAGTAGCCAAACGCGCTCCAATCGCTTATCGCCGGGCGTGGGGCAAGCTGGATAAAGAGGCGGGACTGGGCACGGGTGAGGACAGCGATCCGGTGCATAGTCCCGCTGGTTGAGATTCAATCTAAAACCCGGTTATGTCTAGTTTCTGGGTTTCTTTTCATTTACCTAAAATACTGGAAATGATATAATGTCCAGATACGGCCGTTGCCACCGGCGACGTGCAACGGTCCATCGAAGCGTGATACCCTACCAGATGTTCAATCACGCATTACAGTTTTTATTTGGATCTACTGGCTTTGGTTGGATGATCACATCTGCAGGCCGAAAGATCGCTTTGGTACCTTAAGGAGGTAAATAACCATGGGTTTTGAACTTTTTTGCGCAACGTTGATCGCCCTATTCTTGGGCGCCGTCATTTTGTTTGGCGGGTATAGATTATTCTTGATTTTGCTGCCCATTTGGGGTTTCTTCTTTGGTTTTGGTCTGGGGGCGCACACGGTGACCTTGTTGTTTGGCCAGGAATTCTTTGCCACAGTAACAAGTTGGGTAGTCGGCTTTGTCGTCGGCGTACTCTTTGCCTTATTGGCGTACTTTTTCTACGCCATTGCCATCGCCATTGTCGCCGGTTCATTGGGCTACGCGATAGGCGTGGGTTTTATGAACCTGATCGGTTTCGACGGCGGCTTCCTGGTGTGGCTGGTGGGCATCGCCCTGGCCATTGTGGTTATTGTTATTACATTCCGCTTTAACCTGCAGAAGTACGTGATCATCTTTGCTACTTCTGTGGGCGGGACGCTGGTGATAGTGGGCACCTTCATGTTTGGCCTTACCGGCTTGACAGTGGCCAAGTTGGCTGAAAACCCAGTACAGCACGCGCTCTCGGATTCGCCCTTCTGGTTTATCTTCGCCATTATACTGGTCATCGCCGGCGTCGTCGTGCAGCTGCGCGCCAACCGCGCTTGGGAGATTGAGCCGTACGAAAACCGAATCTAGGGAAGCAATTAACAGCTAACGGATAACACTCAACGATTGTGACCCATCCTGATTAGCTAGAAGAACATTTCTCTTGAGGCGCATCAACAGATGCGCCTCTTGTTGATTACTCTTTTGGGGCAGACTGTTCATCGGCGAGATCTAGCTGCTCTAGAATCTCATTGTTTTGCAAGGCCCAGACGTAGAGGTCGGATTCGCTTCTGTCGGGGAATTTGGACATAAGGTCGTTCTTGCGGATCGCTTCGATGGAAGGCGCATACGCTTCGTTGTACCAGGCTGAGAAGGCTTGCTCAAAGGAGATGGGTGCCTGCTCCTTTGCCTGTGCATCTTCGCGATACAATTCAATCTGTTCGGCCACCTCTTCATAACAGCCTGAGCAGGTGAAAACCAACGATTGGGCGACTTCGGCGTTGGCGTCTCCTGCTTTCTCCAAAAATGCGGTCTGTTCAGACTTGATCAGCAGTTCGTCGATGTTGGCTTCTCCGCTTAGTCCAGCCGGGGTCATGAACTCGGTCACGTAAGCTTCAATGGTGTCGTGACCGCGCTGGCGGGCGACGGAGACGCGATGGTTGCCGTCGACCACAAAGTAAGCCTCGCCGACCTGGTAAACTTCGATAGGCGGCGTTTTGCCCTCCCTCATGGCCACGTCGACGCCTTCCCAACGCTCACGCATGTAGTCCTTGCGTGGTAGGAAGGCGGAGCTGAAGTCGTCAAAACGGCCGACGCTGCCTCGTACTTGCTGCAAAGGAATCTCCCGGAAACCACGGGATATCCTTCGCTGCAAGTGCAGACCTCGGCGCACATCCTCGAACGATAGGAGATCTACAGAGCATCTTTTTACAAGGCATACGACCTCCTCGTACAAGAGTTTTCGGCGGGCATGTCTCCAATCTTCGTTGGCATCTAGCTCGTCTATTGTAGTCATCGAAGGCGTCTCCTGTGGAAACATTCAACAAATCTCCATCAAATGATTTTTGTGTCGTTGAACGACCGCTTCGCGTTCGGGTGATTTCGCAGATTGACAGGGTGGGAAGTCAATTCTACGCCATTATTCTACTCACTTTTGCACCAAGTATCAATTAAATGTTAATAATTAATTACTAATTGTTCATTGCTAGATTTTGGCTGATAATTGCTTGTTTATCGCGGTTTGATATGCTTAGGTCTATGTCTGGAAATTCAGCCAACCCATTGCCTGTAAAAGCTCTCCACAGGGTGATCTCCTTATTAGCCTTTCTGGTTCTGCTCTTGCTTGTGGGAGTTGGGCAGGCGCAGGAAGAAGAAGGACAGGTGCAGGTGGAGCGGGGCGTCATTCGCCCTGGTGATTTCTATTGGTATGTGTTACCGGATTTGCAGCAGGGGCAAACGCTCTCGGTCAGCTTGAGGGGCACGTCGGGCAATCTGGATCCGATCATGGGATTGGTTGATGCGGACATAAAAGCCGGGACTATTGAGGAGCGCTATCAAGGCGCGATTGAAGAGGCGGTGGTGGACGGCCGTGATCCGCTGATCGCCGCGCAGGAAGCGCTTGACGACATCATGCTGGTCTGGGATGACGATGGCGGGCAGGGATTGGCGGCTGCTTTCTCTTTCGCGGTGCCGGCCAATGGTGATTATCGCCTGGTTGTCACCGATGCGCTGACCATTTTGGGACAAGCTACCTCTGGCGATTATGAATTGGTAGTGGGCCTAAATGCGCCACAAGTGCTAAGCGGCGAGAACAGCGCAAGCGGTGAACAATTCGCTTTTTTGGACCGGGAAGCGTCGGCGGCTGGCGCGGCCGTGGAAGCGATCGAGGGCAGTATCGAGGGAGGGGAAACGCAAGTTATTTTTAACCTACAAGAGGTCCGGCCTGGAGACACGATTTCAGCATTTGTAGAAACGACTGCGGGTGATTTGCGCCCGACCTTGACTTTACTCAATTATGCGGATAAGCCGGTGGCTGCGGCTAATGTAAGCGGGCAAGCGGGCAGCGCCTCCTTGGAATATACCGTCGATGACAGAGGCCGGGGTTTTGCGGTGCGCATTGATGGCTGCTGCGAGGATGAGGGCAGCAGCGGTGATTATCGTCTACTGGTTGGCGTTAATGCCCCGGAAGTAATGTCTGGGCAAGCGGAACATAGTGACGAGGGTATCATCAAGGAGCCGATCCCGGTGGCGATTGGGGTGAAGATGCAGCAGATCATCGAGGTTGACGAACAGAATGAGTTCTTTAATGCTGCTGCCAGCTTGCAGATGGAGTGGGAAGATCCGGACCTGGCCTTCAGCCCCGACGAGTGTGACTGTACATTTAAGACGTTTACCGAGCAAAACTTCGGCGAGTTCATCGCCGAGACGGGAGGGCTGTGGCCTGACTTCACGCTCTTTAACCAGCAAGGCAATCGTTGGACGCAAAACCGCGTGGCGGTGATCTGGCAGGATGGCCGCGCACTGTATTTTGAGCGCTTCACGACCAACTTGCAGGTGGATTTTGATTTCCGCCAGTACCCCTTTGATACAGAGGAGTTCATCATCCGCATTGACTCCATTTTCCCTGAGGAATTTTATTACTTCACCGATCTGGAAGGATATAGTGAGATCAGCGCCGAACATGGGGAGGATGAATTCCAGATAGGCGAATTCGAGACGGCAATCAGCAGCGAGCAAGCCAGTACGCGAATGGAGACTTCCCGATTCACTTTTAGTTTTGGCGGCCCACGCCATATTAACTATTACCTGCTCCAGGTCTTTGTGCCGGTGCTCTTGATCCTCGGTGTTCTGTGGGTGACTTTCTTCTTGCGCGATTACGCGATGCGCATCGAGGTGGCCAGCGCCAATCTGTTGGTGTTCATCGCTTTCAGTTTTAGCCTGGCAGACAATTATCCGCGACTCGGTTATGTGACCTTTCTCGACGCGGTGATGGTGCTCACTTTTGTCATCAGCGCCTTGGTGGTAGTCTACAACGTCTATTTACGGCGCTTGGAAATCAATGGGCAAGGGGAGTTGGCCAACAGTATCGACAATGTGTTTGATTGGATCTACCCGATTTCGATTGTTGTTGCGGCCGTTACGCTATACGTGATTTTCTTCGTGCTTTCTGTCGAATAAATATTAGGCCGCCAGCTTTCTCAACAACTCAAAGATGCCAGCTTTGTCAAAGCTGGCATCTTTTTTGCATATGTGAAAAAGGCGTGAAGTGTTTGTAGAACATTTGTGCTATACTGTTGTGCTGTGGCATAATGAAAAAGGAGGATTTATGCATAGAAAAGCGAAACGAAGATTTGTATCGGATGATGCGGCGGTTGTCTGGCTGGCGCAACATGTACGGCCGACGTTGATGCCCGAGTACTTGTTGTGGGTCACCATCTGGCGAAAAAACCCGATAAACGGCCGCGGCATCTTGCAGCAACCGCTTTATGGCACGTTGGAGCGGGGGGCCGGATTATTTTGGGATGTCGTCGATAAGCCGCAGGCTCTTGTGCAATGTTACCTGGCGCAGGGCGTCCGCGATCGGCTGCAAGAACGGTACGAGGCGGAGTCATGAATTGGCGTGGGGAGCGCAAAGCAGCCCATCTTGCAGAATCATTAAAAGGAATGCCAGGCAGGCTGTACCTGGCGTCGATCTATTCAGCTTACCCTTTTAACAGGTCGGCCGCTGCTTCCAGGTAGCCCGGGCTTCCGATCAAATCCAGGCGGTCATGCAATTGAATAACGGTATCCCCATGCGGGATCATAACTGAGCTGTCCCTTTGTAGACTGAGGACAAGCGCGTCTCCGGGCAGTCGAATCTCTCTCAGGCGTATGCCGGTAAGGCGGCGATTGGTGACCACGATCTCGTTGACATCGATTTCTTCTGTCTTGTGACCAAGAACGTCGAAGATGGTCGGGTAGCGGATCGCACCCTCCAAGGCCATGGCGGTGGCCAGTTCTGGTTGAACGACCCTGACGCCTATGGCCTGTAAATAGGGGATATGCTCGACATCGGCGATCCTGGATACGACCAGAGGGATGCGATATTGTTCTTTGCTAAGTCGGCAAACTTCCAGAGTTTCCGCCGCAGTGGCGGTGAGGTCTATTAGCACGCGGGCCTGAGCCGCTCGCGCTTCTTCAAGCGCTTTATCGTAACCCTCGCACCCATCGATGACGGTCACGCCAAGATCCTGGAACAATTTTACGCGGACTTGATCGGGACAGATGGCGGCAACTGCTTCACCGCTGTGCTGCTGCATACGTTCGATGATATATTCCGCCAGCTGATCTTGTCCGACGACGATGATACCGCTGCGAAGCTGCTCCTCTTTTTTCGGGTAGATGCGATTGAAAAGAAAAGGAGAGATGGTGACGGTGACAATCGCCAGCAGAATGACGGCTGAATTGGCCGTATTGCTGATCAAACCCATGCTCACGGCAATGGCCGAAGCGGCGATGATCAGTGAGAGACGGGAGGAGAGCAACGTGCCCCCGGCGATGGTTTGCCTCCACGTGAAGCGCAGCTTGAGTAGCAGCGCAGGCACGATTTTGACGATAAAGGCGACGACGATTAGCCAGATGAGCAATAAGAGCCCTTGGGAGTAATCCAGTACGGCTTGCAGATTAAATTGCACGCCGACCATAATGAAAAAGATGGGGATGAAGAAGCCATAGCCGATGGCATCCAATTTTTCCCGCGCCCCCGAATCTTCATACCCGGTTATCAATCCGGCGATTGCGCCGGCCAGGAATGCCCCGAGGATCAACTCTACGCCAAAGGCTTCGGCCAGAACCACCCAGGCAACCATGAGGGCGATGGCACCACGAACGCGAATTTGTGAAGTCGCGCTGGAAATGCTGTTGAGCGCCTTCTGGAAACGGCCGCCCTGCGTGGCGCGCAGCGAAAAGCGCGCCACCAAAATAAATAAGAGCAGCAAGGAGGGAATCAGGAGCAAATCCAGCGTCAGCCCGCGGCTCAACACGGCGATGACGGTGGTGAGCAGGAGCAAAGTGGCGAAATCGGCGATGGAGGCGGCGGCCAGAATGTACTGCCCAAAGCGTGAGCTAGTCAAGCCGCGTTCTTTCATCACCGGAACGACCACTCCCAACGAGGTGGTGCTGAGAATCAAGCCCAGGAGCATGGGGTTGCTGGTAGCCCCTTCAGGAGCAAAGAAAGCCGCAGCGATAAAGGTCAGTAACAGGGTGCCTAGCAGAATCAGAATACCAAGCGGGAGCGGTTGTGTATAGCGACGTTCACTGCCCGGCGCGCGACGGGCTGGATTTAGCAGCCTTAGATCCAATTCCAGGCCGGAGAGGAACATCAAGAAAGCGAATCCGAACTCGGCCAGAAATGTCAGGATGGGTGAGGGCTCAATGAGATTTAGCCCGCTGATGCCGACCAACATGCCGGCGAGAATTTCGTAGACCACGATGGGGATGCCAAAGCGGTCAAGGCGCTTGGCAAGGACGGGGATCACGGCGGCAAGGCCAGTGATCAAAAGCAGGGCGAAAAGGACGTTTTCTTCCATAGATTAACCGCTTGAGTTTAGCAGGTACTCAGGATATTGTGTAACTCATTTATAATTGGTTGTGGATGGGTGCGACCATTATAATGTACGCATGCCTGAAACATTGCTGCGTACGAAATTGACTGTTCCGCCATTACGGCCGTCTCTCATTCCCCGCGCCCATCTGATCAAAGGCCTCAACCAGGCGCCAAAGCTTGGCAACAAACTCATCCTCATCTCCGCTCCGGCCGGATTTGGTAAGACAACGCTGCTTAGCGCCTGGGTGCAGCAATCTGAACTGCGACCCCATACAGCCTGGCTTTCATTGGAGGAAGGGGAGAATGATTTGGCACGCTTTTTGGCCTATTTGATTGCCGCATTGCAAACTATTGACAGTGATGTGGGCAAGGGATTGGTGGCCGCCCTTCAATCTTCCGAGGCAGTTGACGTGGAGATGATCCTGACCGCTTTACTCAACGAAATAGATGAACTGCCGAACGATGTCTTTCTTGTCCTTGATGACTATCATGTGATTGAAGCCCAGGCGGTCGACAGAGCTGTTTTCTTCCTTATCGAACATCTACCTTCCCAATTGCACCTGGTGATCGCCAGCCGTTTTGATCCCTCTCTGCCTCTTTCGCGCCTCCGTGCCAGCGGGCATATGACAGAGATACGTGCCCACAATCTGCGCTTTTCATCTGAAGAGGTAGCTGCTTTTCTTAACCAGACAATGGGACTCCATCTCTCCGCCCAGGAAATTGCAGCGCTGGAATCGCGCACCGAGGGT
>JAACFF010000207.1 GCA_009937635.1 Chloroflexota bacterium
AAAACTGGCGCCTGCTGCGTAGGCGCCAGCCTGGTGAGCGAGAATGTCCCGTACATTCCATTTGCTGCACATCGTCGGCCGATCCCATTCATCCCTGGCTAGGGATTCAACGAGAGCGATGAATTGATCAAGTTCAGTTCTGGCCAATTCAGCAGCCTCTTTGTGTGACAATTTGGAGATCTGGGCTGCGAGCGGATGGGAATGAGTCTGGTATGTGGGGATTGTTTGGGTTGCTTGCATGATATTCTCCTTCGGCTATGTTGGGATTTCTGGATTCTCTCGATTGACAACTATTCTAGTTCGCCCCGTCAACTTCATTATCGCTTAAATTCCTGCCCCATGCGGATTTGAAAAGGGCAACAGCCTGGGGAATCAGGCTGCCGTAACGCCCTTCACCTACAGGGAGGTGTGGTTCGTTGGCCATATGTTGGGCTGTGATACCGTGGCTTAAGGCGATAGTCAGGTCCATCGCTTGTTCTATGGGCACGCCGGGATCGATCCCGATCTCAGCAATGATCTCTGCCATTTCTTCTCGTCCTCTATTTAATGATGCTATGCTAAAGGCCATGCTTTCTTCTGAGGGCACAAAACCTGGTACAGGGCGCTCGAACAGGATCTGGTACAGTTCGGGGTTTTCCACTGCAAAACTCATATAGGCTTCAAAAACATACTGGAAACAATCCCACCCAGATATGCCTTCCGGTATGGTGATTGCTTCGGCGAACATTTCCATACCCTTTCTGAATACGGCGTCGTAGATCGCCATTTTGTTGGGGAAATAGCTGTAAAGGGAAGGTGTTTTCACACCGACGCGGCGAGCAACTTCGTTGAGATTGAGGGCAGCAGCCCCTTTGTCGCGCATGATGTCGCGGGAGACTTGCAGGATGCCATCTATCATTTCTTGGCGGTTACGTTCACGGCGTTGGGCAGGGGTGAGGAGCGTCATAAATCTGTCTCGCTAATGATATTAGTTATACCTAATGATATTAGGATACATTAATTATATTAGTTTGTCAAGGGTTTACAAGAAGATCCAAAAAAAGATTGCGACAAAGTAACCACTCAAGCTTGGGCTGCCTCTCAGTCCCGTGGGGCTGCTCTCCTGCTCGAGGCAGTGTAGGTGGCGCGGTCAGGAGACTGGCCACAGCAGAAGTAGGCCATGTCGGATAAGGACAGGACATTGCTGCCCCGTCCTCTCCTATGAACCCATCGTGCGCCTTTTAACGCAATAGGCTCAAGCATCTCAAAGGCACTCTTTGACAGAGAGACCCGCATGAATTTTACTGCTCATACTTCACCATACACATGTAGAGCCGTCGCCCGTTGCGGAAACGGAGTGGGCGCATCAACTAATGATCAACCAGGTGGTCAAGGAAATCAATATGCCGTAAACAAGCTCAATCATCTCCCAGCTGGGTACCGCACTGCGTCTAACAAACCCTTCTAGCAGCTGGTGCATCAAGACTACGAACAAGCCAAAGCTTAGCGCCAGCCAACGCATCAACGAAATACGACGATAAAGTCGGGAAGAAGGGGTCTGATCTGATTGCTCGATCATAATGAATCCGTCTTAATCACTCAAGAGCTATGAGTCAAGCCCAATTCGGTAGATTGGTATGCGCAGTTCTATTCTACATGGCCCATACCCCTTCAAATGCGCCTTCAATAGTTATCATTGATCGTAATCAGCCCAATTTCCAGAAAGATGACCTCAAGCCAATATCGTGAAAGATTTTCTCTACCTCCGCGGCTGTACGCCCACGATAATCTGCGTCCATACGCTTGGCATACCATACCTTGGCAAGTTCCCATACAGTATAGATGGGGACGATCTCGCCGCGCGGCTCCTTCGTCCTTTTACACCAGTGTTCAACATCCTCCTCCGACCGGAAGAGCAGCATCGTCGCTCAAGTATGGATCAGATCATCGTACCATTGGCGAACCGGCAGGACGAAGTGCACGACCCTTTGCGGAGCGCGCAAGATGCCTGTACGCACTTCGTACCGAACCACTTCTTGGGTCAGAGGATCGCGCGCTTCGATCTGGGCGTCGGCATCCAGCATTGCCGGAATACCCAGCGAATCCCAGGCGCAATTGGCCCACAAAGATTGGCCTTGAACGTGCACCTGGTAGGACGTCGGCACAGCCGACAAGGGAAAGGCCATCCGAATCTGATTAACATCTTGGTCCAAGAGCCAATGGTGGGCCGTTTCTAGCCGCCGGTAACTAGCTCTGGCAGCGTCCTTACCCAGTGCGAATTGGACGGCCGTCTCCTTCACGAACGGTGGCCTTTCATGTTCTATCCAAAAGGTATAAACAAAGCGTCGAATTCGCCAGTCAAGCTGGGTGAGCTTCGAGGTCGCTGTCATTTTTCACGAAAAACCTTTGCTAATGGCGTAGTGCCCTACGCAGGTAGGGTTGAAAAGGGGTACGTGGCTCAAGGCTAAACCAATCATTACCTTCATCTATACGGGAGAGAGAGCGCAAAAGGTTGAACGTCAGCCAGCGAGAAGCCTGGGGATGAGACACGTATTGCCACATTCCGTATGGCCCTTGCAACGACTGGACGTAAGTAACCAGTGAAGCAACACGATCATCAGACAGAGAAGCGCCGATACACGAGCACAACTCCAACACGAGGGCAATGTCGAATTGTGCGAAGTAAGTGAACAGGCCCCTGGTCTTTTCAGCGCCAATGATGCGTGCTACTTCAAAGCCCAGGGCATGCCGGTCACGGGTCTCTCGCGATAGTAGATGATCTAAAACACGCTGTGCATCCGGACCAAAGCGGCGCTGGGGGTGATTGGCGAGGCAGAGCAAAACACCTGTAGAATTTGAGCGGCACCCCCAACGAGAATGAGGTAAGCGCCGGTAACCAGCTACCCTGCCATACGTGCCTGAAGCTGTGCCCGTAGGCCAGGCGCCATCGTCCAGACGCTGGGCTAACAGCCACTCGAAGGCGCGTTCGGCGCGCGGATCAGTAGCATATCCGGCGGTCGCCAATCCACGTAAGGGCATCGCCGTTTGCAGCGGGATCATGTCATAGTTGCTGGTTCTGCCACGCTCCAGATCGCTCGAAAGTGGCCATGAGCCATCCTTCTTTTGTTGCCTAAATAGAAACTCGGCTCCGCGCCGCACGGCAGGAAAATCTGGCCCAAATCCCAAAGTACCCAGCCTCACCAGCGCCTGGCTTGTACCCTGGAGTGTGCCCTTGTTACCTGAAAGGCCAAATCCTGGCCAAAATCCTTCGGCCGTCTGCGCTTCTAGCAAACCAATGACCAGCGGATCGGAGAGACGCAATGATTCCAATTCAAGCAGTTCGGGATCGTCTTCAGGCCGTCGCAACAGATCGCGTAAAACGAGCCAGCGTAGGCTGGGAGAGGGGGCGGCCAGCAGAAGAGGAATCCATAAGGAGTTCATAAGCCTCTGCCCTCTTTCTCACGAGCCAGGGCCTCCTGCAGATAAGATGCACTTGGCGTATCGCCTGCTGCCACTCGTTGTGGAGTTCCGGCAGCGATTATTCGGCCCCCTCGTGGACCGCCACCCGGACCCAACTCTATGATCCAGTCACATGCCGCCAGAAGTGATACATGGTGTTCAATGACCACCACGCTATGACCCTGCTCAACAAGTTTATTCAAGACGCCGGTCAGGCGCTGCACATCCGCCATATGTAACCCCACTGTCGGTTCGTCGAGGATGTAGAGCGTTTGTGCGCGCGTCCTGCGCGACAGCTCTTTGGCGATCTTCAGTCGTTGCACCTCGCCACCTGAAAGAGAAAAGCCCGGCTGGCGTAGTACAAGATAACCTAAACCAACTTCTCGTACGGCAATCAACGGCCGTACCAGTGTCGTCTGATCTTGAAGTAATTCATACGCCTGATCGACAGTCAAAGATACGAGATCGGGCAGGCAAATATTACCCCACCGCACCTGCCACGCTTCAGGCAAAAACCCAGTTCCCTGGCAAATCTCGCACGATGTGTGTACTGGAGGCAGAAAGCCCATATCCAATCGTTGCAGTCCCCGCCCTTTGCAAGCTGAGCAATTTCGGCGGAAGGCATCTTCTGCCAGATCCAGGGCAATGGCATCGCCTGTTGCCGCATAGAGGATACGCAACGGCCGTTCCAGCCCCAAAAACGCAAGCGGACTGGTAACACCCGCTTTCGCCTGATCAACCAGGATAGTGCGCCCTGGCGCGCCTTCAATGCTATCGTATGCACCCGGTTCGATAGGTTCATAAGCGACTGAGGTGGTCTGTTTCCTAGGGGCCAGGAATCGGCCCAGCGTGTCAATCAACAGCGTGCTCTTGCCAGACCCGGAAACGCCACAAATACCGGTCAACATCCCCAGCGGCAGCCTGACGTCCTCACCATGGAGATTATTTGCCCGCGCGCCGCGGATCAGCAGCCAGCCGCTTGCTCGACGCGGCGAAAGGAGCGGTTGGGCAAGCGTAGCATGACGCAGCCAACGACCCGTGGCCGTGTCCCCCTGCGCTACCGCCTGCGGATTGCCCTGGGCGACGATACGCCCGCCAGCGCTGCCAGCGCCTGGACCTATGTCCACGAGATGGTCCGCAGCGCGGATCAGACCCAGGTCATGCTCGACAACAATCACCGTGTTGCCTTCATCACGTAATTCGTGCAGAGCGCCGATGAGGGCGTCCACTTCCGAAGGGTGCAAGCCCCTTGTCGGTTCGTCAAGGAGCACAGTCAACGAAGTCAATCCACTGCCCAATAAGCCCGCAATCTTGATTCGCTGCGCTTCTCCGGCGGCAAGAGTCGATGCCAGACGATCGAGATGTAAATAATCAAGGCCCACCCTTATTAGGAAGCGCAAGCGGCGATTGATCTTGTCCAGACTGGCCTGGAGCATCTGCTGCGGAACCATTCTTTCCCGCTGCTCTGGCAAGGCAGCGACTACACCGGCCAACTTACCCAGCGCCATACTGCTCAGTTGGTGCACATTATAACCACCCAAGGTTACCGCCAGGTATTCGCGACGCAGCTTCGCCCCTTCACAACTCGGACACGGCCGTGTATCAGTATAGGTGCCACCCACGTCCCAGTCACGGATGAAACCATAGAAACCGGGATAAACGATCTCTCTACAACTGGTACGGGTGCGCGAGCGCAGCGTTACCTGCATCGGCTCCTCATCACCAAAAAGAAAAGCGTTCTGAGCCGCGGCGGGCATCTTGTTCCAGGGCGTGTTTGCAGGATCAAAACCGTACCTCTCGCCCAGAGCACAAACCATATCGTACCCATGATTAAACGGCTTACAAAGGTAACCTTTGGGGAAGAACCCGGGCGAATACATGGCACCGCCACAAAGCGGCTTTTCGGGGTGAATGATCAGCTTTTCCGGATTTGGGATCTGCAATGTGCCCACCCCATTGCAGGTTTGGCAAGCCGCGGCGTAAGTGGTGGGGGAGAAGTGCCGCGCTTCGGCAAACGCATGTTCCCCACATGCCGGGCAGCGCCAACCGCCGAAATAGCGGCTTCGTTCAAGTATCATTAACTGGCCACAGTTCAAGCAGCGGCGCTCGCCGGTCCAGGCCAACAGCGCTGCCAGATGGCGAGCTACTTCGGTGGCGCTGCCTACGGTTGCGCGCTGATCGCGTATAGATCGCTTGTCTCCGCCCACGGAGATAGCCACCCCCAATCCTGTTACCTTCCCCACCAGGGCCGCCGTTCCTTCACGCAGCCCTTGCCGTTCGTAAAGTGAGAGCGTCTCCAGGAACCTGCGCCGGGCTTCCGTTTCCAAGACATCTTGAACAAGGCTAGACTTGCCGGAACCGGATACGCCGGTGACAATGGTTAGACGATTTTTTGGAAAAGTGACGTTTACACTCTGTAGATTATGAACCGTAGCGTTCTCAATGGCGATCTGTTGCGAACGGCGCGGGGTCGATGAAGCGCAAGGCGGCAAAGCAGAAATCGGCTCCTGGTAATTCTGCAGCGCATCGGCCGTTGGGGATCCTGCAACATGGATCAGCTCTGTGGCTGGTCCGCCGTACAAGACGCATCCTCCATTCGGGCCGGCCCCAGGGCCTAGATCAATAACCCAATCGGCGGCCTTAATGAAATCCAGGTTGTGCTCGACCGCAACCACCGACCCTCCTGCAGAAACCAGCCTATCGAGGAAGCGCAGTAATTGTGACACATCTTGTGGGTGGAGACCGGTGGTCGGCTCGTCCAAGATGAGCAGGTTCTGGTCCAGCGAGCGCCTACCCAGGAACTTTGCCAATTTAACGCGCTGCGCTTCGCCGCCGGAAAGGCTGGGTGACGGTTGGCCTAGCCGTAGATAGTCCAATCCGACGAACAACAAAGCTTGCAAGATACGCTGGGCTGAGCGCTGTTTTGGTGATGCCAGCCAGGGCGAAGCGGGTAATAAGCTTGCCGCCTCAGAAACGGATAGCTGGTATATATCGGCGATGGACAGGCTACGGCCGTCAAAATCGACGCTCGCTGTCAACACCTCATCAGAAAAGCGCGATCCCCCGCAAGCCGCGCACGGGATCCAGCTAGACGGTAGAAAACGCATCTTGATTTCGATTGCCCCCATACCGCTACACGAGCTACAGGCGCCTTCCGGCCGGTTAAAGGAGAAATGAGAGGGGGAAAGGCCGGTCGCATTGGCAAAAAGATCGCGAATAAATGCTGATAATTGGGTATAGGTCGCCGGGTTGGAACGTGGATTGCGGCCGATTGGGCTTTGATCGACCAGCACTGGTTTCAGTAAGGGGCCGGTGAACGCTAGGCAACCGGTCGGCTCGCCAGCAGATAGCGAAGCGGCCAGCACATCTTCAACGAGCGTGCTCTTGCCAGATCCGGAAACACCGCTGACCACCGTTAGCCGGCCTAGGGGAAAGCGAGCATTGACATCCCGTAGGTTGTGACGGAAAGCTCCGCCCACTTCCAGGAATTCTTGCACTTGCGGCCGGACATTAGGACATGGTATTTGTTGCCGCCCGCTAAAGAAACGGCCGCTTGGCGTATCTGCCTGCCAGAGATCGCTTGGCGGGCCGCTGAAAAGTACATGTCCGCCCTCTTCTCCAGCCCCTGGACCCAGATCGATCGCCTGGTCTGCCGCGGCGGTTGCGGCACGATCATGCTCTACGTAAACAACAGGGCCGGGTAAATCGCGTAGTATCGGCAGAAATCGTTCCGTGTCCGCCGCATGCTGGCCGATAGTCGGCTCGTCGAAGACGTGTAGCATATCTTCCAAACGGCTCGTAAAGGTAACGGCCAGACGCGCACGCTGAGCCTCGCCTCGAGAGAGGCTAGGCGAGGGGCGGTCCAGACTTAAATAACCCAGTCCAACTTGCAGCAACGCCGCCAGCCGGCGATCGATCTCCATTCGTAGGCGTTGCGCAGAACCAGGAAATACCGCTGCCGAAAACAACTTCTGTGCTTCTACCACGCTTTGGCTCAGCAGATCGGGCAAAGTCAGCCCTTGCCAACGCACGGCCGCCGCTTCAGGCAGCATACCGGTATGCGCGCAACGCTCACAACCCACCCCTTCACAATATGGACATAGCCGGTGAAAATGAGTTGGATCGAGTTCGCTAAACCAGTGGCCGCATGCCGTACATACCGGGGCCAAAGACAATATCTCGCAGGAAGAATTTGTGTGTGCAGTCAAAACGACGGCGCCAAGGGCAAGCACGTTGTGCACAGCCTCACGCGCTTCCTTGGCCAAGGAGTGATCGTTAGTAAGGCTGGCAACCTTGACGGCAATATCATGGCCTTGTGCCGGATCGAGACTGCTGCCGTCTACGAATTCACGGCCGTTTACGCGCAGCGCCCCCTGCCCAAATTCCTGTCCGAGGAGTTGTAGTAAGGTTGCATGGCTGCCAGGCGCGCTGCGTACCAACGAAGCATAGATAGAACACGGTCCGCCCTGAACCAAATACCGCAGGCGGTCGACGGCTTCATCCTCAGAGTAAAAGAGTAGCGCTGTGGCGCAGTTTGGACAGGCACGGTCCCCATACCGTGCATAGAGAATTCGCAGGAAAGGCGATAGGCCGGTAGCCGAAGCCACAGTAGAGTTCGGATTGCGGTTGAGCAAATTCTGACCAATGGCCACGGCCGGACCAAGACCGGTGATTGCGTCTACATTGGCCGGCACAAGGCGTTCGGCGACGCTTCCAAGCGCGTGCACCTCCAGAAACCGCCGGCGTGCTTCGTGGTAAAGCGTGTCAAAAACCAGCGAGGTTTTGCCAGATCCGGAAACGCCAGTTACGGCCGTGAGCCCTTCGCCAAACTCAACGTCGATGTCGCGTAGGTTATGTTCCTTGGCCCCGGATATCCGTATCTTCATCACACGCGCTGTAATCTCCGTTTCTGACTAGCTAAACACTCACAGATTAAGCCAATGCCCTGTATAATACCATAAGATACACTTCACTGTGGCCCAAGTAGATAGATCGACTTGACGCGGAGCCTCGTCAAGTTAAAATGGACATGATTGAAGTTACTCCTTTAGGTCGTGTTCGACGGCACTGTGGATACTGCCTTCTGTTTAGATCAGAATATTTTAGCCCTTGCCTTAGTTTAACAGGAAAAATCATGATCTACTTCGCCATTCGTATTCTCGTTAACGCCCTGGCTTTGTCCATCACCATCATCTTAATACCAGGCTTAAAAGTCGGCCCCATCATACCGGGCGTCATCGACATCAGCGCGACCTATATTATCTATGGCATGCTCATGGGTCTAATCAATGCCCTGATTCGGCCGTTTGTCCTGCTCTTAACCGCCCGTCTCCTGGTGCGCACCATGGGCTTGTTTGTCTTTGTTCTCAATGCCTTCCTCTTCTGGCTGCTTACCATAATAGCGCCCGATTCTTTTGTAGTTCAGGATCCTGAATTGATTTGGATCCTCCTCGGTGGCGCCCTTATGGCCCTGGCCGTGGTAGTAATGGAGGCTTTCTTTGGCCTCGATAAGCCGGAGTTTCACAGCGGCATAGAGTCCCAGTTTTACTGGCGCTGGGTCGGTTATTTATCGTCCGGACGGCGCAACTTGATTGCCGAGAACCTGCGCGTTGTCCAGATCATGGACATCATCGAACGATATACGAAAGATATCGTCGTGGAAATGACGCCGTTAGCCCGCTTCAGGACCTTCATGCAAGAGCTTATTTTCCGCGACGTGGACCCCATCCACGAAATGGAACTGCCGGAAAAAATTAGGCATATGCTGCAAGAACTGGGGCCGACGTTTGTCAAATTCGGCCAGATCGTCAGCAGCCGCGCCGAACAATTACCTCCAGAATGGGAAGCTGAATTAGAACGGCTGCAAAGCAATGTTCCTCCCTTTCCTTACGAGAGCGCACGAGAAATCTTGATTGATGAATTAGGCGATTCGCCGGAAACGCTGTTCGCTTCCTTCGAAAAAGAACCCTTTGCCGCCGCCTCGACGGCGCAGGTTCACAGGGCTACGCTACACGACGACACACCCGTGGTGGTGAAAATCCAACGCCCCAACATTGACGTTACGGTCAAAGCGGATCTGAATGTGATGAATGACCTGGCAAAGCGTATTCAGAAGCGCCAGGTTTGGGCAAAAGAGATTGATCTGCGCGGGCTGGTAAAAGAGTTCAGCGAGGGTATCTTGTATGAACTCGATTATCGGAACGAGGCATCCAATATCCGGCTTCTTTCCCGCAACATGGCCCAATTCGATTTCGTCCGTATTCCGGCCGTGTATGGTGATCTCTCGTCCACCAAAGTACTGACGATGGATTTCGTCGCCGGTGTTAAAATCAGCGACGTGCCCGCCATTACAGAAGCAGGCATAGATAAAGGGATTCTGGCGCGAGAATTCGTCCACGCCATGGTTAAGCAAACCTTGTTTGACGGCTTTTTCCATGCCGATCCGCATCCGGGAAATGTCATGGTTAATCTAGAAACAGGCCAGATTGGCTTTTTGGATATGGGCTTGATGGGGGAATTGAACCGCATGCAGCGTATGGCTCTGGCCGATTTGCTCGTTTCCATGGTCGAACAAGACGGTTATAACATGGGCAAAGCGGCTCTACGCCTTAGCAAGCCACTGCCGGGAAGGACCATTGACGAAGGACAGTTCTTAGAAAATATGGATCGCTTTGGGCAGCGCTTCTTAGGTGATACCGAGGCGGATATGTCCTATGTTTTTACCGCCCTACAGGACATGCTGCGCCGTAATGGACTGCGACTCGATCCCAATTTTACCCTGGTCTTTAAGACCCTCATGCAGGCAGATGAAATCATCCGCCGCCTGGAACCAGAAATTTACCTTTCAGAGGTGGCTGTTGAAAGTAGCATGATGTTGATGCGCCAGCAGGCCAATACCGAATACATTGGCGAGCAGGTACGCAAACAAGTGTCACGCAGCTCGCGCGAGGTCATCTATCGAATTCCCAACCTGGTGGAAGCGACCACAAAATGGCTGGACCAATATGAGAAGGGGAAATTGAGCGTTCATGTAGATGTCAGCGATGTCTCCAAAGAGGTCACCAAGCTGGATAAAGCATTGGGTAAATCTCTCGACCGCCTGGTGATTGGCCTGATATTGGCCGGTTGGCTCATTGGCGCGGCCATTGTCAGCACGGTCGATATCAGCTTGGGTGATGTTCGTCTTTCCGACCTGGCTTACTATAT